>JAFVED010000031.1 GCA_017478125.1 Bacteroidales bacterium | reverse complement strand
GTCGACGGTCCAGACATTGACGCTCATCTTGTTCTTATGCGCTTGGGAAACCCATCCCGGGTTCTTCTGGAAGGCGCTGTAGTGGTAATCTATGCCGTTGACACCTTTGGCGGCCACCTCATCAGGGGTCAGGTCCTTCTCAAGGTACTGGTTGGTGAATCCGGGGCACAGGGCGGCTATCCTCTCGCAGATGTTCCGGCTGCAGGAGATGCAGATCACCTTCTTGGGATCGAAGAGCCCGTGCCTCTTGAGGGCCTCTATGCTCTTGTCGACCATGTAATCCTCATGGGCCTTGTCAATCTGGCTCTTGAGCTCGAAGACCAGCACCGTGCCGCCCTTCTCTCCCTGGGTCAGGTATTCGTCGAGGGTGGGGAGTTTCTCTCCGTTCTTGAGGCGGTAATCCTTGAAGTCGGCGTAGTCGTGGGTCTGGATATTCACACCTTTGATGTCCCTGTCATGGTGGACGACAAGGACGAGGTCGGAGGTGATGTGGACATCGAACTCGCTGCCCCAGAAGTGGTTCTTCTGGGCGAGCTCAAGGGACTTGATCGAGTTCTCGGCGTATCCCGCCTCCTCACAGTTCCAATAGCCCCTGTGGGCGGTGATGGCCACTTTCGGGGAACACGACGCGGCGATGGCCACGATGGCGGCGACAGCCGCTGTTCTGATAGATTTACGCATATTGATTGAGTTTTGTGTTATATTCATGTTACACAAATATAAGAATAATCTTTCTGACTTTTCCCGGAAATGGTTATTTTTGTAAACTGTGACAGATGAAAACAATAACATTTTTTGATATGGTAAAAGTCAATTTGGGAGGTTGCGTCCCCTTTGTAAAAGACGCTGATAGTGAGGTTTATGTCAAGAAGGCGCTTGACGCCCTGGATGTCCTTGAGAGTGGAAGCGGGGCTGGAAATGATTTCATCGGTTGGAAGCATCTCCCTTCCGGGACCCCTGAGTCCCTGATCGCCGAGTGTGAGGCGGTCAGAGACTGTTGGGCGGGGAAAGGTGTGGATCTGGTGGTCGTGATAGGCATCGGGGGATCCTATCTCGGAGCCCGCTGCGCCATCGAGGCTCTTTCCCACAGTTTCGCCAAGCAGCTTTCCGGCAAGAAAGACGCTCCTGAGGTCGTTTTCGCCGGGAACAATCTCTCGGAGGATTATCTTGCCGAGCTGATGGATCTTGTCTCAGAGAGAAACGCCGCCACTGTCGTGATCTCGAAGTCGGGCACAACCACCGAGCCGGCCGTGGCTTTCAGGGTGATCAAGGAACACATTGAGAAGACCTACGCCGACGCGTCCGAGAGGATTGTCGCCATCACTGACGCCAGGAAGGGAGCCCTGAAAACCCTCTCCACCCAGGAAGGATACAAGACATTTGTGGTTCCTGACAATGTGGGCGGGCGCTATTCTGTCCTGACCCCTGTAGGCATCCTTCCGATTGTCCTTGCCGGTTTCGACATCCGCGCGATGCTCGCCGGAGCGAGGGAGATGGAGAAGGCCTGCTCCGAGAGGTCCGCGGACAACCCCGCGGTGCGGTACGCCGCGATGCGGAACCTGCTTTACTCGATCCTTGGAAAGAAGGTGGAGATCCTTGTCGCCTATAACCCGAAACTCCAGTACCTCGGCGAGTGGTGGAAGCAACTTTTCGGCGAGTCGGAAGGAAAAGAACTCAAGGGAATATTCCCGGCTTCAGTCAATTTCACCACCGATCTCCATTCCATGGGTCAGTTCATCCAGGAGGGGGAGAGGATAATGTTTGAGACCGTGGTGAGTGTCGCCAGTTGCGACCGGAGTGTCGTGATCGGTTCCGATCCGCAGAACCTTGACCAGCTCAATTACCTTGCCGGGCAGCATGTCGAGCATTGCAACGCCATGGCACAGCTTGGCACCACGCTCGCCCACATCGACGGTGGGGTGCCGCAGATAGAGATCAGCGTGGAGAAACTGGATGCCTACAATCTCGGCGGCCTCTTCCAGTTCTTCGAATATGCTTGCGGGATCAGCGCTTATGTGCTGGGCATCAACCCATTCAATCAGCCCGGAGTCGAGGCCTACAAGAAGAATATGTTCGCCCTTCTTGAGAAGCCGGGTTACGAGGAGCAGACAAAAGCTATAAAGGAAAGGCTGTAACTCCTATGGATTGCCAGCAGAAATTCAGGGAGACCTACAAGAGGGAACCCGAGGGGCTTTCCTTCTGTCCTTATCGTGTCTGCCCTATCGGGGCCCATTCCGACCACCAGCTCGGGAAGATCACCGGACTGGCTATCGACAAGGGGATCCACATCGCCTATTCTCCCAAGCGGAATGGGGTTGTGGAACTGGCCTCCCTTCAGTTCGAGAAAAGGGCCCAGTGGCATCTCCGGGCCATACCGGAGGAAAAACAGGGCGACTGGGCGGATTATCTCCGCGGAGTCACCAGGGAACTGATCCAGCTTTATCCTCTGCGTATTGGTCTGAGCGGGGTGATCGAAGGATCCCTCCCGATCGGCGGGCTGTCTTCTTCCGCCGCCGTCACCATCTCGTTCATGAAGGCTCTCTGCCGTGTCAACGGGCTCCATCTGGACGACAAGGAACTGATCGCCATGGCCATGGCCGCCGAGAACAAATATGTGGGGGTGTCCAGCGGAAAGCTCGACCAGAGCTGTGAGGTGTTCTCCAGGAAGGACCACCTCCTCTATCTGGACACGATGGACGACAGTTACGAGTTGATCCCGTCCTCTCCTGACATGAAGCCCTATGAGATAGCCATCTTCTTCAGCGGCGTGGAGAGGACTCTTGCCGGGAGCAAGTTCAACATGAGGGTTGACGAGTGCCGTAGCGCCGCCTATGCCCTGAAGGCTTATGCCGGGATGGAGTACGGGAAGTTCAAGGAAACCCACTTGAGGGAGGTTCCGAGGGATGTGTTCGAGACCTACAAGGACAGGCTTCCCGACAACTGGCGCAAGCGCGCCCAGCACTGGTACACGGAGTTTGACAGGGTTCAGCGTGGCGCCGAGGCATGGCGGAGGGGCGATATTGAGGAATATGGACGGCTCAGTTTTGAGAGCGGCCACTCCTCGATCGTGAGCTGGGAGACCGGCTCACCGGAGCTCAAGAAGATATATGACATTATGACCCGGACGGACGGCATTTATGGGGGGCGCTTCAGTGGGGCCGGTTTCAAGGGCTGTTGTATGGCGCTGATCGACCCTTCTTTCCGGGACAGCGTCTTTGAGAAGGTGGAAAGGGAATATCTGTCGGAGTTCCCTGATCTGAAAGGACATTATTCGGCTTATGTCTGCCACAGTGCGGACGGAGTCAAGATATAGTTTATAATCAGACGGTTATGAAGTGTTTGATCCTCGCGGCTGGCTACGCTACCAGGCTGCGCCCTTTGACTGATAATTTCCCTAAACCACTGCTGGATGTCGGTGGGAAAGCGATCCTGGACTGGCTTGTCGAGGATATTGCCGCTACCGGAAAGGTCGACGGTTTTGTCGTCATCTCCAACCACAGGTTCGCCCGTATATTCGAGGACTGGGCCGCCGGCCGTCCCGAGGACATCAAGGTCGTGGATGACGGCACCTCAACCAATGAGACCAGGCTCGGGGCGGTGAGGGATATGCTCTTCGCCATCGACACTTTAGGCCTGGATGATGACCTCCTTGTGATAGCCGGGGACAACCTTCTGGACTTCAGCCTCGGCGCCTTCATCGATTACTCTATCGGGCGTGGCACCTCCTGCGCGCTTAGGTATTACGAGGAATCCGCCGAGATACTCCGGAAGGGTGGAGTCATGGTTGTGGATGAGGAAGGATTGATTCTCGGCATGGAGGAGAAGCCTGCCGATCCAAAGGGGCACTGGGCATGTCCGCCGTTCTATTATTATACCAAGGCGGACGCCGCCCTGATTCCTGAGGCGATCGCCTCAGGATGCGGGACGGACGCTCCTGGAAGCCTTGTAGCCTGGCTTTCGGGGAAGGTTCCTGTCCATGCGATGGAGATGCCCGGCAAGCGCTTCGACATAGGTGACCTTAAAAGTTATGAGGCTGTCAAGGCCGAGTTTGAGACCAGGTAAAATAATTGAGTATGAGACGTTTCCTTTTGTTTTTCGCTTCTCTTGCCTCCACTTTGGCCTTGGCCCAGGGGCAAGTCTCGTTCCGGAAAATATTCCATGAGGATCACAGCCGCGGTCACAAATACGGCATCCAGGGAGCCTCCGTGGCGGAGGGCGTGCTCTTCCAGCTTCACGACGGCAACAAGCCGATTGTCATGTACAACCTGGCTGACGGCTCTTTCCTGGGAGAGATCGCTGTCGAGCCGCTAAAGACCTGGCACAACAACACCGCCTCTTTCTCCAACGTGAGGTATGAGGCGTCCGACCCTTACCCGCTGCTGTATGCCAGCCAGGAGAATGTGAAGGAACACAAGGCTGTCGTATATCGCCTTAAGAAGGGGCGGGACGGGAATGTGTCCGCTTCTGTTGTCCAGACAATAGTTTTCCCCGAACCGGTGGAGATGGGGCTTTATTATCCCAATCTGGCTCTTGACTTGGATGCCGGATTCCTTTACCTCACGGGTTTCTCTAGGGAAAGCTGGAAGGATCCGGACCACGGGAACGCCGTCCAGATTCTCCGTTTCCGGCTCCCTTCCCCTAAAGAGGGAAAGGTGGTGGAACTGTCCACGAAGGATATCCAGGCCCGTTTCTGCACTGATTTCAAACTGGCTACCCAGGGAGCCACTGTCTACGGGGGCAAGCTTTACCAGGTCTTCGGACTGCCCGGGAACAGCTGTCTTGTGGTCGTTGATCTCGAGACTGGAAAGGAGGTTCTTCGCGCTGGTCTTGGCGGGGTCCCCGGTGAGCCTGAGGGGCTTGGAATCTCCGATGGGCACCTGATCCTCTCGTGCGGGGACGGTGATGTGTATGTCAGTGACTCGGCGGTCCCTTTCACGAGGCCGGTTGACAGTTACGTCTGCGCCTATGTCTGGCCCTCATGCCACGATGATCCCCTTGGCCATAAATGGCTCTGGGAAGAGGGAATAGGGGAGTGGGAGGTCATCAGGCAGGGTGACAAGCGTTTTCCCGGGCACTACCAGCCGCGCCAGCCGTTGTGGGGATACGAGATGGATAACGACCCCGTGGTTGTGGAGAAGTGGATACAGACCGCGCTGAAGTACGGAGTCAACACTTTCATCTATGACTGGTACTGGTACAACGATCCCGAGGGCTACAGCGGCCCCTATCTGGAGAGTGCCCTGAATGACGGCTTCCTGGGAGCTCCGAGCCACAGCAAGATGAATTTCTACATCATGTGGGCGAACCACGATGTGAAGTACAACTACTGGAACTATCACAAATGGGGAGACAGGGAGGACCGTCTTTTCAATCCCGATGTTGACTGGGACCAGTTCAAGAAGGTGGTCGACAGGGTGATCAACCAGTATTTCAAACTTCCTGAGTATGTGAAGATTGACGGCTGTCCCGTCTTCGCCATATTCTCCATCGGCAATTTCGTCAGGAGTTTCGGATCCCTCGAAGAGGCTGCCAAGGCGATGGATTATTTCCGTTCTGAGGTCAGGAAGGCCGGTTTCCCGGGACTCCATCTTCAGGAGGTCCAGGGAGGAGGCTCCAGGATGGGTCAGGAGCGTATCGAGGCTATGCGTAAGAATATCTCCGCCCTCGGAATCAACAGTGAGGCTCTCTACAACATGGGCGGTTTCAATCCCGACTATCTTGTCCATGGAGCGGAGGCCAT
Source organism: Bacteroidales bacterium (assembly GCA_017478125.1). Lineage (GTDB taxonomy): Bacteria > Bacteroidota > Bacteroidia > Bacteroidales > UBA932 > Cryptobacteroides. The sequence goes on along the minus strand of JAFVED010000031.1, from coordinate 2,333 downwards.
CGAGATCCGCGCGCAGATGGACGAGGTTTTTGATGTCCCCGTGTTCCCATGCGTGTCGATAGGCTGGGACGACACGCCCAGGTTCCCGGCGAAAGGGCCTGACGACGCTACCCGTTGGAACAACACTCCGCGGGCCTTCGCCACCTTCCTCTCCAAGGCCAAGGAATATGTCGAAAAACATCCTGACCAGCCCCGCTTCATGATGATAAACGCATGGAACGAGTGGGTCGAGGGCAGTTATTTGCTTCCTGACCGCCTCAACGGCTTCGGGTATCTTGAGGCTGTCCGGGATGTCCTTGATGGGAAGTACGACAATTAGACGTCATTTGACCTGTGAAAAGAGTCCTGTCAGCAGTTATCGCGCTTATCTTCCCCGTTTCGGGGCTTTTCGCCCAGGAGCAGGAGATCCGGGATGTAGACATCACTGTCGATCTCTTTGACAAAGGCTCTGCCATCTTCAACGAGCGCTGGGACATCAACACAGGTCCGAGTATCACGGAATGGTACCTTGTGAGGGAGAACCTGGGAGATATAATAATACCGAGCCTTATTGTCCTTGACGGCGACGGCGACAGGTTTGAGGACATGGGGGAGTGGGATGTCAGCCGTACACTTGAACAGAAAGCCGGCAAGTCCGGAATCGTCCATAAAGACGATGGCGTGGAGTTGTGTTGGGGAATAGCGCCTCGGGGAGACAGGGTGTTTTACGCCATCTATCCGATGATCAACGCGGTGAAGTCCCTGAATGACTACGACATGCTCCACCTGCAGGTGGTGTCCCCGGGATTGAGCGCTCCTCCAAGGCGTGTGAGGGTGACTGTCAGGTCGCGGGAGGCTCAGCTGGACACCTCCAACACAAGGGCTTGGGGGTTCGGCTTTGAGGGAACCACGACTTTCACTGACAGCACCATAGTCTTTGAGTCCACCAGCCCTTTCCGCACCGATGACTCGGCGATCATCCTGCTACGTTTCGACAAGGGCCTGTTCGAGCCCCTGAGCATACGGGAGAAAGATTTCCGGGAGGTTCTTGACGTGGCCTTGAATGGGGCCTCGTTCGCGGACGATGAAGATGAATACGGAGCCGGGACGGAGATCTTCTCCAGACTGTTCATGATAGGGCTTTTCTACCTGTTTTTCATCCGGCCTTTCGTCCGCTTGTCCAGGAGACACGGTGCCAAGGTCAGCAAGAGGGAAAAGCGCAGGCTTCTTGGAGGCATATCGCCGGACAAGGTCGATTGGTACAGGGATATTCCTATGGACGGGGATCTGCAGATGGCTGATTATGTGCTTCGGCGCCTTGGAGAGAACAATCTGGCGAACAATCTGCCATTAGCTGAGATTCTCAGGCTGATCTACCAGGGTAATCTTGAGGTGACAAGCGAACTCGCTTCCGGCAAGGTGGAAATCTCTTTCTCTTCCGAGAGAGGAGCGGCGGATCTCTCGGGTTCCAGCTTGGAACTGTACAAGATGCTCAAAGAGGCTGCCGGTTCGGATAATGTCCTACAGGACAAGGAGTTCTCCAGGTGGGCCTCCAAGCATGACTCCAAGGTTTACATGTGGTCCAACTCGTCCCGTTCGGAAGGGGCCGCCAAATTCAGGGCCAAGGGTTTCATGATATCGGACAAGTTCACGAAAGACGGTCAAGCCGCCGCCCGCGAGCTGGTGGGGCTGAAGAAGTTCCTGGAAGACTTCACCTTGGTCGCGCGGAGGGAGGCCATCGAGTCGAGACTGTGGAAGGACTATCTCGTCTATGCCGCTCTTTTCGGGATAGCCGACAAAGTGGCGAAACAGCTCAAGGACATCGATCCCAAGTTTTTTGAGGAGACTTTCCGGTACGACTATATGACGTTCTCATCTATGCTCACCGGCAGTCAGGCCCTGTCCAGGAGTCTCTCAAACGCTATCGTAAGTGCCTCGCGTCCTACTCGTTATTACGGATCGGGCGGTGGCGGCAGTTATTCCGGAAGCAGGGGAGGATACGGAGGCCACACCTCGAGAGGCGGCGGTGGCGGCTACAGTGGCGGCGGCCGTGGTGGCGGTGGCCGTTAGGCTTCCCGCTTGCGCGTCCCGTCCCATCCTGATCCTTATTTTGTTTGCTCAAACAGCCATTCGAGAATTGGAGTGAATGTATAGGCTACCGGAAAAGTTCCCATGTGTGCTGCCGCGCCTCGGGTGGCCAGATGGTCCGTAATCGCGTTCATTCCAGGATAAGCCCGCTGGTCATCCTCTGAGACGACAATTCATATTTTCTTGTCTGCAAGGGACGCGCGATCCTCCGGCTCCCATTGACCGGCCACCAGATACATGGCGGCATAGAGATTCGGGTAATTGAT
>JAFVED010000030.1 GCA_017478125.1 Bacteroidales bacterium | reverse complement strand
TGTCCCCAGCATTCGGGAAGGTAGCACTGGTAGATGCCGCCACCGCAGTCGCGGTACATGAGCTCTTTCTCCTCTTCTTCTCCCCACCATCCCTCGACGATGGTTCCCTCGCCATAAGAGGAATAAGGGAAGTCGGAGGGCATAGGATTCTCGATCTGGAGCCTGGCGTTGCCATAACCATAGATGGATGAGAACCCGTTGATATTGAGATCAATGATGTAGCTCTCCATGTAGGCGAGGTCAGAGGGGTTGAAGGTCACGTCAAAGGCCCCGATCCTGTCGCCGTCAGCGATGGTGACCGATGAGGGCACCGTGAACTCGGAGGCTCCGGAAGATGTGATGTTGACAGTGATGTCACCTCCAGTACCGAGGCGGACCACAGGCACTGAGATGGAAGATGCGCCACTCAGGCTGTAGATGAGGGTGGGCTGCGAGAAGAAACCCTGCCCGCTCAGATCGGATCCCGACTCCTCCTTGTCAGAGCAAGCTCCAAGGAGCAATGTGGCGGAGGCGATCAGCAAGAATGATAATAATCTATTTGTCTTCATACTGTTCATTCGTTTATTAATTAGAACGGGAGACTGTCCAGGTCAAGCGGCTCGCCATAGTGGTCGGTGACCTCCGTGAGATCGGTCCAATACTGGTAGTTGGCGAAAGCGTTGAGCGGAGTGTTGTAGTCCGTGATCGCCTTGTTGGCGTTCATCTCGGTCTGTGAGAACATGGGGGTCCATCCAGGGAAGACTCCGGAGCAGTTGATGAGCTGCTGGACACGGGTCACGGAAGATCCGTAGTAGGCCCTGTAGAGTCCCCTCTCGAGGCGCTTGTCGTCGAAATAGTTGACACCCTCTCCCCAGAACTCGATGTCTTTCTGGAATATAAGTTCCTCGAGAACATCGGCCTCGCTGGTCTTGTCGCAGGTGTAGGTGCTGTTCCTGGTCCTGACGATCTCCTCAAGGGCTGTCTTGGCGGCGGCCACACCCGAGGTGTGGAGGGCGGCCTCAGCCTTGATGAAGTACATCTCCTCGACCCTCATCATCGGGAAGTCAACGGCTCCGCCGGTGTTGATGTCAAGGGCGGCCCCGTTGTGGGGACGGAACTTGAGATTGAGGTACAGCCAAGGCCATCCGAGGAAGCCGTTGGCGTAGCTGGCCTGCTTGCGTACCCAAGAAGCTGAAGTGTTCAAAGGATACTGGTAACCGTCATTGAGGCGGCCGGTGTACTCATTGGACCAGTTGGCCTGGTCGTTGGAGGTGTTGTCGACAGAATTCCACTTGTTGTTGATGAACCTTCCGGTGGCGTCCCTCTCGACGAGGTAAGGCTCACCTGGCTTCTGGTTGGTGGACTCGTAGAAGAAGTTCGGAGAGAGCCAGCTCTTCTTGCGCCAGTCGTTGTCGGAAAGGCGCTCGTACCAGTGGCGGGCAAGTCCGCGTCCGACCCTCCAGCCGTAGACGATGTAGTTGGTCTCGGTTCCCATGGTGTTGGCGGGATTCCAGTCTGTGGTGCAAGCCGTGCTGTTGCTTTCCGAGGTCGTGTAGGCGAGCATCCAGGAGTTCTGGGAGTTGCGGTTGTTGAAACCGTTGATGGGATCGAGCCACTGTTCCTCGGTCAAAGGTGTGCAACCTGAGGTCTCGATGGCCTTCTGGGCATAGTCATAGGCCTTCTTCCAGAGATCCGCCTCATCGGTGTACTTCGCGGCAAGGGTCTTTGCCCTGGAGGCGAGGAATAGATAAGCCCTGGCGTAGAGGCCGTAGACGACCCCGAGGTTGGGCTGGATCTTGTCGGTGCGGTTGAAGTCGGCCAGATACTTCTCGGCCTGCGCGAGGTCGGAAAGCACGAGGTCGAAGTCCTCGTCGACTGTTGCCCTGGGGTTGTTGGAGGCAATATCACTGGTGGTCTGCTCGGTGACGATCGGGACTCCGAGGTTGGTCAGGTCATTGATCGGCTGGGTCAATTTGGGAGTGATCACAGGATCCGTGGGTTTCTTCCACTCCATGATCTGGGTGATCTCCAGGTAGAACAGAGCCCTGAAGGCATAGCACTGGCCGAGGAAGCCTTTCTGGACCTCATTGACCTCAGTCCCCTCAGGGAAGAGGGCGATGATGTCGTTGACACCCTTGATGTAGGTATAGTACAGACCGACAGGCCAGCGGGAACGGTTGGCGTAGGTGAAGTTGCCATAGGAGTACTGCAACATGGTGTTGTAACCGTTGTAGCCAGGATTAAGCATGGAGCTTGTGCCGTGGTCCAGCATGATCTTCATGTCACCGTAGTGCATGTTGCCGTCACTGATCGGATCAGTGGAAGCGAAAGTCGAGTAGACAGCGTTCATCATACCGTTCAGAGCGGACTCTGACTGGGCAATCTGCGTGTCGAGGACGTAATCGGTCGGAAAGGTCTCCTGGATACAACTGGTGAAAGCGATAGCGGCTGCCGCCAAGGCTGTCCAAATATATCTTTTCATATTCTTATCCATAATTTAGAAAGTGAGAGTTATACCGCCGGAGATAGTACGGATGGGGTTGTAGGCCGACATGTTGTTGTAGCCGGCGAGCGAGTAACGAGGGTCAAAGCCCTTCCTGGCGGAGATGTAGAACAGGTTCTCGGCTGAGCAGTAGAGCCTTGCGGACTCGATCTTCGCGAGGCGGGTGACCTTGGAAGGCAGAGTGTAGCCGAAGTTGACGTTCTGGAAGTTGAGGTAGCTGGCGCTCACGAGGAACCTGTCGGAACGGGAACTCGTGTAGACATCGGACTGGTTCAGACGGGGCACATTGGTATCGGTGTTGGAAGGAGTCCAGGCGTTGAGGATGTCAGTGTGCCAGGTGGTTCCGATCTGGTTGCCGCTTCCGTTGTGCATGATGATCTGGTAGGCATAGTCATAAGCGACACCACCCAGCTGGTATGTCAGGTTGAACGAGAGGTCGAACCCGTAGAGCTGGAATGTCATCCCGAGACCTCCATAGAGGTCGGGCATGGCGTTGCCATTGATGCGGTAAGTCGCCTCGTCAGCGTTGAAAGTGGTTTCAGGGCCGCTGGTGACTTTACCGTTGTCGTCAAGCTCATACTTGTTGTAGAGAGCCTCACCGGTGGCCTTGTCGACTCCGGCGTACTCCCTCAGGTACCAGCTGTAGAGAGGAAGACCCTCGCCGATGTAATAGCGGTACTTCGAGATGAAGGAGGAGTCCTCGTTGATGAATCCGGCATGGCCGTCCACGACGTTGGACTTGAGGTCGTCAGGAAGCCTGAGGATCTTGTCCCTGACATGGGAGACGTTGAAGTCGACCAGCCACTTGAAGTTCTTGTGGTCGATGACGGTCCCGTGGAGGTCAAGCTCGACGCCGGCGTTGCGCATGTCACCGATGTTGGCCCAATAGCTGCTGTAGCCGATGGTCGGAGGAGTGCTGAGCTCGAAGAGCATGTCGGAGGTCTTGCGGTAGAAGTAGTCGACACTACCGCTCAGGCGACCCTTCCAGAGATCGAACTCGAAACCGGTGTTGAAGTTGGTGTTGGTCTCCCAGGTGATGTCCTCGGTACCCTTCTGGCGCCACTGGTAAGCGACCTCGTTGTTGTTGTTCATCATATAGTATGATGTGGCGTAGAGGTACTCTCCGATGCTGTCGTTACCCTGGCTTCCGATGGAGGCCTTGAACTTGAGGTTGTCGACCCACGGGACATTGAAGAAATTCTCCTTGGAGATGATCCACGCG
>JAFVED010000029.1 GCA_017478125.1 Bacteroidales bacterium | reverse complement strand
GGCACGTTATAAGAGGGGGGACCGTGAGCGAAGCGAACGGTGGGGCCGAGCGAAGCGAGGCGGTCGAGCCACCAGAGCTAGCAGCGCTACGCCAGGGATTATCGTGAATGTCGGAATTAGGATAATGGCACGATATTTAGTAGCTTTGTGGTTCGTTAATATTAGAAAATGAAAACCAAATCCATCATAGCGGCCGCCGCGGCCATAATCATCAGCGGAGCCGCGTCGTCAGCGCAGTCCCAAAGTTTCAAGCTCGGCCAATGGACCGAAATTCAGAACGCCATCCTCAAGGAGCTCAACCGCTCCTATGTTGACTCGCTTCCGGTAGACCGGATAGAGAGAGCCGGGATCAACGCGATGCTTGACGCCCTCGACCCCTACACAGTCTACATCCCGGAGGAAGAGAACGAGGATCTGCAAATGATGGTCAGCAAGAGTTATGGAGGCATCGGGGCGGTCATCTATAAACCCGAGAAGGATGGGAACGTGATCATCAACGAGCCCTACAAGAACTCCCCCGCCGAGAAGTATGGCCTCCGCTGCGGTGACGAGATCATGGAGATTGACGGCCACACCACCCACGGACTCACCAGCCAGGAAGCCTCGGACAGGATGAAGGGCAAACCCGGGACGACAGTGAGATTCAAGGTCAAGAAAGTCTATACCGGAGAGATCGTGGACATCGATGTCACGAGGGAAAGGATCCATCTCCCGGATGTCGAATACGCCGGCATGATCGACTCCGAGACAGGCTATATCTACCAGAGCGGTTTCACCGAGAACGTCTCCGGAGAGATCCGGTCCGCTGTCCTGAACCTTAAGAAGCAAGGCATGAAAAGGCTTGTCCTCGACCTCCGCGGCAATGGTGGCGGACTTATGAGCGAGGCGATCAACATCGTCTCCCTTTTCGTCCCCAAAGGCTCCCTGGTGGTGTCCTCAAAGGGTCAGGGAATCGGTGAGCAGCAGTATAAGACAACCTCAGAACCAATTGACACAGAGATTCCTATAATCGTGATGGTGGATGGGGGATCCGCTTCCTCGTCCGAGATCGTGACCGGAGCCCTCCAGGATCTGGACAGGGCTACCGTGATGGGCACGAGGACTTACGGTAAGGGGCTTGTCCAGACCATAAGGCCCCTTCCGTACAACGGGCAGATCAAAGTCACCACGGCCAAATACTACACTCCGTCCGGACGCTGCGTCCAGGCGATTGACTATGCCAAACGCGATGAGGACGGAAGCGTGACCCATATTCCCGACTCCCTTACCCACGAGTTCAAGACAGCCCACGGCCGCACCGTAAAGGACGGCGGAGGCATCACTCCTGACATCATAGTCAAAGGCCACGAGTACAGCCGCCTCACATACTCCCTGGTCTACTCCAATGTCATCCAGGAATATACCCTCAAATTTGTGAGAGAGCACCAGAGTGTGCCAGAGGACTGGAGGATGACCGACGCCGACTGGAAGGATTTCGTGGAGTTCGCCAAGACGAAGGAGTTCGACTACCGCTCCAGCGCCAAGACCTATTTCGACCAGGTCAAGAAAGAGCTTGAGAAAGACGGACTCGCGGACAGCATGAAAGAGCAGGTAGAAGCGATGGGAAATGCCCTCGCGATGGACAAGGAGACCTTCCTCAACCTCAAGAGGGACGAGATAGTGCCTTTCATCGAGGAGGAGATAATGGTCCGCTACTATTTCCAGGAAGCCGGGATCAAGACCAGGCTACGCTATGACGATCAGCTCAAAGAGGCTCTTTCCTCGATCAACTCATAGTCAAGGAGCCTCTGCTCAAGGTTGGCGGACTTGACGCGGATCCTCACCGGGTCGCCAAGACGGTAGATCTTCCTGGTCCGCCTGCCGACAATCCGGTAATTATCCTCGTCAAAGTCGAAGAAATCGGAACGCATCTCACGAAGAGCCACCATACCCTCGATCATCTCGGGCTTGATCTCCACATACATTCCCCACTCGGTGAGACCGGAGACAACCCCTTCGAACTCCTGCCCGATCTTGTCGGACATATACTCGATCAGCTTGTACTTGATGCTGTCCCTCTCGGCGTTCGACGCTATCTGCTCGCGCTCGGAGGCGTGCTGGCACTGGGCCTCATAGTATTCCTTGTTCTGGCTCTCCCTGTTGTCCAGGTACATTGACAACAACCTGTGGACCATCGTGTCCGGATAGCGGCGGATGGGAGAGGTGAAGTGGGTGTAGAATTTGAAAGACAGACCGTAGTGGCCGATGTTCTCGGTCGAGTACACGGCCTTCGCCATCGAGCGCAGGGCTATCATCTGGAAAGCGTCCCTCTCGGGAGTACCTTTTGAATCCGTAAGAAGGCTGTTGAGCGATTTGGCGATATCCCGCCCGGTCCCCACAGGTCCCATCTTGTAGCCGAAATTGCCCACAAACTTGCCAAGGTTGGCGATCTTGTCCAGATTAGGCTCATCGTGGATACGATAAATGAAGGTCTTGGCGTTTTTGTCCTCCTTCCCGTTCATCTTGCCTGATGTGGCTATGAACTCGGCGACAGACTTGTTTGCCAGGAGCATAAACTCCTCGATCAGCCAGTTGGCTTCCTTGGAGACTTTCTCATATACCCGGACAGGCTTCCCGCTCTCGTCAACCTCGACTTTCATCTCAGGCCTCTCGAAACTGATAGCCCCGGACGAGAAACGCCTCTCGCGCATGATGGCGGCGAGCCGGTTCAGCTCCAGCACAGCCTCCCTGATCTCTTTTGTGACGGCCGGATCATCCGGCTCTTTGCCCTCCGTGTCAATTACCCTCTGAGCGCCCTCATAATCAAAACGATAGTCCGAGCGGATCACAGTCCTGCCGAACCAGCGGTCCACGACATTGGCGTCCGGGGTGATCTCAAACACGGCTGAGAAAGTCAGCTTATCCTCGTCGGGACGCAATGAGCAGAGCTTGTTGGAAAGTTTCTCCGGAAGCATCGGGACAGTCCTGTCCACCAGATACACGGATGTTCCCCTGGCCTGGGCCTCCTGGTCCATAAGCGAGCCGGGCTTGACATAATAGGACACATCGGCGATGTGTACCCCGATCTCATAATTCCCGTTGGGGAGCCTGACGAAGGACAAAGCGTCGTCGAAGTCCTTGGCGTCGGTGGGGTCTATCGTGAAAGTCAATGTCTTACGGAAGTCCTTGCGACCCTTGAGATCCTTGTCGGTGATCTCCTCGGAGATCTTGTCGGCGGCGTTCTCGACCTCCGGGGCGAACCTGTACGGAAGGCCATACTCGGCCAGGATAGCGTGCATCTCAGTCTCGTTGGCGCCCGGCTCTCCGAGCACATCAGAGATGTATCCGTGGGGATTGGGCTCTTTCCTGTCCCAGCCGTCTATGATGGCCGCCACCTTCATTCCCTTCTTGGCCCCTTCCGGAAGCGATTCATAATCAATGGATATGTCGTATGGCATGGATCTGGACTGCATCAATACCCACGCCTGCTTCCCGACAATATGGAGAATCCCCACGAACGGAGTCCCGCTTCTCTTGACGATCTCGATGATCTCGCCCTCCCTGCGCCTTCCACCGGCGCGGCCTGGGGATTTTACCTTCTCCTTAGTCACGACACACCTGACGGTGTCGCCATTAAGCGCGCCTCTGGTCTTGGCGGCCCTCACAAAAACATCGTTGTCCTTCTCTCCTCCCTCCGGGATGACAAAGACAAAACCATCCCTGCTCATCTGGACCTTTCCGGTCACTTCCTCGAATCTCCGCTTTCCACCCTGCTTTGAGCCGAATTGTCTCTCGCGGCTCTTCCTGAGAGCTTGTCTTCCTCCCTTGGCGCCACCTTGGCGCTTGTTTCCTTTTTTCATCTTATAAACTTAAAATCCATGCAAAGTTAGCAATTTCCGTCCAAAGGCATAGCCTTGAAACATGATTATGATTATCTTTGTGTGGCAAAACGGACTACAATAAACCAACTTCCTATATGGCAGACATCAAAAACGACAGCAGAATCGTCCTGACCTTGGACGCCGGCGGCACCAACATGGTGTTCGGCGCGATGAAAGGCGGAGAGTACCACGGAGACACCATAACCCTTCCCTCGAATTCGGGCAATCTCGATCTTTGCCTCCAGGCCATGGTCCTGGGGTTCGCCACCATCATCGAGAGACTCGGAGGCGAGAAACCGGTGGCTATCAGTTTCGCGTTCCCCGGTCCGGCCGACTACCCCAACGGAATCATCGGCGGCTTTCTCCCCAACTTCCCTTCTTTCAGGGACGGGGTCGCCCTTGGACCCTTCCTCCAGAAAAAGTTCGGAGTACCCGTGTTCATAAACAATGACGGCGATCTCTATGCGTATGGAGAGGCTTTGGGCGGGGCTCTTCCCGAGATCAACGCCAAGCTGGCCGAGGCGGGCAGCTCGAAACGCTACCACAACCTCATCGGCTACACCTTCGGCACAGGTTTCGGTATCGGAACCGTGATTGACGGGCGTCTGAACAGGGGTGACAACTCCTGCGTCGAGACTTTCTGCCTCAAGCATCCGGACATGCCGGACATTATCGTGGAGGACGGAGTGGCCATCCGCGCCGTCAAGAGGGTCTACGGAGAGCTCTCCGGCAATCCGAGCCATGGGCTTGAGCCCAAAGAGATAGGAGCCATAGCGAGGGGTGACGCCCCCGGGGACAAGGAGGCTGCCATCAAGGCCTTCGACAAGATGGGAGAGGTGGCTGGAGACGCGATAGCGACGGCCGTTACCCTGATTGACGGTCTGGTCGTGATCGGTGGAGGAATCATGCACAATCACGAGTTCCTGATGCCGGGCATTCTCCGGACCATGAGGGGCAAGATGCGCCAGCTCACAGGAGAGGTGCTGGACAGGGTGCAGATGAAGGTCTATAACCTCGACGATCCCGCGGACTTCGTGGATTTCGCCCGCGGCGAGGCCAGGAAGCTGAAAGTCTATGGCAGTGAGGACGAAGTGGTTTACGATCCGCAGAAGAGAATCGGGATCACCCGCTCGAAGATCGGGGCGAGCAAGGCAATCTCCCTTGGAGCCTATGCTTTCGCCCTTTCAGAACTTGACAAATAGGAGACGATAAGAATATGATGTATCCCCTTAAATTCAAACCCTACCTCTGCGAGAAAGTGTGGGGTGGTGAGAAGATTGCCCCTTTCAAAGGAATATTCACGACCCGAAACCGTATCGGAGAGAGCTGGGAGATCTCCGCTGTCGAGGGACACGTGTCCGTGGTCGAGAATGGCCCGTTCGCCGGGAAGTCGCTGACAGACATCATGAAAGAGTACGGGGCAGAGCTCGCGGGCAAGAAAGTCATCGAGAGGACCGGCACCGAGTTCCCGCTTCTCATAAAGTTCATAGACGCCAAGCAGGATCTCTCTGTCCAGGTACACCCGAGCGATGAGCTGGCCGCGAGGATAGCTCCAGGACTGAAAGGTAAAACCGAGATGTGGTACGTTGTGGGCGCGGACAAAGGAGCCAGGCTCCTCAGCGGTCTCACCCAGGATATCACTCCTGACGAATATGAGGAGAAGGTCAAGGACAAGACGATCACAGATGTTCTCGGACGATACGACGTACGCCCGGGAGACGTGTTCTTCCTCCCGGCCGGAAGGATCCACGCCATTGGGGCGGGCTCTTTCGTGGCTGAGATCCAGCAGACCTCCGACATCACCTACCGGATCTACGATTATGGCCGCCTCGGACTGGACGGGAGGCCAAGGGAACTGCACATAGAGAAGGCTAAGGAAGCCATTGATTACTCGGTATATCCAGACTACAGGACAGCCTACACCCCCACCAAGAATGCGGAGATCCAGCTGGTGAGTTGCGAATACTTCACCACCACCCTGTTCGATCTGGATAAAATGGTCTCGAAAAACCTCTCAGCCCTGGACTCCTTCGTGGTGGTCATGTGTGTGGGAGGAAAGGGTGAGCTGGTCGACAATGAGGGCGACGGCCGGGTGCACCGGCTTGAGCTCAGACAAGGAGAGACCGTCCTTGTCCCGGCAACAGCAAGCACCATCGAGTTTCATCCCGATGGTGCCATGACATGTCTTACAAGTTTTATCGGATAATAGTCCGCTACTCTCTCTCTACTTGAACAGGAAGCTGACCCCGATTGTGAGGCTGTTCCTGTAGGCAATCTCACCGTCGTAGCCAATGTCCTTGTTGTCCTTCAAGCACTTGGTGAGACCGAAATCATATCCCACGCGCGCGACGATGGCATCGGCTATGGTGACTCCCAGCCCGATGCCCCACTGGGCGTCGATCGGACGGATACTGGGATAGGTGTTTCCGGTGCTGAATGAGTTGCCCCCGACACCCAGATTAAGACGAGGCCCCGTGAATACTGACAGTCCAAATCCGGAACTGTTGGTCGGGAAAGTGTACTTCAGGTTGACCGGGACATTGATGTAGTTGCAATGATAAGACTTGTTCTTCTTTTCCGACGAATTGCCGAAAGTGAAAGACTTTCCGTAGTGGACAATGTTCAGGCCGGGCTCAACGGTCAAGCCCTCGATGGAAGAGAAAGGATAGTCGAGCGCGACCCCGAAATAGAAGCCAGGCATCGACTCGAAACCAAGGGCTTTCGCTTTATCCGCGCTCTCACCTGAAAGGCTCTGCATCGTGAAGCCACCTCCAAATGACCAGACACCGTCGATATTGGAAATCTGCGCGGACGTTTTCGGCGCTGCCAGGAGCAACAATGCCCCAAGAATGGAAACAACTGTTTTTCTCATATCAAATTAATTAATATCCAATTCATTTTATTTCCGGAAGGCCAAGGTCCTTGAATGTTCTGGGAGCCGGTTTCCCGGGAAGATCCTTGTGGGACTTCTGGGTCTTGATCTGCTCGAGGGCGACCTCTATGGCCTTGAGGAGCTGCTCGTCTGTGCCGGCGTATTCCTTGATCGGGTCATTGTCCAGCAGGATGTCAGGATCCACACCGTGGTTCTCGATGATCCAGTCGCCCGTGTTGGGATCATAGCTGGTGGAGCCGGGCACCCTCACGTCAGTGCCGTCCATATAAGGAAGCGAGCCGCCGATGCCGATGATTCCGCCCCAAGTCCTGGTCCCGATCACGGTTCCGAGGTTGTTGGCCTTGAAGCCCCAAGGGAACAGATCGCCGTCGGATGCCGAATACTTGTTGATCAGCAACACTTTAGGTCCGACATGAACTCCATCTGGAATAGTGCTGACACGGTTGGATCCCCTTCCGGCGTTCATCCTGTAGACAGTCCTCTGGAGACGCTCGATGATCATCGGGGAGACGTTTCCGCCACCATTCTCACGGTCGTCGATGATGAGGGCCTCCTTGTCGAGCTGTGGATACCAGTAGCGCGCGAACTCGTTCAGACCCTCGGCTCCCATGTCGGGAATGTAGATGTAACCGACCTTGCCGCCGGATTTCTCTTCCACGGTCTTTATGTTCTTGAGGATCCACTCATAATGTTCGAGAGGATACTCGTTGTATATCGGCCTGACTACGACCTTACGGCCTCCCTCAGCGGCTTTCTTATTGACAGTCAACTCGATAAGCTTGTCAGCCTTGCCGATGAGGCACTTGTAGATGTTATCCACATCCTTGAGAGACTTGCCGTTGATAGCGGTGATGTAGTCACCCTCGGCGATGTCCATCCCGGGCTCGGTGAGAGGGCTGCGAAGCTCAGGCCTGTACGTGGCTCCCGCGTAGATGTGGTCAATCCTGAAATATCCCTTGTCCTTGCTGACCTTGGCGCCCAGCAGACCCATCGGGATACGCTCCGGCTTGGGATAAGAGCCCGGAGTCACATAAGCGTGGCCGCTGGCCACCTCTGCGATCATCCCGCCGAGGATATAGTTGAGATCCAGACGTGTCTTGACATAAGGAAGCAAAGGCTCGTATTTGGCCTTGACACCCTTCCAGTCGCGTCCGTGCATGTTCTCGAGATAGTAGCCGTCACGGAAGGCCCTCCAGACCTCAGCGTAGATCTGAGGCCACTCCTGGGAATAATCGATTGTGGCGTACATGTTGTCGGCGTCGATCTCCTCGCCGCCTCCGACCCTCGGAGCCGGGAAGTTGACCACCGTGCTCTTTCCCCTGCTTGAGAGGACGGCTTTCTTGTCCCCAAGCCTGTAGCTGATCATTCCGTCAGCGCAATCCTCGGTCTTTCCGGAGGCGAAGTCATAGGTCTTGACTGATCCGCCACCGAAACCGCCGCGGCCGCCGCCCATGGGGCCGCCACCGCCGCCGGTGAACCAGACTTTCTTGCCGTCGCAGAAGAACACCCTCCCGCTCACTGGCAGTTTGACGACCCTGTCGATCAGACCCTCAGGATCTACCTTGGTCTCGGCGACCTTCTTCTCAGCCCCCGGACCTTTACCGGTTCCCGGACCGGCCGAAGAGCCGGGCCTGTCAGCAGGTTTCGCTCCGGGGCCGGGCCTTCCTTGACCGGTCGACGCGCCAGAAGCGGCGTCAGGACCCTCTTCCTTGGAAGGCGATGTCTCGCTGTCGGAAGGGAGCAGCGGAGAAGGCGTATCCTTCGCCAGCATTACCATATAAGTCGCTGACATGTCACCGTAAGCGTAGTTCCACTCGATGCGGCTATAGATAGGGGTAAGATCCCTCTGTGCGGTGAATATCAAGTATTTCCCATCAGAAGAGAACATCGGGGATCCGGAGTTGTACCATTTCTCGGTGACAGGGTAGACTTTGTCGGTGGAGAGGTTATGGACATAGACTATGCTCATATCGTTGGAAGCCCTTTTGGTGTAGGAGATCCACTTGCTGTCCGGGGAGAATGAGACTCCATAGAGACCGCCCTCCGGACTGGAGAACACCACCTTCTTGGCCTTCGATGAGGGATCCACCTCGACAAGACGGTTCTTGCGGTCGGTATAATAGACATGTTTGCTGTCCGGAGCCCACATCAAATTGGTGATATAAGTGTCGTTATCCTTGGTGGCCTGGATGGTGGTCTGAGTGGCCACCTCATAGAGATAGACCTCGTTCTCACCCGTGGCATCACCGATATAGGCTATGTATTTGCCGTCAGGACTCCAGGTAGCCGCCCTCTCGTTGGCTCCGGGAGTCTGGGAGATATTCCTTGTGATACCCTTGCCCACAGGCACGTCGAAAACCTCGCCTCGGGCGATGACAGCCGCCCTCTTGCCGTCAGGAGAGACGCTGAAACCGCGTCCGCTGACCTTTTTCAGCTCCGGCCTCGAATAGACAAGATCGGAAGCGAGGGTGATGTGGATCTGCTCCGCCTTCTTCGTGGCCGGATCGAGCTTGTAGAGGAAACCTCCCTTCTCGAAAACGACCAGCTTGCCGTCCGTGCTGGGGAATTTCACATCGAAATCCTCAAAGTCAGTGACCTTGGAGGTGGCCTTTGTCTTGGTGTTGTAGACGAAGACATTCATCGTCATGTCGCGGTCGGAGACGAAATAGATCTCGTCGCCCACCCACATCGGGAATATGTCCTGGGCGTCGTTGTCGGTGATCTTCTCGACCTTCTTGCCGTCGTAGACCCAGACCTCGTCGGCCATTCCGCCACGGTAGTATTTCCATGTGCGGAACTCCCTCATCACGCGGTTGTAGGCCAGCTTCTTGCCGTCCGGGGAATAGCTGCAGAACCCACCCTCGGGAAGAGGCAGTTCCTCAGGCATGCCGCCGCTTACGGAGACTCTCCAGAGCTTTCCGGGGAACCCGTCGCCGGTCCTGTTGCGGTAGATGATGTACTTGCCGTCCACGGTCCAGCCCATCACGATGTTGTTGGGACCCATGCGGTCGCCGAGGTCGTCCCTGCCGTTGGTGGCGGTGTAAGTCAGACGGACAGGCTCTCCACCTGTAGAGGGGATAATGTAGACCTCGCGGTTGCCGTCATACTCGCCGGTGAAGGCGATAGTCTTGCCGTCCGGGGAATACCTCGCGAACATCTCGTAACCGATGTGCGAGGTCAGACGCTTCGCCTCGCCGCCGGCGAGGGGTGCTGTGAAAAGGTCTCCAGCATAGGAGAAAACGACATCTGTCCCGTTGGTGGCGGGGAACCTGAGCAGGCGCGCCTCGTCAGCCTTCGCCGTTGAAGCGAAAGCGAGGCCGCACGTCAGGACCATCATAAGGATTCTTCTCATAAGAATATGTTTTAAAAATACTATTATTCAAGCCCTCTGGCTCTGAGGAGGGCGCCCGGATCGGGCTGGGCTCCCCTGAACATCATATAAAGCACCATCGGCTCCTCGCTCCCACCCCTCTCAAGGAAGGTACGGCGGAACTTCGAGGCGATGGCGGGATTGAGGACACCATTCTGCTCAAAGTACTCAAAAGCGTCTTTATCAAGAACTTCCGACCAGAGATAACTATAATAACCAGCGCAGTAGCCACTGTTGAAGATGTGGTTGAAATAGGTGGTGCGGTAACGTGGGATAATCTCTCCGGGAAGGCCCATACCGTCGCACACCTTCTTCTCGAAAGCCGCCACATTGGCCGCTTGGTCGCCCTCGCTCATCCTGTCAATATCCTCAAGGGTCAACTCGTGCCACTTCATGTCCAGGATCGAAGCGGCGCACAGCTCGGCGGTCATGAACCCCTGGTTGAACTTGCGGGAGTTCCCGATCTTCGCCACCAGCGAGTCCGGGATGACCTCGCCCGTCTTGTAGTGGGTGGCGTACTCGGCGAGGATCTCAGGCTGGAAAGCCCAGTTCTCGTTGAACTGCGAGAATGTCTCCACGAAATCCCTCTTCACGCTCGTGCCGCTCACGGACTTGTAGGCGCACTTGGTGAGAAGCCCGTGGAGGGCGTGACCGAACTCGTGGAACACGGTCTCCACATTGTCGATAGTTAGAAGGGCCGGCTCCGTCCCGACAGGAGGAGTCATGTTCCCGACATTCACGACTATCGGCCTGACATCATTGCCGTCCTTGCCGATGTACTGGTCGCGGAACACGTTCATCCACGCCCCGCCTCTCTTGGAGGAACGCGGGAAATAATCCGTCATGAATATCCCGAGAAGGCTGCCGTCGGAGTCTGTCACCTTGAAAGTCCCGACTGCCGGATTGTACACCGGAACCCCATCAAGGGGCTCGACATCGATCCCGTAAAGCTTGTGGGCGGCCGTGAATATGCCTTTTCGGACATTCTCCATCGTGAAGTATGGCTTGGTCTGGTTCTCGTCAAGGTCGTACTTGCGGGCCCTGACCTTCTCGGCATAGTAGAACCAGTCCCACGGCTGGATCCTGGACCCTCCGGGAAGCTTGCCGGAAGCCACATCCTCATCCATAATCTTCTGCATGTCAGCAACTTCCTTCAGAGCTTTGGCGTTCGCCGCCTTCTGGATCTTGTCCAGGAACTCATCCACCGTGGCAGGATCCCCGGCCATCTGGTCATCAAGCTCATAAGCGGCGAAGGTGTCGAAGCCGAGCAGCCGCGCCTTCTCGGCGCGGAGCCTCAGGATCTCGAGGGCAAGGGCTTTGTTGTCATATTCATTGCCGTTATTGCCCCTCGACGAATATGCCTTGAACATCTCCTCGCGGCGGTTCCTGTCCTCACATGAGGTCATCTCATCGGTGTAGGACGAGACCGGAATGCCGAACTTGTCCCTGAAAGCGTTGTTCTCCGCCAGGAGGTTCGTCCCGAACTTCTGCTGGAGGGAGGCCAGCTTTATGTTTATCTCCTTGAGCCGTTCCTGGGAAGCGTCATCAAGGTCGACCCCGTTACGGGTGAAACTCTTGTAGAGGTCTTTCAGAACCATCTGCCGCTCCCTCGTGAGGGCGCTCTGGTCCGCCTCGTAAATGGCCTTGACCCTCTCGAAGAAGCGCCTGTTCATCGAGATCGAGTTCTCGTGGGCGGTCAGCAGCTCCGTGGCCTCCTCGGCGACTTTATCCATCTCATCCCCCCCATCCGTCTCCTGGAGGTTATACAGCACCCCCGTCACCTTGTCAAGTATCTCGCCTGAGAGCTCATAGGCGTCTATAGTGTTCTTGAAAGTCGGGGCCTCGGGGTTGTCCAGGATGGCCTGGAGTTCCTTCTCCTGCCGCGCGATGCCCTCCTTCACGGCCGGGACATAATCGGTAAGGGCTATCTTGTCAAACGGCGGGATGCCGTAAGGGGTGTCCCATTCCTGGAGGAAAGGGTTTTTCTCTGTCGCGCATGCTGTCATCATCAAAACCGTTCCTGTCGCTAATAATACTTTATTCATAAAAAAGCTTATACTAAAACCGTGAAGCTTGTATACAATTATGCAATTTATCAATTTTGGATGAAGAAACCAAATTAAAGGCGCCGTTCAGCTGAAAAGTCGTATATTAGCGCCCCACTTGATACAGAATGAGACGCACGAACTTGACAGGAATCATCCTGTTCCCCATATTGCTGACGGTCTTCACTTCCAATCCCGCCCTCGCCCAAGAACGCGTCAGGACAGACGGACAGCACCGGCCATTATTTCATTTCCCACCTCAAGGAAGGACATCACACGGTCGAGGTCTCTCTCATGCAAGAATATCCTGGACCAGCACCAGAAAGACATGGATGCCGGAGAAAACAAAGACTCCCAGTATCTCTACGGGCCTGTCCAGCCCCGTGGTTTCTACCTGGGAGTCAATCTGTCTTTTTAAAGGGAAACCCTTACGCTAATTCATTACCTTCACGCCGTCGAGATCGATCAGGGTGAACTGGGCGGCCCCGTTGTAGTTGGTCAGAAGGCCTGTGATGCTGATCTTGGCGCCGTCAAGGATAGCCTGCTCTATCTTGGTGTCCGAGAACTTGGCGTAGCCGCTGGAACGGACCTGGACATCGATCGTCTTCCCGTTGGAGAGGGGCATCTTGAAATACTGGCTCACGGCATAGGCCCCGGCGTTCTCGGTCAGCTTCGTGAGGTTATCCCTCACGGTGCCGTAATTGTAGTCGCCGGAGTTCCCGATCTTGGCGGAGTCCCAGGCACCCGAGGCGAGATATTCCTTCATCTTGTTGGCGCTGAAAGCCCATGTGTCGACCCCCCACTGTTTGTCCGAGAGGAAGAGACGGTTGGACGAGGCCTTCTTGTCGGCGTTGCTGTCAAGATAGATGAGCACGAATATCTCATTGCCGTAAGTCAAGTTGTTGAGAGTCACAAGTCTCCCGAACAGATCACTCTTGTGGCCGGACTTCAGGGCGGTGCTGATCTCATCCCCCGTTACCACCCGGGGAGCGACCGGGGTACCCTTCTGGCCCTTGAACACATGGGTAGTTATGATGCTCTTGACATCAATGTAAGCGGTCTCGTATTCCCCGGTCGGATCCTCCAACCCGATCTGGAGCATGCCTCCGTAATTGCCCAGGACAAGTCCCTGACATTTGACGTATAACATCTGGCCGACCTTGTAGTCGTTGTAAAGGCCGGAGTTGCCGATCTTAACCTCTATGGCGCCAGAGTCATCCTGGATGTACAGGGAACGGTAGATATTGCCGGAGGCGTCAGAGGAGATAACCTGTCCGCCTATAACAATGTCCTGATCGATATGAACCGGCTTTCCCTGATACATAGCCTTGAGATCCGCGACGCGTGTCGTTACCTGCAAAGCGGCAGCGGCCGGCTCGGAAGGCTCACCCTGATTCCCGATGACAGGCTCCCACTCCTCACAGGAAACAACCGCGAATGAGAGCGCTATCGCTAATGAATATATTAACTTTCTCATGATCGTGCCTCCTCTTCTCTAAAATCTGAAATAAAGGTTCAGCATGTAGTTGAAACCGGACATGTAGAAATACTTCGGATCGAAGTTGTAGTAGCGTGTCTTGCTGACGGTGTTGTCAACCATACGAGTCTGCTCGAAACCTCCCGTCTTGATGTCTGTCTTGTTAAGGATGTTCCTGGCATTCAATGAGAAACCGATCTGATACTTTCTCTGGATGTACCAAGACTTTCCGACAGAGAAGTTGACCAGCCACGCCGGATCGAATTTCTCCTGCATCGTCATGGCCTCCACCTCCTCGGGAGTGATGACTCCGTCGGGACCGGCGGTCGCGTAGTCTGTCCTGCTCAGAGGGCTCATGTCAAGATAAGAGTTGGCGAAGTAATCCACATCGGCGTCAATGAACCAATAGTTGTGGAAATACGACAACCCGAGGCTCGCGGCTGTCTGCGGAGTGCTGGGCACATAATGTTTCTGCCTTGTCCCGTCAACCTTGGGGGTACTCCTCCAGTAAGTAACCGGCAGGTTGCTGTAGATGGGCGCCGCGCTGTTGTCCACTGTGGCGGTGAGAATCGGAGTGGAGGTGTAGATATATTCACCGGCGGTGAACACTCCGACCAGGGAGAGACCGTCCAGCGGAGTAGGGACCTCGAACCCGAGCTCGACTCCGGTGTGCCTCTCGTCAATCCCGCTCATGGCGAAATTACCGAAGGAATTGTTGAGGTCGTAGTACACGCTCATCACGTCGGTCTGATCGGTGATATTGGTATAGAACCCGGTGATTCTCAAGCTGTAACCATTGGTGGCGTACATGTAGTTGACATCAGCCGAAAGGGCCTTGGTGTTCTGGATGTCCCTGATCAGGGAGTTCCTCGTTCTCGGGGCGACGAAAGCCTTGTCGAAGTACGGAGCCTCGCTGGAATAGCCGGCGTTGGCATAGAAGCGGTGGCCTCCGGTGAGGGTATACGCAATGTTAAACTTGCCGGCGTATGTCAGGAATGAGCTCTTCTTGGACTCTCCCTTGGAAGTGATCACCTCATTATTCTCATCATAAGAAGTGTACACGTCGTCCCCTATCTGGATGGGACTGCCGGAACCGTCCAGTCCGGGGAAAAGACCCTTCCTGACAAGACCTTCCCTCCAGAAAGAGTTGGTACCCAGACGGCCGCCGAGAGTCAGCTCAAGGGCGCCGAGCGCGAACTTGCCGGAAGCCCAGGCCTCACCCTTGAGGAGATGGGCATAATAGTCATAACCGTATTTATCACCTACCTTGACCTTCCTGGCCTCGCCATGGGCGATATAATAGTCAAGGTCGTTCTGCACCCTGACCGCGGAAGATGAGTAGTCTCTCTCCGCGAACTGGTCGACATCGAGGAAATACGAGCCTCCGAGAAGATCGTTGATCGACTTGTAGTACTCTGTCCTGTTGTATTTGGCGTTGAATCCCGCCCTGACCGCGATGGTGGACTTGGGTTTCCACAGCACGCTGGTAGCGAGGTTCAGGTCATTCTGGTCCACATGCCTCTCCTCAAGGGCATATTTCGCTCGGCCGTCCTCCGAGTTCCTGTTGACGGAGTAAAGGCGGTCCCAATCGACATGGGCGACGGAGGGATCATTGCTTTGCCAGGACTCGCGCGCCCATGCGGCCTTGGCCGGATTCAGGCGGTTGTAATCATCGTTTGCCATGTAGAAGTAACTCGGAAGGTTACGATAGTAGTCCGGACGCGGATCCGGGGCATCGTACCAGTCGAGAGCCGTATAGCCGTTCTTCCCGGTCCTGAAAAGGATCGTGGCGGAAGCCTCGAGGCTCTTTGACGGAGTGTAGTCGTATTTGACGAAAGTTATCGGCTCGAATGTGATCCTGTTGCGGGCGTTGCGCATCTTCCCGTTCTGGTAGCCCCAGTTGGAGTTGTACATATTGTCGCCCATAAGATCGTAGACCTCCTGGGTCGAAGCGTTCTGCGCTCCCCTCTGGCCGGGAGCCCCGAAAGTCACGAGAGCAAGACGGTGGACATCGCCCCAATTCTTCTCGACTCCGAGATAGTAAGCGAAAGAACGGTAGTAAACACCTTGTACCCAATCATTTCCACCGAGACGGGCAGAGGCGCTCACAGCGTATGACCAGCCCTTGTCGTTCTCGGGCACTGCCCATGTCCCCATCAGCCTGGTACGGTATAGGGCGCTGTTTGTGAGCACACTTATCCTTTTCCCGGGACGGGCCTGGCCAGGAGTGGCGTAGATGTTCGTCAAGCCGTTGTACCCGCCTATCCCGTAGGGTGAGATCTCGGAGCCGATCACGGAAGCTTTAGCCCTCGTCACCTCATTGAGACCGCTCCACAGGGAATACGGGGAATATCCTGTCAAGGCGTCGTTCATCTTCACCCCGGCGATATACACGTCCTGCGACTCGCTCGCGTAACCCCGCGCCTTGAAACGCACGGCGCTGAAATTGTAGCTGGCGGCGTTGTTGAACACGTCATTCTGGTCGTAAAGGATCGTGGGCGTGTCCTCGTAGCCGTTGCCGTCAAGGTCGAACTCGCCGAACGAGGAGTCATCGACATCCCCGCCGACCACCGAGGGGGACAGGCTGAGGTTGTACATATTCTTGACATAACCGTCATTGACCGTGACGTTCACTGTCGTGGGCAGATAGCCTGGAGCCTCGATGACGAGATCATACATGCCGTCCGCCAGCTCGCCTATAAGAAAGTCTCCCTGAAGGTCAGACTTGATGGTCCCCACCTCAGTCGCTCCTGACTTCAGCTTGAGGACAGCCCCGGTGACGGGGTTCCTGTCGACCCTGTTCACGACCTTTCCCTTCACTCCCCCCGTGGGGGTCTGGGCGAAAAGGCCGGCCGAGAGGAGAGCCGCCGAGAGGGCCATAGATATTCGCTTACGTATATTCATTTTACCTGGAAATTACAATGTAGGTTGGATAGTGGTCGCTGTAGCCGTTGATGAAAGCGCCGTTTGACATAGTCCGTTTCGGAGTGCCTTTGTACTGGCCTTCCTGCTGGGTCATGAAAGGTTTCTGGAACACCCTCCCGTAGAATTTTTTCTTGACGATCGGCCGGATGCCATAAGTGCCTTTTGCGGGATTGACAAGGCTGTTGTTGACCATGATAATGTCGAAGATGCTCCACACACCCTGATAGGCCAGCGACCCGTAACCGGCTTTGATCATCGAGAGGAACGGGTCGAAGAAATCTCCCTCCCCCACCTCGTAAACTGTCTCTTTGCCGTGGAGGTATGTCACCATGCTCTCGTCAAAGGGATTGTCGTTCATGTCACCCATCACGACGATCTTGATCCCCGGATATTCCCGGGTCAGCCGCATCGCGTTCTCGTGGATGATCTCGGCCCCGCGGCTGCGCAGGTCACCACCCTTGCCGCCGATCCTGGAAGGAAGGTGGGTCACGTAGAAAGCGAACATCTCGCCCCCTATGGTTCCCCTCACCTCAAGGACATCCCTGGTGCGGAAATTGGCCTGCTCCTCCGGAGTCATGCTGAACACAATATCCTGGGAATCAAAAGTGAACGGGATGGAACGGCTCTCAAGAAGGGTGAACTGGTCCGGTCTGTAGAACAAGGCGCAGTCCACTCCCCTCCTGTCCGGACCGTCATAATGGACGATCTGATAATTCGCCTCGGCGATCTCGGGCTGGATCACAAGCTCCTCAAGCACATTGCGGTTCTCAACCTCGCTGACACCGAGCACTGTGTGCCATACCTTGTTCTCGTCCTTCATCGCGCGTATGACCTCCGCCATGTTGTGGAGTTTCTTGCGGTACTTGACCTCAGTCCACTGGTTAGCTCCCTCAGGGAGGTACTCATAGTCGTTTTTCCCCTCATCGTGATAGGTGTCAAACAAGTTCTCAAGATTGTAGAAACCGATCACATGGCTTTTTTGTGTCTTCTGTGCCCCGACAGTCGGGACAAGAATCATGAAAGCGGCGAGCGACAGGACTATGCTGTATATTCTTCTCATTGATTATTAGTAATTTATCTTATTACCACCACCAACTCACGGTGGCAGGATTCTCTTCTTTGATTTGTCTGCAGGTCTCCGCCCCGACCTTGGCGTCGAGGTTCACGAACAATTTGTAGCCCAGTTTCTTCTCAAGATCGGCGACGGACATGGACATGTCGCTGGTGATCCTGGAGCCGTACTTGTTCTCATTCTCAAAATAGAACGCGCAGGCCATGAAGCCTTTATGACCGACGGACTCATTGTCCTTGTAGCGCAGCAGGGCCTTGAAATAGCCCTCCGGAACCGTGACGGCCTTGCCTTGGTTGTCCCTCGCCTTCCTGGTGGAACTCCCCACAAAACAGCCTGTCACGACATACAAAGTGTCCGTCCCGGCAGTTACCCCGGTTTTTTTCGCCCAGACTCGTACCTGGTTCTCCAGATTCGCCCAGGTGCCACCGTTGAAGTCATAATCCTGCGGAGTCATATTGGTGAAATAGAAGGTCTGCACGTTGGCGTCCCGGGAGAGCCTGTCCGCGGAGGGTATCTGATGACCCCTGGATCCGAAGCCGGAATAGGCGTTGTACAGCACCGGCTGCTTGCTGTCCGGAAGAAGCGGGTCGAGCCCCCACTGGTTGGTGCGGCTGCCGCTTCCGATGTTGCCTGCGCAGAGCGGATACGCCACCCAAGGAGCCACCAGGTTGTCGTAATCCCAGTCAAAGGAATAGTTCCGAACCGTGGACTCACCGATCCTCATGTAGTGGGTAAAGAACTCAAGGTCGTCATCCTCAGGAGTTTCCGGAAGCTCAAGCCAGGAGTGGGGCGCTGTCTTGTAGCCGTAGCCGTTCTCATTGTCCTGATGATGGTCCTCAGGTTCATCCTCATCCGGCCCCGAAGGGGTCGGGTTTTGAGGCGTGACCGGAACTATGAGTTTGTTCTGGGTGATGGACGCGGACGACGAGCCCCCGGAGCCCGAGATAGTCACCGTGGCGTTACGGACCGCGTCGGTGTTCTCGGCATAGCTCAGGACCACGGTGCTGGAGTTGCCGGATCCGGTGGCCGGACTGACGGTGATCCATGAGGCGGATGTCGTGATCGTCCAGTTGCCGTTGGAAGTGATGGTCATGAACTGGCTCCCGGCCTCGCCGGAGACATTCTGGGTCTTGATGCTGACCGTAGGTGGGACAAGAGGTTCCTCCTTGGTTGTCCCGGAAGGGCCTCCACAGGAGACCAAGGCCAGTGACAGCGCCAGAAGCGCCGCCACTGATCTTGTCTTCATGGGTATCCGGCAATAGCGAGCCATACGTTATTCGGCGAACGTGACAGCTATGGTTTTGATTCTACGATGGCCGGTAGTCCCGCCAACAGAGAACCGCACGGAAGTCGCCGACCCGGTCCAGGATCCGCCTGACAGAGAGCCCTTGTCGGCCGTGAGATCGTTCGATCCGTCCCCGGAGCCGAAAGTCAATTTGATCGCGGTTATGGTCTTGTCGGAGGTGACTGTGAAATAACCGCCTCCATATACCCTGATAGCCGTACCGGTGTTATAATACTTCGGAGTGTTGTTGTTGGATCCTTTGTTGAAAGCCACAGTCACATAAGTACCCTTGACGGAAGATATGTCCTGGGCATTGGCATAGCCCTTGGAAGAGAAGTCAATCGTCTCCGTGTTGCCGGAGACTTCGCTTCCCGGATCCTCGCCCAGTCCGGTCGCTCCGCTGACATAGTATGAACCGACCACCTCATCAAGATCGTCATCGTTCAAGTGCACATAAGTCTGACGGAAACCTATGATGGTGATCACATCACCATCCTTGATCCCTATCGTCGAGAACGACTTGTCGTTGGCCTTGTTCGCGGCGAAACTTCCGAGATCCTTGGCCACCAGGCCATAGACATAGACCTTGCCGGTCTCATCAGACAGGTAGAAGTTGCCGTAGCTGGTGTTGGAGATGTCACTGACGGCGCCAGTAAGCTTGTAAGGCTGGGTCTGTGAGTCATCGGCAGACAAGAACTCCGCGATCGAGACAGTCTTCACCTCCTGGAGCTCTCCGGGATCTTCATTGCCCGGATCCTCCTGGCCTGTGCCAGTGGCGCCACTGACATAGTATGAGCCAACCAGCTCATAGATAGTCTCACCATCATTGTTCGTGTAAGTCTGGAAGTAGCCGATGATTGTGATCTCATCCCTGTCCCGGACACCGATTGTGGAGAACGACTTGTCATTGGCCTTGTTCGCGGCGAATCCTCCGAGATCCTTCGCGACCAGTCCATAGACGTAGATCGTTCCTGTCTTGTCAGTGATGTCAAAATTGCCGAAAGTGGTATTCGTGATGTTATTGACGACTCCGGTGATCCTATAGGGCTGGGTATCGGATTCCATAGGAGGAAACAGCTCGGCGACCGTAATGTCGATCGGATCCTTGACTTCTTCTCCCCCTCCTTCACCGACCTCGCCATTGAGAGAGTAAAGATACGCGTTGTTCGCGTCGGTCTCGGGAGTGTTGTTGCGGTAATTCATCAGTTTCCCGTAGATGACCACCTCGTCACCGACCTTGATGTCGGTCTGGCCGGACTTGTAAGCCACATTGCCGAGATACTTGGCCCTGAAGACCTGGAACTCGCCGCTTGCCTGGCCATCCTCGGAGATGAAGAACGACGCGTTGCCATAGGTGCCGCTCTCGGAGTAGGCCTGCTCAATGCGGGAGATGACACCCTTGACATAGACAGGATCAGTGGTCTGGTAGTTGTCATTGGCTGTCCAGGTGAGATTCTTCACAGCGGCGGCGGCAGCAGCGGGGTTATACGGATCCTCAAGGGTTCCGGAACCCTTCGTCTCTCCCATCTCGCCGCCTCCGGATCCGCCCTCGAAGGAGAGGATCTGGGCGTTGACCACCTCATGCTGGCTGTTCTTCTCGTAATAGTCATAAACTCCGGCCAGTTCCACGGTGCCCCCGTTGGAAATCTTGGTGCTCCACTCGTCCTTGTTGGAGACACTGTAGACATAGATTGTCCCGCTGTCGTCGGTCAGGTCGAAGCTGCAATACTGCGAGCTGAAACGGCTGACCTTGCCCTTGAGGCGGAAATACTGGCCCTTGGCGGCCTTATCGATAAAGGAGGCGACAGTCGTCATCTCGAACTTGGTGTAATCCACCTCCTGGGGTTTGGTCTCTCCGTTGACCGAGATCAGCGAGCTGCCGGACGTGTACTCTACCTCATTGCCCTTGAAATTGACGACCGTACCATAGACCACGACCTCGTCTCCGGGTTTCAGCAGATCGGTGGAATTGAAGCTCGTCCCCTCAAGATACTTGCCCCTGTAAACCTGCAACTGGGTAGCGGCGGTTCCATCGTATGAGATGAAATAAGTCGCGTTGCCGTAACTGGGATCTATCTCCACGGATACGACCTTACCTTTCGTGTAGGCCGTGAAGGAATTGTCCGAGGTGTTGCTGTCGCCGTTGTTGTAGGCCACCAGGGCCTTTCCTCTCTCCAGCACCGCGGCCACATTGTACGGATCAGCGGCAGTTCCGCTTCCGGAAGGAGTCACATTCGGATCCTCTCCCTTAGAGCCTTTCTGGGAGACCGAGACTGTCCTGTAGTCAAAATCCGTCTTCACCCTGAAAGAGGAGGTCCTGTCGTTGGAAGAATTCGACAAAGCCGTGACAGTCACAGAGACAGGAGTGTCCGAGGCAGCGCCCTGAGAAGGATTGAAAGCCAGCCAGTCGGCGTCGGAAGAGATCGACCACGCGCGGTTGGAAGTGACAGTCAAAGTGGCGGTGCCGCCGTCCTGCTCAAAAGCAAGCTCAGTCTGGCCGACAGCGAGCGACGGGATGGAAGGCTCCGGTTCATCCTCCTTGCAGCCTACGAACAACGCCGCGGCGGCAAAGAGCGTCAAAAACAATTTCTGAAGTCTCATTTTCTATCGTGTTATTAATATAATCGCAGTTTGCTAATATACAATGAAATGTTCAAATTTCAAAAATCCAGCTCAAGGTCCACAGGGCAATGGTCCGAGCCGAAAATCTCGTTGTGGATGTCCGTTCCGGTGATCTTTTCCCTTATATCCTCTGACACAAGGAAATAGTCGATTCTCCACCCCGCGTTGTTGGCCCTGGCGTTGAACCGGTACGACCACCAGGAGTACTTCACCTCATCAGGATGCCGGAAGCGCCAGGAATCCACGAAACCGGATTCCAGCAGCCTGGAGAACTTCTCTCTCTCCTCATCGGTGAAACCCGCGTTGCGGCGGTTGGTCTTCGGATTCTTGATGTCGATCTCCTCATGGGCGACGTTCATGTCTCCGCAGATCACGACTCCCTTGCGGGCTTTCAGGCCGAGGACATATTCCCGGAAAGCGTCATCCCAAGTCATACGGTAATCAAGCCTGCGAAGGCCGTCCTGGGAATTCGGGGTATATACGCAAACAAGGTAGAAATCAGGCATTTCCAAGGTTATCACACGACCTTCGGTGTCGTGTTCCGGGATCCCCATTCCGCAGGTCACCGACAAAGGCTGGCGCTTGGTGTAGACAGCGGTTCCTGAATAACCTTTTTTCTCGGCCGAGTTCCAGTATGACGTGTAACCCAGGTACTCGAGGTCAAGCTGACCGGGCTGCATCTTGGTTTCCTGGAGACAGAAGAAATCGGCGTCGAGAGCAGTGAAGGCCTTGTCGAAATCACCTTTCCCGGCGCAAGCGCGCAGACCGTTGACGTTCCAGCTAATGAATCTCATGATTATCAATTGTTTGTTAAATTCTACATCATTCTCTCAAAACCCTCATACCTGACCACCCAGCTCCCGTCCTTGGGGAATCCGGGACATTCTCCGTCCGAACCGGCCACGCCTCCTGGCAAGCCATCCCATCCGGCGCACATCATGGCGACCGCGGTCAACAGCCCGCCGTTGGCGGGGAAATAAGGGAACGGCCAGACATCGGCCAACCCGTGCTCGTCGAACTTGAATTTGTGGGAGTCCGAGCACAACAACTCTACAGCCTTCTCTGGTTCTCCCAACCTGGCGGCGGCCATGGCGAGCATGGGATAATCCCAGCCCCATATCCTGTCCATCTGCCATGTGTCAAGGACGCGGTGGAACGTGCGCCGGAAAGTCTCAATGTCAACGCCGTCGCCAGGCAGCCAACCATACACACCGGTGAGGGCGGGATGCTCATAATTATACTTGGTCCACATGTCCGCCATCCACTCGTGGGTGATGTAATAACCATCCTCCGTGGGAAGTTCGGAGAGCCTGTCCAGCACCCTTCTCCACGCTTTCACCCGCTTTGCCGGCAGACCGAGACGCCCTGCCCAGTCCAGCGCAACACGGAGGCCGAAGCGCCAGTAACCAAGCTCGAAGACAGGGTTAATGGTCTCCATCATCTTCGTGTTCTCTGAGACCGGAATAACTGGAGGACCAATGACATAACGCTTCCCGGCCTTGTCCCGGAACACATAATCAGCCATATAGTCGGCCGTGTTTATCACAATGTCCGCCCACTTGTCGAGGACTTCACGGGACTGATTCATACGATACTCCGTCTCGGCGAACCAGATAGGATGGGGCTGCTGCCAGCAAAGCATGGCATGGGGCTCACAGGGCCACTCCCTGTTGAAGTTCCCGGTGCATTTAGGCCACTTGGCTCCCTTGCGGCCTTCGGAAGACGCCCTGGCGATGGCCTCGTCCATAAACGCGTCGTATTTGGAGAAATAGCCGTCCACACAATCCGGACGGTTCCAAAGCAGGAAATGAGCCGCGTGCCACCAGATCATCTCCCAGTGGAAGCGCCCATACCAACCATTATTGACAAGACCGGATTCCTGGGGCGGGAACAATCCCGTCTCGTTGAGCCTCAACACAAACTGTGACAGCACAATACGGCGCTCCAGCTCTTTCCAGCGCGGATCGGAGCTCCCGCTCAGGTCCACCGCGGCCCCGCTTTTCCAATAATCCTCCCAGCTCCGGGCCGAGGCTTTTTCCACATCCTCCACCGACAGGGAGGTTGTTCCGTCTTTGGGGTCTCCCGCGATGCCGCTGATATCCATTCCAGGAATATTCACCGGCCGGAAAAGGACCGTGACATCAAAACTGTCCCCGGCGGCAGGGACAAAGCGGTACTCGTGGGCGGTCCCGCTGACCCGGAACAGTTTTCCCCCGCCATTCCAGCCAAGTTCGATCTCGTATCCGGTATCGTCCATCACGTGGGTTATCAGCCCGCGCCCAGGTGCCTGGAGGGAGAGCCCGCTCACGTGCTTTTCGGGACACCCGTAGTCCCCGACAAAAGGCCGCATGTTCTTGCCGTCATAATAAGGAAGATCCACCAGAAGTCCGATCCTCCCGGACCTCACCAGCGGCGACTCCACATGGACGGAAATAAGGTCCTTCTCCGGATGGCACGCCGTCCTGACAGAAACCGGCGTCCCCTCAAGGACAAAACGGCTGGTGACAATTCCGGTCCACAAATCCGTCTCCTGCCGGGTGTCGCTAAGGTCGCCCTCCTCCGCCTGGCTTCCATCCGACTTTTCCAGAGTGAATCCGATCCTGCCCAGATTGATCCTGTGGGGGTTCTCCCTGAGCCAATTGGAGATCTCTTGACAATCCGGATTGCTGAGGATGTACGGGACACGTGATCCCCACGTCTCCAGCACCACCGGTTTATAGTCCTCCACTTTCGCTCCCTCAGGTAGCGGGCTTGAATGCCAGCCCCAATCGCTCAAGGTGTTGAAAGAGCGGAAGGTCTGGAGACCGGTGATGTCCGCCCCGAACGCGAAACGGCCGTTGCCGACCTGTGCCGGGCTTTTCTCGGACGAGACACAGGTGACCGGGTTGTGACGAGAGACGACCGCTTTCCGGTCGATCCCCTCCGCGTCAGCGGGCCGGGCAACCGCGGCGACCATAAAAGCCACCAGAAAGGCCGCTCTCAGCAATCCTCTCATATCTCGATCTCCTTTGAAAGTGGCTCGCTGGCCGCGTCCCAAGAGTCAAAGGCGGTCAGCGTTACCGAATATTTTCCAGGAAGTATCTGATTATCAGCGGAAATATAGTCTTCCGGAATATCCTCGACCGTGAAGGTCAGATCCCAGGATGATCTCATCTGGGCAGGATCCGGACGCTTATAAAAGTCCGCCAGGATCTTCTTGGTGGCGACCACCTTGCCGTCTCTGGACAGGGAGACCTCGTAGTGGTGGACAAACTCATCGTCAGTCCCGGAAGGGAAACCGACAGAGATCCACGACGGCTCCTTCTCCCAGGTCCGTGGAGAGGTCATCACAGCGACATCCATCCCAGACAACTCCGGAGCCTGGTTCAACGCCTTCCTGCGAGCGAACGAATACTCCTCCAGATGTTTCCCGCCTTTCACAGGCCGCCTCATGACCAGAGGCTCCCCGATCACGGCCTTGTTATAGAAATCCATCCTGAATATCCTCATATTCCCTTTCTTGTCGAACTGCACCAGATTCCCTTGGGAGAACTCGTCCTTGTCCTTCATTGTTGTCTGCCCGGCCATGTCCTCGTAACCTCCCGCCTCAAGAGCCATGTAGCGGACCGAGGCGCAGCCGAGGGCGGTGAAAGAGCCTTGCCATACGCTCCGCGGATCGTTCAGTGGGAAATGCAGATGCCCCCCGAAAGCCACGGCTTGGGGATACTTCGCGAGGATCCCCGGGAGCTCACGAGTCGCCCAATATCCCGGAAGGTAGGATTTCCAGATACCATCCGCCTCCCCGAGGAGGCTGCCGTAAACGGTGTCGTAGAGCATCGGGTGTGTGATCACTATCACATATCGCGAGGGGTCCTCCGAGGTTATCTCCATCAACTTGGCGTCGATCCACTCCAGAGCCTCGGGACTGTATACAACCGGGCTGGTGCCGTCAGGAGTTATAGACAGGATGTCATAGTCCCCGATCCGGCAGTGACGGCATTCAAGCCTCTCTCCAGCCTCCTTGTCGAGATCCGTCCGGAAATAATTCTCTCCGAACGCCTCACGAAGATACTTGGAGTCCTTTACCATGGTCTCACTCCAGCGGTAATTCGGGACATCGTGGTTGCCCACGGTGTAGATCATGGGCACTTTGACAGGGTCGAGGACACTCTCGTAAACGCGCTTGAACTCCCGTATCGCCGGATCGTTAGGATAATCAATCAGATCCCCTGCGACCAGCACCCCGTCCAGCCCGTCCGGATCCGATTCGGCGGCTTTCGCCGACAGCTGCTTCAAGGCAGACTCCCACTTGCTGGAAGTTACTGGCAATCCAGTGTTTATGTGCACGTCGCTCACCGCGGCGACTGACAACACGACAGCGCTTTCGTCGAAATCATTTCTCCTCTTCCCCTCCTGCTCGCAGGACAGCACAGACGCGACCAAAGCGACCGTCGCCACAAAGGATAATCTCTTCTTCCCCATAAACGCGAATATAACACATATGACGTGATTTGGAAACTGTTCATCCTAAATGATTAACATTAAGTCCTTCCCCTCGGAACCGTGGGATGGACTTCGCTTATAATCTTGTATGTCAATTGTTTCCAAATCACGTTAATGATTAATTACCCACTGGATCACGAAATCCAGAGAATCTTTTGCCGATTCAAGATAAAAACTTATTTTTACAAGGAAATACTTCTATGGAGAACATTATGCGGACATTCATCCAACAATCAGGAAACAGTACGATTGTTCTTGAGAACAAGAACTCTCTGGAATGCTATGGCAAATGGCCCGCTCCTACAGTTATTTTTATCGACGGGCCATATGGAATCAACGGATTCCCTGGTGACGCGAAGGATAGCAAAGAGCTTCCAGAGTTATATGCGCCACACATAGCCGAATGGTCAAAATACGCGAAACCGGATACGACCCTATGGTTTTGGGGAACGGAATTAGGCTGGGCCAGGATGCATCATTATCTGGAAATAAACGGATGGAACTATGAACAAACCTTTATCTGGAACAAAGGAATAGGGCATATCGCCGG
>JAFVED010000028.1 GCA_017478125.1 Bacteroidales bacterium | reverse complement strand
CTTCCGGAAGCGAGGGCATCGGTAAGCTCGATCTTTCCGGTCACGACAGGCTTGGTGCCGTCGGCCCCGATCTCGCCAACCAGGTTGACACTTCCAGCCGGCTTGACGTTATTGATAGTGTAAGGGGAGCCTTCGAGAGTCAGGTAGATGTTGTCACCCGCGGTCATCAGGGCGACAAGCTCCTCAGATGTGCTGACTTTGGTGGCGCTGCCCGGGTCGGCTTTTGTCCATGCGTCCACACTGCCCCTTGAGGCACTGAGGTAATAGAGGGTGACCTGGTACTCGGTGGAGGCTTTCAAGCCTTCGAGGACCGCCGTGGCGGCGGAAGCCTGGGAAGCAGGAATCTCCATTCTCACCTCATCGCCTCCCTTGACGGGAACAGCCGAGATGTGAGTCACTTCAGTGTAGTCGTCAGCGTCTTTCGACCAGCTGAGCGAGAAGGACGAGGAAGTCCTGTCTGAAACCTCGAGGAAGAGGTTGTCCTTGACCGCGTAAGTCTTGCAGGAACTGTCGTAAGTGGCCCAGGAAGAGGCGGAACGCTTCTCGGAAAGAGCCTGGACCTTGAAGTAATAGCTCTTGTCAGCTGTCAGCCTGACGGTGTAGGGGACCTCGGAGGAGGCGATCGTGACGTTGAGAGCCTCCTGGGTCATCGCCTCGTCGCTGTAGACGACAAGGTTGTAGTTGTCGGCGTCCTTGTTGACATCCCAGGAGAAAGTGACATTGTCTCCTGTCGCCACATCCACTTTCGCGGACAGGTTCTGGGGCTCAAGGCAGCGTGAGAGGTTGAGTTGGGTGATCTCCTCGAACTCGTCCTCGACACAGCCGGTCACCAGGGCCAGAGAAGCCAGCGCTATGGCAGCCGCTTTGAATATGTTGATAAATCTCATAATGCTTCAGTATTAAATGCTGTCGTAACCGTAGTCGTTCTTGATGTGACCCTGGCTATTGGTCATGGTGTCGTTGAAGATCGGCCAGAACATGTGCTGGATCGGGTCGGCGTTGTAGAGCCCGTTGACGAGATCGTCATAAAGCCCCGTGGCGGCGCCTTTGCTGTCTTCTGTCTTGGTGATGTAGCCGGACTTTTTCTCCCATGCTCCGGTGGGGGCGGTCTTCTCGCCCGTGAGTCCGTAGACAGTGATTTTGTTGCCGTTCACCTGGTAATAGACATCTCCGTCCAAGCCGTTGATGCCAGCGTACTTGCCGGAAAGCGCGCGAAGGTCTTTCATGTCGGCGATTGTCTCATCCATCTTGGTTTTCAGCATATTCCAGCGGATGAGGTCAAATTTACGTGTCATCTCACCGCAGAATTCGAGGGCTCTCTCATCGACGATGGCATTGAACATGTCATCCTTGCTTGAGATAGCTGAGACATAAGCCTCTGCATCGTCCTCGTGGCCTTTGAACGCGCGCTGGCGGACCTGGAGGAGATATTTCTTCGCCTCCTGGGTGTCACCAAGCTCGTTGGCGATCTCGGCGGCCATGAGAAGGACGTCGGAATAGCGCAGGACAACAGGCTTCACACCGTCATCGTTGCCTCCTGTGTACGGATGGGAAGTCATCCACTCGAAGCGGTACTTGCCGAAGTACCATCTCTGGATGCCGGGAAGTTCAGGCTCGTCATTGGAATTCCACCTCCAGTTGACGCAGGTGATGTCGCGGCGGATGTCGTTCTGGTCATATTTGAACCACATCGTAGGCACAGGACCGGCGTCACCTCCGCGGGTGACCGTAGCGCCACCAGCGAAGCTTGATCCCTCGGAACGGATGGCGAAAGTGTAATTCCACCTGCCACGACCATCCGAGAAGGGAATCACGAACAAGGTCTCGTGACCGGGACCGGCTACGAGGTTGTTCATGTTGCTCTGGTTTTTCCAATATGTCTCGTAGTCCTCCAAGGAAGCTGCTCCGGAGCTGATCGCGGCGCGGAGATATTCCAGGGCCTTCGGATAAAGGACGCTCTTCTGCAGCTCGGGATCATTGGACAGCCTAACGGTGCCGAGGTCGCCGGTACCGACCATGCCGTCATCGGGGCGGATGGCGTAACCGGAAGCCATCAGGGCAATGCGGGCGTACAAACCTTCGGCGAATATCTTGTTGACCCTGTCAGTGCGGGAAGTAGCCGTTGTCTGTCCGGGGTTCGGAAGGTAGGGGATAGCTTCCTCAAGGTCAGTGAGAAGCTGCTTGAATATCACATCGCGGCTTTCTTTCTTGACATAGATGTTCTCGCTTGTCACGGAAGAGAAACGAGCGGGGACATCGCCCCAGACCCTGACTATGTCGTAGTAAATCAATGCCCTGAGCGTCAATGCCTCTCCAAGGAGATAAGCCATGGAGGCATCCTCGGCAGGGTTGCCATATTCCCTGATACCCTCGATCGCGAGGTTGGCGCGCTCGATCGCCTCGTACATCTTGGCGAAGGGGCCGTTGTTCAGGTTCAGCTGGCCATTGTTGGGCAGCAGGCTGTAAGCGGCGATCTGATACTTCTCGTCAGTGGGTTTGTAGGTGTTGTACCACTCGATGTCGCTGTTCAGACCTACCCAGCTGAGGTAACGGCCGCGGTAGGAGTTGGTCTCTCCGAAAGACTGGGATATTGAGAATATGGTGCTCTCGGTGAGGTCATAGTTTGAGTAGACAGTGGAGGCGTCGAAAGTCGAGGGTGACTCCGAGTCCAGGAATCTCTCACAGGATGTCGCGGCGGCGATAAGAGCCGTGACGAATAACGCGTAAGTCAATATCTTTTTCATATTCACTGTCATATTAGAAGGTGAGGTTGAGTCCGGCAACGAAACCGATGCTCTTCGGGTAAGCGGAATAGTCCACACCAGGGGTCAGAGGAGTCGCTCGGCGGGTGTCCACCTCGGGATCATAGCCTGAGTAATTGGTGAGGCAGAAGAGATTGGTGCCTGTCGCGTAGATGCGGGCTTTACGGATGTGGGCCTTCTTGGTCAACTCTTCAGGGAAGGTGTAGCCGATGGTCACGCTCTGCAGGCGGAGGAACGAGGCGTCCTCGACGGCCCAGTCTGAGAAGACGGCGCTTCCGACTGCGGGAGACCACATGGTCTTACCTGCGTTGACGGAGGCGAGAGTCGCGGGATCGGTGATCAGTTGCCCGGTGGTCCAGTCGATATTGGTCCAGCGGTTGTCCACGTTCATCATCTCGACAAGGTTGCGGTTGTAGAACTTCCTTGAAGATGTGAATTCTACCTTGTTGGCATTGTAGACCTCATTTCCTACCATGTAGTTGAAGTTGGCGCTGAAGTCTATGCCCTTGAAGTAGGCGCTGAGGGCGAATCCTCCGGTGAAGTCAGGGGCGGCGTTGCCGATGACCTCGCGGTCTGCCACGGTCACCTTTCCGTCACCGTTGAGATCTTTGAGCTTCATGGCTCCGGGACGCATGTAGGCGCTGCCGATGACAGACGAATTGTCCACGACTCCCTCGTTGATAACCCATTTTGTGCCGTCCCAGCTGAAGTCGTTGGCTGAGTAGAACCCGTCGTTACGATAACCGTACATGTTTCCGAGAGGTTGGCCGACCTGGACGATGTAGTCGTCACCGACCTCTGTCGAAGCCCAGTAGGACTGGGCGGTGATGGACTCGAGTCCTCCCAGATCTATCACCCTGTTGATGTTGTAGGCGATGTTCCCGCTGAAATTGAGCGAGAAGTCTTTCGTCTCGACCAACGGGGCGTTCAAGGTCAGCTCGATACCCCTGTTCCTGGTGGAACCGACATTCTGGTACTGGCTGTCATAACCGGATCCAGGGATCGGGAAGTTGATGAGGAGGTCCTTCGTGTCGTTCTGATAAACCTCGACGCTACCGGAAAGACGGCTCCGGAAGAAGCTGAAATCCAGACCGATATTATGGGTGAAAGTGGTCTCCCATGTGAGATCGGGATTATTCATGATCTTTCCGGCAGTGAAGATGTTGTTGGTCATCGAGAGCCATGAGGTGGTGGAAGAGGAATATGTCTTCAGAAGTTGTCCGGAAGGAATATTGTTGTTACCGGCTGTTCCGAAGATGTAACGGAGCTTGAGCTGGTCGATCCATGAGTGGCTCTTGTCCATCCAGGGCTCGTTTGAGATCGTCCATGAGGCCGCCGCTGAAGGGAAGAATCCCCAGCGGTTTCCTCTCGCGAACTTGGACGAGCCGTCGGCGCGGAGCGTCGCTCCCAGGGAATACTTGTGCCTGTAGTCGTAGTTGACTCGGCCGAAGAAAGACAGGAGCTTGTCGTCAGGGCTATAGTAATTATTTGTGGATGAAGGAGTTCCTGAAGCCATGAAGTTCCAGGCCATCTTCGCGTCGTAGAATGTCGGGAACCCGTCCACCATCATCGTGAGCGTGTTGCTCTTGGTGATGGTCATCTCTTCTCCCAAAAGCGCTGTCAAAGAGTGGTCGTCATTCTTAAGCACGTTGGAGAAGTCATAGTTGAGGGTGTTGGTGTTGCGGTAGCGGGTACGGAACGCCTCCTTGTGCTGGTTGGAAGGAGTGTTCTTTATCGTCGAGTTGTTGGCGACATAGTAGGTTGTCAGACCATAGAAGCGGTCGTCACCCTGGCGGTAGTCTTCCAGACCACCCTCAATCTTGAGGCGGAGGCCCTGGATGATGTCCCAGTTGAAAGCGGCATTTGCATTCCATGTCGTGCGGATCCTCTTGGAATCATTGTCCGCCACAGACTTGAGCGGCGGGGCATTGTCGCCATAATCCTGCTCCTCGTCAGCGCCCTGGATAGACGAAGCGATCGGAATAGGGGCGTACGAGACGGCGTGCTTGAGACGTCCGTTACCGGATGTGGTACCGGTGTCGTTTATTCCATTAGCTCCAGATCCCCTGACATTGATCCTTGAATACCTGATGTTGGCGTCAATGGAGGTGGTGGCTGATGTCTTGAAGTTACCCTTGAAGTTGAGGTTGTCCCTGGTGTAGTCAGAGCCTCTCATGATGGCCTTGTCACCCATGTGGGCATATCCAAGGGTCCAGTTGTAGTTCTCTCCGCTTCCTGAGATGGAGGCATCGGCGCTGAAAGTCGACCCGGTGCCGCCGAAAACGGCGTTCACCCAGTCGTTTCCGGCCATTACCTTGTAAAGGTCCATGTCTCCGAAAGCTCCGAAATAAGGAACGTAGTTGCTGCTGACGTTATCCCTGATGGAGGCCAGCTCATACTGGAATCTCACGAAGTTCTCAGGATCCATCGCGACGATGGCCTCTTTGTTGGCCATGGTCTTGAGACCGTAGTAGGTGTTGAACTTGACAGAGACTTTCTGGCCTTTCTCAACGCTCTTGGTCGTGACGATGACGACACCGTTGGCGCCTCGGCTACCATAAATCGCCGTTGAGAAAGCGTCCTTCAAAACATCGATGGTGGCTATCTCGGATGAGGAGATGTCGTTGATTGACTCAACCGGGAACCCGTCCACGATGTAGAGCGGGGAATTGTCCTGCGTGATGGATCCGCCTCCGCGGACACGGATCTTGATGTCTGCGTCAGGATCGCCCTCAGTCGTGACGACCGACACACCGGCCATCTTTCCGGAAAGCGCCTGGCTAACTGTCGTCACAGGCTGTTCGGTGAGTTTTTCGCTTCCGACCGAGGACACTGAGCCCAAAAGGTCGCGGCGTTTGACGGTGGCATATCCCACCACGACAACCTCATCGAGGAATGTTGAGTCCTCTTTAAGGACAATGTCAATCTGTTCGCGCCCGTCGATCGGGACGGTCTGGTCAGCCAGGCCGATGTACGAGAACACGAGGTTCT
>JAFVED010000027.1 GCA_017478125.1 Bacteroidales bacterium | reverse complement strand
ATGCTCTTTATCTTTTTCATTCTGAGTTCATTCTGAGGCAAGTTGCTGGCTTGTGGCCTATTCTTCCGGAAGACGTGGTGGAGCGTAGCCGAGGCTGATCTGGCGCGTCCCTTGCCTGGAGGCCTCGATAAGGATAGACTCCATCGGCTTGAAATCGAGGGTGACCTCGTCACTCCTGCCGTGGTGGTTGATCACGACTTTGCGATGTGAACCCTTGTCATTGAAGGCGTTGGCGTATTCCATCGGGTAGCTGACGGTCGAGGTCATAGGATTGGCGAAAAACAGGAACATCTTCCCGCCGTCCTCCCGGCACCAGAAATCTGGGATGTCATTTCCTTCGACCAGCGGCTTGCCGGGGAGCGCGGAAGGGTCGGCCGATACCGAAGGCAAGGAGGATAGCTGGTCCAGAAGCGATTCATAATCATCATGTTTGATTACTCCTGGCTCTTGGGGTCTTCTGACCAGGCACACAGGAAGGCCTTGCTTGGCGAGTCTGAGCACACTCTCCAGGGAGGAGTAGTCCATGTGGGCCACATCGATGAGCAAGGACTTGAATATAGCATCCCCGCAGCGAAGCCCTTCCTCGCCGTACTCGGCTGATGAGAGGAAATGGCCGTTCACCCATAGGGGCTGGCGCCCCTTGAGACTCTCAGGGGTCTGGATGTATCTCATCTCGTACTCACCCAGTGCCCAAGGCATCTTGCTTGTTACCTCTTCTGGGTATGCCCCTCCCATCCAGGCATCCTCGAGCGGCATATATACGGCAGCGTCACTGTAGTTGTGACCGGCTCTCATGTGTCTGGAAACCTCTGTCATATAACGGTTGAACTCCGAGAGCTGGTCTCCGGAGAGGTTGTCCTCGTCCCTGGTGCTGACCTGGCATGTGGTGTAGAACCAGTTGTCCAGTCTCCCGACTTTGTTGAAGGCGAAGCCATGCCAGATGATCTGGTTGGTCCCGGCGGCAAACAATGCGTCGCAGACCAGCTTGAGGTCGGCGATCTGCTCCTTCCCCTGGTGGGGGCTTTGCCCGTGCCCGTCCTTGTACCTCAGACTTGTCCACCCGTACATGCAGGTGAATGTCTCGGATGTGACGGCGTCTTTCCCGCCCAGAGTGGCGGCCGAGGCGGCTATCTTGCTGAAGCATGGCTCATATAGAATCGCCTCAGTCTCAGGAATATCCACAAGCGTGAATGCTGTCAGCAAGTCTGTCGGGGCTCCTCCGCACTGGGCTCTGGAAAAGGCCCCGTTTTTCCGCGCGTTCTCCGCGAACGGGCCGTAGAACTCGTCCATGACGTAGCCGGAGAGGGTCTTCATGTAGTCATATCTCACATCGGAGTTGGCGTCATCCTTCAGGGTGCGGCTACGCATGTAAGGTTCTATGTCATAGCCATGCTGGTCCATGAAGGTTTTTCCGAAGCCGGGTGTCCAGAGGTAGTCGGTCTCTACCTCCCAGGAGTCCACGAATATCCCTGACTTCGAGCCTTTGTAGGCCTCGCCTAAGCCGCTGTCCATCCTCCCGGCGTAGCGCCCGAATGCCTCCCTGTCCAAATGGTTGAGGATCCTCGCCTCCTTGGGGTGATCCCAAGTCAGGGGTCTTCTCGCTACCTCGACAGAGTCGAAGTAGCTTCTGGTCTGGTCCCCGTCGGGCAAGATCACGTCACTGAACGGCCACAGGGTGCCGTACGTGTAGTCACAACCGAGCCCGAGGGAGTCCGCCACCTTCTTGGCGTAGACCACCGGCTCTCTCCACTGCCCGGACAGGAAGTCCGGATGCGGCTTTTCCGGGTCGAGGAACATGGGATAGACCCACGCGATCTCGACACCGCCGAACTCATGGTCCCTGAGCCAGATGAGCTGGTCCCTGACATCTCTCTTGTCAATCTGGGATGAGAACCACCACCATCGGGTGTAGGGCTTGCAGTTTCCGTACAGTCGTTCTTCTGGCGTATTATCATGGCCATGGGATCCGCAGGATGACAGAATAGCGGCGGCGGTGGCCAAAAAGAGCAGTGTTTTCTTCATATGTGGAAAGATTTGGTACATAAAGATACGCGAATTATCCGATTCTTATTTATTTTTGTGGAGAAAAATGGACATTTCTCTTGTGATATTCGATCTCGACGGCACCCTAATCGACACGATAGGCGATTTGTCGGCGGCAGTGGAATTCGCCCTGTCCGAGGGCGGCTTTCCGGGTCATTCTGTCGAAGAGTACAGGGCAATGGTGGGACATGGAATCCGCAATCTTGTCACCAGGGCTCTTCCGGACGGTGTTCCCGGGGATGTCATAGAGCTGACCCTCAGCCGTTTCCTTGAGTATTACACCAGCCATATCGATGTGTTGTCAAGGCCCTATCCGGGGACCCACGATTTGCTTCACCGGCTTTCAGGAGCCGGTGTCAGCCTGGCGGTCGCCTCTAACAAGTTCCAGGCTGGAGCCGAGACCCTGGTCCGTCGTTTTTTCCCGGACATCCCGTTCGTCAAGATTCTCGGTAACGCCCCCGGCCTTCCTCTCAAGCCCGACCCTGAGGTCGTCCGCCTTGCCATCGGGGCCGCCGTTCCGGCAAGGTCGATTCCGACGGCCATTTACCCGGATAGGGCTCGAAGCGCCGGGAAGCGGGATCGGGCCTTGCCGGAACCAGTTGGACTGAAAGCGGTCATGGTTGGCGACTCGGCGACGGACATAAAGACTGCCAGGAACGCTGGGATAGCCGCTGTCGGTGTCTCCTGGGGCTTCCGTCCGAGAGCAGATCTTGAGATGGCTGACGAGGTCGTCGACACCGTGGACCAGTTGTGGGAAACCCTCGC
Source organism: Bacteroidales bacterium (assembly GCA_017478125.1). Classification (GTDB taxonomy): domain Bacteria; phylum Bacteroidota; class Bacteroidia; order Bacteroidales; family UBA932; genus Cryptobacteroides. Next base: position 7,705 of record JAFVED010000027.1, on the reverse strand, counting down.
AAGACAATCTGTAACACTAAAAGATAAAAGCAAATGAAAAAGATCATCATCGCCGTCGCCGCGCTCTTCTGCGCTACCGCCCTTCTCGCCCAGGATATCCCAGATAATGACTGGGCCGGTTTCAACCGCTACGCGAAAGCCAACACCGAGGTCTCGGCCAAGCCTCTGGCTGTCTTGATGGGAGACTCCATCACCGACGGGTGGTTCAGCCAGGATCAGGACTTCTTCAAGGAAAACAATCTCCTGGGAAGGGGAATCAGCGGGCAGGTGACCTCCCACATGGTCGTGAGGTTCCGCAGGGACGTTGTGGACCATCATCCCAAGTATGTCGTGATTCTGGCCGGGATCAACGATATTGCCAGGAACAACGGATATATCTCCCTCGAGGACACTTTCGGGAATATCGTCTCGATGTGCGAGATAGCCAGGGCCAACAAGATCAAGCCCGTGCTCTGTACTCTCGTCCCCTCGGCCTACATAAAGTGGCGTCCCGCCTTGAAGGACACCAAGGAGCAGGTCGCCCGTCTCAATGCCATGATCAGGGACTACGCCAAGGCGAAGCATTATAAACTTGTTGATTACGCCACAGTCCTGGCCGACGCCAAAGGCGAGACCCGTTCCGACCTCTCCGGCGATTCTGTCCACCCGAATCTCGCGGGTTACAAACTCATGGAAGAGGCTCTGATGAAGGTCATCAAGTAGGGGAGCCTTTCTTGTCTTACCGGATATTGGCGATGCTCATTATGTCGGCGAAAACGCCGGCGGCGGTCACGTCTGCCCCGGCGCCGTAGCCTTGGATGAGCATAGGGTGCTTGTTGTAGCGTTCCGTTGTGAGGAGTATGATGTTGTTGGAGCCGTCCAGGACGTAGAATGAGTGCTGCATGGGTACCTCCCTCAGGGATATGGAGCATTTCCCGTGGTCGTTCACCGCGACGAATCTCCACCTCTTGTCCTCGGCCCGCAACCTCTTCCTTTCGGCCTCGAATTGCTCGTCCAGTTGCGGCAGCTTTGCCCAGAACTCCTCGAGCGAGCACTCAAAGAAGGATTTGGGTATGAATAAGTTGGCCTCCACATCTTCCATGTTGACCTCGTAGCCGGCTTCCCTGGAGAGAATCACGAGTTTCCGGATCACGTCTGTTCCGGAGAGGTCGACACGCGGGTCCGGTTCGGAGTACCCCTGCTCTTTCGCCATCCGGACGGTCTGGCTGAACGGTATGTCCTCAGAGATGGTGTTGAAGATGAAGTTGAGAGTCCCGCTCACGACCGCCTCCATCTTGAGTATCTTGTCTCCGCTGTTGCGCAGGTCATTGATCGTGCCGATGATGGGGAGACCTGCCCCGACGTTGGTCTCGAAAAGGTACTTGACACCACGCATCCTCGATATGTCCTTTAGCCTCTTGTAGTTGGCGTAATCCGAGGAGGCGGCTATCTTGTTGGCGGCCACGACCGATATTCCCCTGCTCAGGAAATCCTCGTAGAGTGACGCGATCTCGGAGTTGGCCGTGCAGTCGACGAACACCGAGTTGAAGATGTTCATTCCGATGACCTCGTCCCGGAGCCTCGCCGGGGTCAGGGGGATCCCCTCCTCAAGCAGGTTCCGCCAGTCATCGAGGTCTATCCCGTCCCTGTTGAACACCCCTTTGATACTCCTGGCTATTCCGACCACGTTGATTTTCAGGTTATGTTCTTCCATGAGCCTGAGCCTCTGCCTGTGGATCTGCGTTATGAGCCTCCCGCCGACAGTCCCGACTCCGCAGAGGAATATGTTGAGTTCCTGGTACTCCGACAGGAAGAAACTGTCGTGGATCACGTTGAGTGTCTTACGCAATTGGTCGCTGTCCACGATGAACGAGATGTTGGATTCGGAGGCGTCCTGGGCGAATGCGCTCACGCTGATTCCGTTGCGGCCTAAGGTGGAGAACAGTTGTCCGGCGATTCCGGGCGTGTTCCTCATGTTGTCCCCGATCACCGAGACGGCGGCGAGCCCGTCTTTCACTCCGGCGGGGGAGAGGGAGCCGTTGTCTATCTCCCTGGCGAAGGTCCAGTCCAGTACGCTCTTGGCCCGGGCGGCGTCCCTTGAGCTGACACCGATCGAGATTCCTGTCTCGGAAGCCGACTGACATACGAGGAAAGCGCTGATCCTCTCAAGGGCCAAAGCGGTGAATATCCGGCAGTTGACACCAATCACGCCGGCCATTGATGTGCCCGCCAGGGTGATGAGGCTGACGTTGTCGACAGAAGATACGCCCCTGATGGCTTTCTCTCCGCTCACGCTGGCTTTCATGATCGTCGTGCCGCTCCCTGACGGGTCATACAGATTCTTCACCACGGTCGGGATGCCTTTTGAGTTGACAGGGAACAGGGCTGGAGGGTAGATCAGTCCCACTCCGAAGTTGCAGAGCTCCATAGCTTCCCTGTAACTCATCTCCTTGATCAGGTAGGCAGTCTTCACAGCTTCGGGGTCGGCGGTCATGAAACCATCCTTGCCGGTCCAGATCTCGAGCCGCTCAGCGTCGTTGGAGGCGGCGATCAGGCTTGCCAGATAGTCCGCGGCACCGACATGGAGATCAGTCAGCTCGCTCGCCGCGAAACCGTCCGGGATTATTCCCGGCACGATGTATTTCCCGCCGTGGGGCATGAGGATATCCGGATTGCCCTGGAGGCAGGTCTGGGGGGTGGCGCGCATGGCTCCTTTGACAAGGGCTTGCAGCTTCTTCTGGAACTCAGCCGGGACAACGATGATCGCGTCACCTTCGGTGGATTCCACAACCTCCTTTATCTTGTTGATGTCGCTTTCCTCCCTGAAGAGGCTGGCTCCGAATTTGAGGACTTTCATTTTCAGAAAATGTTTTGGGCATCAAAGAAAACTATTTTTTCCTTTTTTTCCGAATTATTCGCGTATATTAGTGGGAGGTTAATCCGCCGCGATATGAGAAAATTTCTGCTCAAACTCCTGATGGGGGCGTCTCTGACGACGTCTGTGTTTGTTTTCCAGGCGTGTTATGGGCCTCCCATGCCGCCGGAGGTCGATGTCCCGAGGAGCCAGACGGAGTTTCAGGAGGCGGTTCCTGATGATCCGGAAGATCCATCTGACGATGTCGTAGGGCTTGAGGAGGAAAAAGGCGGGACTCCGGACTAGTCCAGGGTGTCTTTCACATTGTAGTGGTTCCTCTCCTGGGAATTACGCGAGATCATCTCGCAGATGAAACCGGCGAGGAAAAGCACGACACCGAGCATCACCGCAAGCAAGGCGAGATAGAAAAGAGGCTGGTCTGTGACAGCGCGGTAGTAGGTACCGTGGGCCTGGTGCGAGAGTTTCGCCACAATGATCCAGACTGTCATCACGAATCCGGTCAGGAACATCAACAAGCCCGTGAACCCGAAAAAGTGCATCGGTTTCTTGCCGAAAACACTCAGGAACCAGAGAGAAAGGAGATCGAGGAACCCGTTGACGAACCTTTCCATCCCGAACTTTCTCTTCCCGAACTTCCTCTTCTGATGGTGGACCGGCTTCTCGGTGATCTTGTCGAAGCCGGCGTTTTTGGCGAGATAGGGGATGTAGCGGTGCATCTCCCCATAGACCTCAATATTCTTCACGACCTCGTTCCTGTATGCTTTCAGCCCGCAGTTCATGTCATGCAGTCTGATGCCTGTGATCATGCGGGCTGTGGCGTTGTACAGCTTTGAGGGCAGGTTTTTGGTGATTCTGTTGTCCTTGCGGCGCTGTTTCCAGCCTGACACGATGTCGTAGCCATCCTCCACGATCATCTTGTACAGGTCCGGAATCTCCTCTGGGGAGTCCTGCAAGTCGGCGTCCATCGTGACCACGACCCTTCCTCTGGCTTTCGAGAAGCCGTGGTAAAGGGCGGCTGATTTCCCGTAGTTGCGGCGGAAAGAGATACCCTTGACGCGGTCGTCACCTTCGGCCATCTCCTTGATCTTGGCCCATGAGCCGTCCGTGCTGCCGTCATCCACGAAGATCACCTCGTAGTTGTAGCCGGCGCGGTCGACGACACTCCTGATCCAGGCCAGAAGTTCTCCGATGGACTCTTCCTCATTGAGAAGGGGAATGATTATGGATAGGTCTTTCGTGTATTCCATGTCCTATTGGTTGCCGGTTTTGTCCTCAGTCTCGGAAAAAGGGTCGTCCGGGGTGACCGACCTGGCGAATATCTTGGAGTACAGCCATCCCCAGATGAAGCAGTAGACAAAAGTCCCGATGCCCATATACACCGGCATCTTGGGGAGCATCTTCTCGAGTGCCGCCTCGGCGTTGGAGTCCATCATGGAGGCGTAGCTCTCGCGGAAGACTCCGGTGATCTCGTCAAGGCTTCCCGGATTGATCACGAGGATGTTCAGGACAGCGTACGCGGCGACTACAATGGATGAGAAGAGCGCCAGCTTAAGTCCGTACCTGTGCAGGTTGGGATAACCGATCCCGTCGAAAGAGGACTGGAATCTCTTCAACAGATACCTGAAAACGACAGCGCAGAGCACCAGTTTGCATGCCCAGGCGAGGAAAGCCAGGAAGCCGCCGGCAAAGCCGTTCACCTTGCCGCAAAGGGACGCCACAAGCTCAGCCGCTATTGTCACCAAGGCCAAAACCAGGCCGGCGACCGCGGCGCTGTTCCATGAATCACCGGTTGTGTATTCTTTCTTCATGACCGTTAACTGTGTATGATGTGCAAAAATAGCAAAATTATTGTTATCTTTGTCGACTGTCTAATAATTAGGGATTATGATCAATATCACATTTCCTGACGGCAGCGTCAGGGCGTACGAGAAAGGAGTGACTGGTTACGAGATAGCCAAGGGCATCAGCCCCAGGCTTGCCGAGGAGGTTTTGGCGGTGGCCGTGAAGCCCTCAGGTGACACGACTGTCGGCAAGGGTCAGACCATAGACCTCAACCGCCCCATCACTGAGGACAGCTCGGTTACGCTCCTGAAGTGGGATGACGACGAGGCCAAGAGGGTATTCTGGCATTCCTCGTCCCACCTGATGGCCGAGGCTCTCGAGGATCTGTACCCCGGGGTCAAGTTCGGTATCGGCCCGTCCGTCGAGAATGGTTTCTACTATGACGTGGATCTTGGCGGCCGGCAAATCTCCGACGCTGATTTCCAGAAGATAGAGAAGAGGATGCTGGAGCTGGCCCGCGAGAAGCAGGACTATACCAGGATCGAGGTATCCAAAGCCGAGGCCCTGAGGCACTTCGAGGAGAAGGGGGACCAGTACAAGTGCGAGCTTATCAGCGAGCTCGAGGACGGCACCATCACATACTACACCAACGGCCACTTCACGGATCTCTGCAAGGGACCTCACCTGCGCAACACCGAGGTGATCAAGGCTGTCAAGCTGACAGCCCTGGCCGGAGCTTACTGGCGCGGAGACGAGACCCGCGGACAGCTCACCAGGATCTACGGCATCACATTCCCCAAGAAGTCTATGCTGGACGAGTATCTTGTCGTGCTTGAGGAGGCCAAGAAGAGAGACCACCGCAAATTGGGCAAGGAGATGGAGCTGTTCACTTTCTCGAGCCGTGTCGGCATGGGTCTTCCTCTCTGGTTACCAAGAGGTTCCGTGATGAGGTTCGAGCTTGAGAAGTTCCTTCGCCGCAAGCAGAACGAGTATGGCTACCTTCCTGTCGTGACTCCTCACATCGGCGGCAAGGACCTGTATGTGACCTCCGGCCACTACGCCAAGTACGGGAAGGACTCCTTCCAGCCTATCCACACTCCTCAGGAAGGTGAGGAATACATGCTCAAACCCATGAACTGTCCCCACCATTGCGAGATATTCCGGTCCTCACCGCGTTCCTACAGGGACCTGCCCCTCAGAATGGCCGAGTTCGGCACGGTGTACCGTTACGAGCAGAGCGGTGAGCTTCACGGGCTCACAAGGGTCCGTTCCTTCACCCAGGACGACGCCCACATGTTTGTGACTCCGGATCAGCTGAAAGGGGAGTTCGAGAAGGTCATTGAGTTGATCCTCTATGTGTTCAAGATTTTCAAGTTCGACAAATACACCGCCCAGGTGTCCCTCAGGGATCCGAATAACAAGTCCAAGTACATCGGTACCGACGAGAACTGGGAGAAGGCTGAGAACGCCATCATCGAGGCTGCCGCTGAGATGGGGCTCAAGACAGTCGTGGAGTATGGCGAGGCCGCTTTCTATGGGCCTAAGCTCGACTTCATGGTCAAGGACGCGATCGGAAGGAAGTGGCAGCTCGGCACCATCCAGGTGGACTACAACCTTCCTGAGAGGTTCCAGCTTGAGTATACGGCGGCCGACGGCAGCAAGCGGCGCCCCGTCATGATCCACAGGGCTCCCTTCGGGTCGATTGAGAGGTTCACCGCCGTGCTTCTCGAGCACACCGGCGGACATCTCCCTCTCTGGCTCAGCCCGGATCAGGTTAAGGTACTGCCTATCAGTGAGAAATATTCAGATTTCGCTAAAAAAGTTTGCGGATTGCTGAATAATTCCGATATTCGCGCCTCTATAGATGACAGAAACGAGACTCTCGGGAAACGTATCCGTGAGATTTCGTTGCTGCGTGTGCCTGTGCTGGCTATTGTGGGAGAGAAAGAGGTAGAGCAAGGCACGGTTTCTGTCAGGAGGGAAGGCGCCGACGCCGGCGTGATGAAAGTGGAAGAGTTTGTGGCGTGGCTCAAGGCCAGGATGGCTGAGGAGCTCGCTTGAAGTTGTTGATTTAATTTTTTAGGAGATTTTAAATTAATTATCAAAAACAGGAATGCCTTACAAGAAACGTTACGGAGGTTCAAGACCAGGAGGCGGATTCAAGCCGTCCGGTACGCGTCCCGCGGGTGGAGCCCGCGGCCAGCGTTCATTTGTCCGCCAGAAAGCGGATGATGAACTGAACATCAATGAGGAGATCTCCGCTTCTCAGGTTCGTCTTGTCGGCGACAACATCGCCGAGCCAGGCATTTATCCTATTTCCAAGGCTCTGGCCATGGCCGATGAGCAGGAGTTGGACCTTGTCGAGATCAGCGCCAAGGCCGACCCGCCTGTCTGCAGGATCCTTGATTACCAGAAGTACCTCTACCAGCAGAGGAAGAAGGCCAAGGAGATGAAGCAGAACGCGTCGAAAGTGACCATCAAGGAGATCCGCTTCGGCCCCAACACCGATGAGCACGACTTCCAGTTCAAGCTCAAGCACGCGAGGGAGTTCCTCGAGGAGGGTTCGAAGGTGAAAGCCACGATCTTTTTCAGGGGCCGCTCTATCATGTTCGCGGACCAGGGCGAGAAACAGCTCCTGAGATTCGCTGTTGAGCTTGAGGAGTTCGGAAGGGCTGAGAATATGCCCTCCCTTGAGGGAAAGAGGATGACGATGATGATCGCCCCTGCCAAGAAAAAGTGATAAGAGACCGCAGAGATGGCGGTGACAATATTAACAGTATTAATAAATTAAAAACAATGGCAAAGCTTAAGACCGTCTCCGGTGCCAAAAAGCGTTTCGCGCTTACCGGAACAGGAAAGATCAAGAGGAAGCATGCTTATCACAGCCACATCCTCACCAAAAAGACCAAGAAACGCAAGAGAAATCTTGACCACTTCGCGATCGTCGAGAAGGACGACCTCAAGAGGGTCAAGGAAATGTTGGTCATGTAGTTTATCAATGTTTAACTTGGAACGCAGCCGAAAAGTACCGCTTTGGGGCGGTCGCTGTCTCCAGAAAAAGATCAGATT
>JAFVED010000026.1 GCA_017478125.1 Bacteroidales bacterium | reverse complement strand
CATCGTTCAGCCTCTCAAACCATTCCGGTCCCTCTTCAAGAGCAGCGACAGTCGCGATCTGCATGGCCTTGAACATGCCGGAGTCCATCTGGCTCTTCACCTTCAGGATTTCATTTACCATCACAGGATCACCAGCCACCATGCCAAGACGCCAACCGCTCATGTTGTGAGCCTTGCTGAGCGAATTAAGTTCCAGGCAACAATCCCAGGCACCTTCAGCCGCAAGAATAGAGATCGGCTTGTCAGTCAAGATGAAAGAATAGGGATTGTCATTGACCAGCAATATGTTATGCTTCTTAGCGAAATTAACGAACCTCTGATAAAGTTCTGGTGTAGCCGAGGCCCCGGTGGGCATATTCGGATAGTTCACCCACATCAGTTTCACTCCATCGAGATCCATGTTCTCAAGTTCATCGAAATCCGGGAACCAACCATTCTCCGCCTTGAGGTCATATTTCACTATCTGGGCACCGGCAAGTTGAGCCGAGGAAGAATAGGTCGGATAACCGGGATCAGGGACAAGGATCTTCTCTCCAGGATTGACGAAGGCCAGGGAAATCAGCAATATGCCTTCCTTTGAGCCCATCAGGGGCTGGATCCCGCCATTTGGATTGAGGGCCACTCCATAGTAACGCTCGTACCAATCCGCGAAGGCCTGGCGAAGGATAGGCAATCCTTTGTAGTTCTGATACCTGTGGCTGTCAGGAGCCTGGGCTGTACGGACCAGGGCGTCGATCGCCGACTGAGGCGGCATGCCGTCCGGAGCGCCTATTCCCAAATTGATAAGGGGACCCAATCCTTTGGCGGCCCTGTCGGCAGAGACAGCGTCGAGGTCTTTTTGCTTGCGGGAGAAGTAGTATTCCTTGACTCCTTTTGTTCTTTCTGCTGGTTGGATAATCATTTTATTTATTTGTTAAATTCATTATTATAAGATCCATATTCCCCTAAAATGTACAGGTCCGCCATGAGCGGCCTGGCGGCCTTGAGAGCCTGCCGGTAGCGGGAGTACGACGAGAACTTTATGTCCGCGTAAAAGAAATACTGCCACTCCTTTCCGGGGATGGGCAAAGACTGGATCCTCGTGAGGTTCATGTCGTAGAACGAGAGGATGGTCAGCACCTGAGCCAAAGAACCCGGTTTGTGGGGAAGAGTGAAACAGAGCGAAGCCTTGTCGATCTCATCCTTGGGAATAGAGATGCTGTCGTCAAGAATAAGGAAACGCGTGAAATTCTGCTTGTAGGTTTCTATCCCTTTGGCCAGGATCTCCAAACCATTCTCCTCGGCGGCAAGTTCCGACGCGACGGCTCCGATGCCTTTCAGGCCAGCCTGAGCGATCTCTATGGCGCTTTTGGCGGTGTCCTCCGACTCCACCATTTTAATCCAAGGGCAGTTCTTCTCGAAAAAGCGGCGTGTCTGATTGATCGCCATGTAGTGGGTACGAACTTCCTTTATGTCTTCAAGAGCCTGGCCGGGAAGAGCCATAAGATTCTGATGGATAGGAATATAAACCTCTCCCCTAATCTTGTGGGGATTGTCTCTCAAAAGTTCATTTACCTTTCCTTCGGCATATTCTGCATCAGTAAGCTTAGGGGAAATATGGACTTTCCAATGCCGGTATTCTTCGTTAAGTGCCTTAATCCACTCGGAGATTCCGGCTTCTCCCGTGTT
>JAFVED010000025.1 GCA_017478125.1 Bacteroidales bacterium | reverse complement strand
CGTCGGCAAGGAGCTGATGATCCGCAAATTCCTTTCGGAATCCCATCTGAAGAGCTCGGCTTTCGAGATCAGGTGGGAAGGCGACAGGCTGATCCTGGAAGGAACCGGGTGGGGGCATGGTGTCGGTCTATGCCAGATCGGTGCAGCCGTGATGGGAGCCAAGGGATTCCCGTATGATGAGATTTTGAGTTATTATTACCCCGGAGCTGCTATAGAGAGAATATGAAAGCGAAAGAATCTCCATGGGTCTGGGTTCCGACCCTTTATCTCTTTGAGGGGTTGCCGTACGCGATTGTCAACACGATCGCGCTGGCTGTATTCAAGGACATGGGAGTGGACAATGGCACTCTCGGCCCTCTTACGACACTCATAAGCCTTCCGTGGCTGGTGAAGCCTCTCTGGAGTCCTTTCATGGACATATTCAGGAGCAAACGCTGGTGGATACTCCTGACCCAGTTCACCATGTTGGCCACCCTCGCTGTGATCGCTTTCTGTCTGCCGTTCTGCTCCATCAGCGTCTTGATGGCTCTTTTCGTGGTTGTCGCTTTCGCCTCGGCCACCCATGACATCGCTGCCGACGGTTATTATATGCTCGCGTTGGACCGGCGCCGCCAGTCCTCTTTCGTGGGGATCCGCAACACTTTCTACCGTGGGGGGCTGGTCCTTGGGCAAGGTCTTCTTGTCATGCTCGGGGGCGTCCTCCAGAGTCGCTCCGGCGATGTCCCCCGATCCTGGGCCGCTGTGCTTATGGTTTCAGCCGCGCTGCTGGCCTGAGTCTCATTTTACCATCTGTTTGTCCTCCCCAGGCCGGAAGAAGACCTGGAAAGAAGGGGAAGCACTTCATCTTCAGGAGTTTGGAGAGAATTTGGCGAGGCTTTTCGTTCATTCTTCATGAAGAAAGGAGTATGGTGGGCCGTGGCGTTCCTTCTTCTTTTCCGCCTCCCTGAGGCTCTTTCCCTGAACCTCCTCTATCCCTTTTTCAAGGATGGGGCGGAAGTCGGCGGGCTTGGGGCCGGGACTGAGATGTATGGCTTGGTCTATGGGACTTTCGGTGTCATAGCCTTGCTGCTGGGAGGCATCCTCGGCGGCATCTACGCCTCCCGGAAGGGGCTGAGGGCGGCTATGTGGCCTATGGCTCTTTCCCTCGCGCTCCCTTGCGCGGTATATCTTTTCATGGCCATAACCCGTCCCGCCAGTGTATGGGCCATAGGCTCCCTGATCGTCCTTGACCAATTCGGGTACGGGTTCGGATTCACGGCATATACCCTCTTTATGATGCGCTTTGTGGACGGCCCTCTCAAAACATCCCATTATGCCATCTGCACCGCTTTCATGTGGCTCTCCATGAAACTTCCCGCCCTTGTGGCCGGCTACTTGCAGTTGTGGGTGGGCTATGCGGGATTTTTCACTCTCGTGATGGTCTCCTGCCTCGGCACATTCGCCGCCGCCGTGATAGCGAGATCTAAGATACTCCTCGAAGAAGAAACCGGAAATAATTGAATATGAGAAAACAATGGATAATCTTCATGGCGGCGTTGTCGCTTTCCTGTTGCGCCCGCGCCTCCGGAAACAAGCCTGCCTCGGCTCCTGTCGGTGAAACCCCTGTGGTGAGAGTCGGGATAGAGGTGTTGGAGGCGAGGGGCTTTGACATCCTGGCCGGAAAGAGGGTCGGACTCGTCACCAACCCCAGCGGAGTCGACCACCTCCTCCGGTCCACTATAGATATCCTGAATGACGCTCCTGAGGTCAATCTGAGAAAGCTTTTCGCTCCGGAGCACGGTGTCAGGGGTGACATTTACGCTGGAGGACGTGTCGAGGATGGCAAGGATCCGGGAACCGGTCTGCCCGTCTACTCCCTCTATGGGGCGACCCGCAAGCCTACTCCGGAGATGGTGTCCGGGCTGGATGTCGTTGTTTACGACATCCAGGACATCGGGAGCCGCTCGTACACGTTTATAAGCACTTTGGGGCTGGTGATGCGTACATGCGCCGAGCAGGGGATCGAGGTCGTGGTTCTCGACCGCCCGAACCCTTTGGGTGGCAACAAGGTGGAGGGATGCGTGGTCGAGGATGGCTTCCATTCCTTCGTCAGCGAGTTCAAAATCCCTTACATTTACGGCCTCACGGTGGGGGAGCTTGCCACCCTGATCAATGAGGAGGGTCTCAACTGTGGGGAAAAAGGCGACCAGAAACCGCTCAAATGCGAGTTAAGCGTGGTTCCTATGGAAGGATGGCACAGGAATATGCTATACGAGGACACCAAACTTCCCTGGGTGCTTCCTTCTCCGAATATCCCGTATCCGCAATCCGCCATCAATTACCCTTCGGCCGGCATCGCCGGGGAGTTTCAGGGGTACCTGAATATCGGGATAGGATACACCTTGCCCTTCGGTGTTTTCGCCGCCGAGTGGATTAACGCTGACAAACTCAAAGCCAGGTTGGACAGTTATAATCTGCCTGGGATAGCATTCCGTACCATCCATTTCAAGCCGTTTTCCGGAAGCTCGCAGGGGGAACTGGTTCATGGTGTGCAATACCATTACACAGATTTCGAGGCGGCTTGCTGCACCCTGACCCAGTTCTATGTGATGCAGGCTGTCGGCGAGTTGTACCCTTCAAAGAACCCGTTCAAGTTGTCAGGAGGCAGGAACGGAATGTTCGACAAAGTTTGTGGTACGGATTATGTAAGGACGAATTTTGAGAGACGTCTGAAAGTCGAGGACATCTCGGATTACTGGTCCAAGGATGTCGAGGGCTTCAAGGCACTCTCCAGCAAGTACCTGATGTACGAATAACCACTAAAACCACTGCGATATGAAAAACATCCTTAACATAGCGATCGCTTCGATAGTGGCCCTGGCCATGGTCGCTGTTCCTGTAGATTCGTATTCACAGAACAGATCTTCGTCTTCAAGAGGCTCATCTTCTTCATCTTCAAGAAGTTCTTCCGCGTCGTCCTCAAGCGCAAGGAGCTCGTCTTCTTCTGCCTCCAGCGTCAGGAGTTCTTCCGGTTCTTCCCAGAGAAGCTCGGCCAGCACGTCCAGAAGCTCGTCCTCTGTATCTTCGCAGAGAAGTTCCTCTTCGGCCAGTAGCTCCCGTAGCTCCCAGGTCAGCGGCGGCACTTCCCAGAGAAGCTCGGCCAGCGCATCCAGAAGTTCTTCCGCAGCCACCAGCTCCCGTAGCTCCCAGGTCAGCGGAAGCACCTCCCAGAGAAGCTCGGCCAGCACGTCCAGAAGCTCGTCCGCGGCCACCAGCTCCCGTAGCTCCCAGGTCAGCGGCGGCACGTCCCAGAGAAGCTCGGCCAACGCATCCAGGAGTTCTTCCGCGGCCACCAGCTCCCGTAGTTCGAGCCAGAGGGTCGCCCAACCGATAGGCTCCTCCACCAGGAGCAACGTCGCCCGTAGTGCCGCCGGCAGCCCGGTTCGGGAGCGTTCCCAGGCTGTGGTCGGCAACGCGAGCCGAGGCGGACTCTCACCTTACGACAAGACCGCTTCCCGTGGTGGTGATGTGATGAAGGAGAGCCGCAACGATTTCATGAGGATAGGCGAGGACAGGAATGTCCACAGGATTCCTCCGAGGGATCGTGACTTCATGCCTTACGACCGTCCCGGACATTTCTGGGCACACAATCCTCATTATTATGGCTACAGGGTCAATTACCTGCCGCCTCGTTACAGCAGGCTCACTTATTGGGGCATTGACTACTGCTTCTACGACGGGATCTACTACAGGCCTTACGGCAGCTACTGGGTAGTTTGCAGACCTCCTTTCGGAGTGTGTATAGATGTGGCGATCTCCGACCTGGTGTTCAGGAGTGTCCGCTTCGCGTACTATCACAACACTTACAGGATCTATCGCGCTATCGACGCCAATAACCGGATTATTGACGAGCAGAACAGGATTATAGCCCAGAACAACGCCACCATCGCCGCGCAGAACAGCGCTTTCGCCCTGAACTCGACCAGGGCCAACTCCGCCGCGACTCTCGCCGACCGGCTTGGCCTCGCCCAGAGCTATGCCTACGCTAACCAGCCCTATTACTATCAGGACGGTGTCTTCTACATCGTCAACTCCAAGGGCCAGTATGAGGTGATCGTGCCTCCGGCCGGAGCCCTTGTGGAAGAGCTTCCTGATGACTACGACACCATTACCCTGGACGGGGTCGACTATTACAAGGTCGATGACACT
>JAFVED010000024.1 GCA_017478125.1 Bacteroidales bacterium | reverse complement strand
AGTGTGGAGACCCACTGAGCAGAGTGTCATGAACGACAACTACAACCACTCCACATTCAACGCGCCTTCCCGCTCCCAGCTCTACACCAGGGTCATGAAACTCTCTGAGGGCGAGAGCTGGAAGTACGACTACTCCGCTTTCAAGACCTGGGACAAGGCCCACCCCACAAAGGTCGCCACCAGGAGCGTAGTGGAAACAGATGAGAACAAGCATTCCCACACTCCGCCAGTCCTTGTAGGCAAGACCTGGAAGGAGGTCATCGAAGGACGGTAGATCCTACGCTCGCGCTCAGGATGACAATATCCCCCGGCTCCCATTTACCCGAATAGGGCGCGAAAGGGAGCCGGGGGTATTGTGATTCAGCCAACCGCGGCCTAAGCCTCGATGGACTTCTCCAGGTGCTTGCGGATCTCGGCAAGGAACTGGGCAGAGGTGAGCATCTTGGGAGTGATGCCCTCCATCAGGTTCACCAGGTCCTTGGTGGCGTAACCCTCGTTGAGGGTGTCAAGGCAAGCGGCCTCAAGTTTGTCGGCATAAGCGACAAGCTCCGGCAGGTTGTCCTTCTCTCCCCTCTTGCGGAAAGCTCCGCTCCAGGCGAAGATCGTCGCGATCGGGTTGGTCGAGGTCTCCTCTCCCTTGAGGTACCTGTAGTAGTGACGGGTCACGGTGCCATGGGCGGCCTCATATTCATAATTGCCGTCAGGGCTGACAAGCACGGAGGTCATCATGGCCAGGGAACCGAAAGCGGTAGAGACCATGTCGGACATCACATCGCCGTCGTAGTTCTTGCAAGCCCAGATGAAGCCTCCCTCAGAACGCATGACGCGCGCGACAGCGTCGTCGATCAGAGTGTAGAAATACTCGATCCCGGCCTCGGCGAAACGGTCTTTATATTCCTGGAATACCTCTTCGAAGATGGCCCTGAAACGGCCGTCGTACTTCTTGGAGATGGTGTCCTTCGTGGCGAACCAGATGTTCTGCTTGAGGCTGAGGGCGTACTGGAAGCAGGAGTGGGCGAAGCTGCGGATAGACTTCTCTGTGTTGTGCATTCCCTGAAGGACACCGGGGCCCTTGAACTGCTGGATGACAACCTCCTCGTGTTTGCCAGACTCGCCGTCAAAGACAAGCTTTGCTGTACCGGGCTCATCAGCAACGATTTCCACGCTCTTATAGACATCGCCATAAGCGTGACGGGCAATGGTGATCGGCTTCTTCCAGAACTTCACGGCAGGGTGGATGGAAGGGATGGTGATAGGAGTACGGAACACTGTCCCGTCGAGCATCGAGCGGATCGTGCCGTTCGGGCTCTTGTACATCTCCTTGAGGTTGTACTCGGTCATCCTCTGGGCGTTGGGGGTGATGGTCGCGCACTTGACTGCCACACCGTATTTCTTGGTGGCGTTGGCGGCGTCCACTGTTACCTGGTCGGAGGTCTTGTCCCTGTTAGGGAGTCCGAGGTCGTAGTATTCGGTCTTGAGGTCCACGAAAGGGAGGATGAGCTCATCCTTGATCATCTTCCAGAGGATCCTGGTCATCTCGTCGCCGTCCATCTCGACAAGCGGCGTGGTCATTTTGATTTTTTCCATATAATAATTACATTTTAAGATTCTTCACTTCGTTCAGAATGACAATTGTCATGCTGAGGCAATTTTGCCGAAGCATCTATTTGCGGTTTTTGTAATAATTCATCAGGCAGCCGTCGGCGAGAATCTGGCGCTCGTCAGCGGTGAGATTCTTGAAATAGAGGTGTATAGGCTTGATCTCACCAGCCTTGGTAATCACCTTGGCATCGATCTCCTCGGAGCCGTTAAGGATAGCCTCACGGATCCCGGGGACGAATACCATATCACCAGCCTCATAGTCGAATGGAGTCTCCGGAGCGATCGTGAACGGGAGGATACCCCAGTTGATACAGTTGCTGCGGTAGCGCTTGGTGGCATACTCATAGCAGATGTTGGCGTCGCCGCCGAGAACCTTCTGGCAGGAAGCGGCCTGCTCGCGGGCCGAGCCGTCACCCGGCTTGTTGGCGAACACGCAGGAGCCGAAGGATGTGTTGACAGAAGAGACACCGAGTTTAGCGAGAGTCATGGCGATATTTGAAGGGGCCTCACCCTTACGACGTTCAAGATCCTGGGCCTGGATCCTCTTGGAGATCCCGACATATTCAGGAACCCTTCTTGAGAGGGCGAACTCGCTGAGCTTGAGAGGATTCGAACGATAGCTGGACGTTTCTCCGGAAGGGATCAACTCGTCGGTGGT
>JAFVED010000003.1 GCA_017478125.1 Bacteroidales bacterium | reverse complement strand
GGCCTCTGTTCTCGCCTCGGCCTTCATGTTCTCCATCAGTATGTTCTTCGCTTCCTGGGCGCTCATCCCGGCTATTGTCTCAAGCTGTTTGTTGGCCTGGGCGCTGAGCTTGTCGTATTCCTCGGCTTTCTTGGCGAGTTTCTCTTGCTGGGCATGGAGGCTGTTTCGGGCGTTGTCAGCGTCGCGGAGTTTTTTCTGGAGTTCCCCGTTCTGCTGGTTCAGAGTGTTCTCTTTCTGTTTGATACGGCTCTCAGCCTCCCTGAGCTGGTTGTTTTTCTCGTTGATGAAACGCTCGTGCTCGGTCTTGAGCTGGAGGAATTTCTCTTTGGCCTGGTGGATTTTGTCGTTCTTTATCCCCTCGGCCTCGATCTCGGCTTTGGCGATTATCTCGTTCCTTCGTCCGTTAAGGACCATCTTCTGGACCAGGATGTAAACCCCCAGGGCTATCGCGGCCCCGATCAGGGCTCCTATAAGGTAAGCTATCATATTTTGTTAAAAAATGTATTGTTAATGTTTTATAATCAATTCATTTTAAGGCGTGAGGCAAAAACGGCCGCCGGTTCGCGGAAACCGGTCGGCCGTCTGGGATATTAAAAAAGCCGTTAGTCGCTTGTCTGAAATCTTAACTGATAAGATTTGAGATCCGGTCCGGTTCGGACTTCCACCGTCATACGCCAGGCGTATAATCCCGGAAGGTAACCTTGGCCTGCCCTTGCCGTCCTGAGTGTTCCCGGTTCAGAAGAACTTGTTGATTAAAGCACTTGGGACTAACGGCCGTCTTTTTCAATATTCTTGAGGTATGACTCCACATCTTCCTGAAGCTCTTTCGCCTCTTCGCCCGCGTCGGAGATCCTCTTCTGGTAGGTCAGCCTGCTGACTGTCTCGTTGAGGGCGACAAAGGATAGCTTGTCTGAGAGAGACTTGTTCGGGAACTTGGCGTCGTATGCGGTCAATTTCTGGTTGATCGCCTCAGCGGCAAGCCTCATAAGCCGCTCCATCTCCGGAGATGACGCGACCAGAGGATATTCATTGCCCGCTATTTTTATCTTTATGCTTTGTCCCATTCTAATTCTCAAGCAGGGAGATGCATTTGTCTATCTCCTTGATCAGTCTCTCGATCTTCTCCTTCGCCGCGGTCTTGTCTCCGGCGGCTCCAAAGGCTTCCGAAAGCTGCAGATTATTAACCTGTTGCTCCAGATCGCCGATCTGTTTCCTGCAGGCTTCATTCTCGGCATCCCGCTCGAGAAGAAGAGCCTGGAGCCTCACGCGCTCCGCTTTCTCCGCCTCGTAGAGCGAGATGAGCTTTTCTATGTCTTTTCTTAAATTCTCAAGCATATCAAGCCGGCCGATTCCACCTGCCGAATGCAAATGTAGCAAATAATCTTTATTCGCGCAAAATCACTAAATTCGCGTCATATAAAAAAATGTCATGACAATTAATTTGGAAAACAGGGAGATACCGGTGCTGCTCCTGACGGGATATCTTGGAAGCGGCAAGACTACATTACTCAACAGGATTCTCTCAAACAGGAAGGGAATCAAGTTCGCGGTGATAGTGAACGATATAGGGGAGGTCAACATCGACGCGGACCTGATCCAGAAAGGCGGAGTGGTCGGACAGACCGACGACAGTCTCGTCCCTCTCCAGAACGGGTGCATCTGCTGCACACTCAAGATGGACCTGGTGAACCAGATCGACGAGCTCTGCCGGATGAGAAAGTTCGACTACATAGTTATCGAGGCCAGCGGCATCTGCGAGCCGGCTCCGATAGCCCAGACAATATGCTCCATTCCGAAACTGCTTCCCGAGTACAGCAGGGCCGCGACTCCTAAGCTCGACGCGATAGTGACCGTGGTGGACGCCCTCAGGATGAGGGATGAGTTCGCCTCAGGAAAGGCTCTCAAAAGGCCGGATATTGAGGAGGATGATCTGGAATCCCTTGTCATCCAGCAGATTGAGTTCTGTAATATGGTTTTGCTCAACAAAGCCTCGGAGGTCTCACGGGAGGAACTCGTGGAGTTGAGGGAGATCGTGAAGGCCCTTAACCCGCAGGCTGTCATCCACGAATGTGATTACGGGGATATCGATCTGGATCTCATCCTCGGCACCGGCTTGTTCGACTTCGACAAAGTCGCTACCTCGGCAGCCTGGATAGCCGCTATAGAAGGCGATGAGGAGGAAGAACTCCACAATGAGGAATCCGGAGAGGCGTTGGAATACAATATCAGCACGTATGTCTATTACCGCCGTCCGGCGATGGACATCAACATGCTGGATTATATCGTGTCGAAGAAGTGGCCCTCAAACATAATCAGGGCGAAAGGGCTCTGCTATTTCGCCGATGAGCCTGACAAGTGCTATCTTTTCGAGCAGTCCGGTTCACAGAAGTCCATCAAGGAGGCCGGACTGTGGTTCGCGACAATGCCTGAGGAACAGCTTCAGGAGATGATGAGAAGGGACCGCAACCTTCGTCGTGATTGGGATCCCAAGTATGGGGACAGGATGGAGAAGATAGTCTTCATAGGGCGCGGTATTGATCCCGCGGCTATTGACGAGCTGATGGATTCTTGCCTGGCGGAATAACGGGAAAAAGGTCATTACCTCACGGCAATGGCCTTTCCCACTTAATACAAACCTAATTTATGAATAAAACGTAAGATTTCCTATCCAGCACGAAGATATATCATTTTCCATACCATTCAAAACCACTTAATATCACTTTTATCCAAAAGATATTTTTTATCTACGATTTGAGAAAAAATTAGTCTATATTAGGGCACCTGACCCCGCGATTCGCGGAGGTAGGTCAATTTGTGATTTCCACCCTTTTGTACTCCTTTTCCGGAACAGGGGCGTTGGCGCGCTCGGAACGTCTCTTCCTGCTTGAGAATATGCTCCGGATGAGTTCGGGGAATGTGCTGAACTCTTTCTGGTAAGTCATACCTACTCCATTTCTCTGGGAGTTGTCCAGGAAGTTGGTGTAGTCATCAGCTGAATGAGAGAAAAGTTTCAGCCTGACCTGGCCCGGCTTGTCGAGTTTGATCTCTATGTCCACGTCCCCGACAACATCTTCCCGCGAGGAATTGCCGTATTCCCTGTTGCCGACATTACCGTTCACTATCACCCTGTTGTTGAACAGCTGGGTGGACACGGCGACGTCGAAGATATTGCTCCCGGTGACGCTGGATTGGTAGTTCAGCCCGAAATCCAGGGGTATGTCCAGTTTCTGCAGGATATTGTTAAGCTGCCCGGCCATGATCTCGGCCAGGTTGCTGTAAAGATTCGTCGTGTTGTTGACGATGCCGGATTGCTCCTCAGGCATGAATCCGCCGGAGATCAGCAGGGAGAGGAATTGCCTTTGCACCTTGTCCTCGGTGTTGAGGGCGCTCTCGACCTTCGCTTTCGTGGTGGGGTCTATGTCCGGGACATCGATTGAGAAAGACAGAAGCGGCTCCCGGACCTTTCCGGATATTCCGATCCCGCAATTGACGGTCTTCCTTGTCGACACTGACGTGGTGTCGGCGATAAGGGTGGCGATTGACGCTTTCGTGGTGTAGATACCGTCGATGTCCAGGTCGCTGTCCATCACATCCCCGTTGAACCTTATCGAGCTTCCTTGGGACAATGTGAAGTCTTTCTGTGTGATGTCGAGGGCATTGAAATGGAATCTGCCTGACTCAAGGGTGTAATCCCCATTGATCGAGAACAGGTCCGCGGCGGGGCGGACCACGATGTCGATGTTGCCTTGCCCCCTGCCGTTCAGGGCGTTGCCCGACAGGCGGTCTATCTCGACATAGGCCTCCGTCCTTTGGTTGGCGGCGATTTTCAGGTGCATGCCGAAATCGTTCTCCTTCTTGCTTTCCGACACCAGCCTGTTCATCATCACATCATACGGATCCACATATACCTCTTTCTCTGGTTCCTTGAAAGTCAGCAGGTTGGTGTTGGCGTCCGATGAGGCTTTGTCGATAGGGATGTGTATGGCTCCGCTCTTGTCCGTCCTCGCATCGACATCCAGGCGTATAGCGTTGAACGGCCCTTTGATGGATACGTCGCCGGTAGCGAAAACATTCCCGTAGATGGGCTGGCCGGACGAGGGCTCCATGTTGACCGCTTCCATCCCGCTCATCTTTATCCGCGTGTCCATCCTGATGTCCTTGAGGTGATTGAAAAGGATTCCCCCCGAGATCACCCCAGTCCCGTCAAACCGGTCCTTTACGGAGATCCCGTCCAGGTGGAGGCCCTCGTTGTCAACCTTGAAGGATCCGTCCGCGTAATATGGCACATTCGTGAAAGCGACCCTGAGCAGCACATTGTCGAATCTCGTATCCTCTCCTGAGAGACACAGGTCGTCCGTCTTCCCGTTTATCCTGACCTTGCCGCTGATGTCTCCTCTCGTCTCGCTGAATACGGAGGACAGCAGTGGGGAGATATAACCGGCTTCCAGGCCATCGAGGTCGGCCACGATATCGAGACCCTTGTCCTTCGTGGCGTAGAACCCATTGATGTCGAATGTTTTGGCCCCGTTTATCCGGTTGCTCGCCAGGATGTCTAACCTGCCGTCACCCACCATGCCGCAGTTGACACTAAGGGTTCCGGCATCGAAGCCTCCCACCTTGACAGAGTCGCAGGATAAGGCGGCTGTGAGGCCGGCGTTGGTCTCCCAGGGGGATGAGAGGGTGGACCGCCCTGTGGCGAGGCCTGAGATCCCGAGGTTCTTCCCGAGCAGGATATTCGCTATCCCCATGTCGAATTTGACCAGGTTCACCACCAGGGTGTCCGGTCTCGTCTTGGAGAATCCTCCGTCAACCTTGATGGACTGTCCGCCGCTCGAGGCGGAGAGATTGTCTATGACCAGGTTTTTACCGAGGAGACTGATGTCGGACTGTGACATGGTCCATTCCTGGTCGTTTATCCAGATGCTGGAGGGTAAGGTGTGCCCATATACCAGAGGCTCCCCTTCGGCTGACCTGCCGAGCTCCCCGGACAGGTAGATCTCTCCCTTGTCGGCGAAGTCCCCGTTGTTGTCGAAAGAGTATCCGAGGCCGATGTGGTTGTCGCTCGCGAAGATGGAAAGATGGTCATTCCTGAATACCATGCCCCCCAGGGCAAGCTCGGAGCCGGTCATTGCCCCGTTAAGGCTGCCTCCTTTATTGTCGAAAGCCAGGTCGATGTTCCGCAGGTAATTCTTGCCGAGCGCTATCCTTGACGACTTGACGGATGCCTTCACCTCCCCGAGGTCTGATACGGAAAGCCTGACTTGCGAGCTGTCCGCGATGTAAAGCCCCGGCATGGCGAACGAGAGCACGTCCCGGATGTCATGAATGTCCAGCCGCACGTCGTATTTGTCGGATTTCCAGGTTTTGAGAGTGTCTTCGCACAGCAGCGGAAGCTCTTTCAGAAGCGTGAGCTCCCTCAGGTCCCCCGCGATCCCCGTGACAGGCTTCGTGCCCACAAAAGATCCGTTGGCGAAACCGGAGTCCAGGTTGACGCGGTGTATGCCGTTGCCGGAGTGGGAAGCGATCCGGATGTCTCCCACGTCGTGTTTCCCCAGGGAATTCTCCAGGTTCAGATCCATTATGTCAAGGTCTCCGATCATCTCGATCCCCTTGACAGTCATATAGTTGGCGTTGATCCTGCCGGCGACTTTGGATACTCTTCGCTTGTCGATTCCGAGTGCCTGGAGGTCAGCGTAACCGACGTCGGCGTAGAACTTGTAAAGGCCATTGCTGGTCTTGTCTGAAAGGGTGAATATTCCTTGGAACAAAAGGTTCAGGTTCGGGTCGTCGCAGATAAGGCGCCCGTCGAAAGCCTTGTCCGAGAATGTCCCCGCGGCCATAATGTTCGAATAGTCATAGTCCAGGGCCCTTAGCTTGTCGATGAAAAGGGAGTCTATCTTGAGGTTGATTCCACCCTTGCCAAGGGAGGCGTCCATAACCCCTCGCATGGTCACCTCGCCGATCTTGTCCACACCGGCTATCCTCCCTATGTTTAGCGCGTTCGTGGCCACGGCCCCTGAGAATCTTTTGGGGCTGCCGGATATGATCAGGTCGTGGAGTCTCAGGTCCGTCGTGATCCCGCCATTGCTGGTTGACCTCGCTTCTCCATTGACTCCCAGGTTGTTGAGAGTACCTTTCACGTCGCCTTCAAATTCAAGGTCGTCTCCGGGAGCGAATCTGCCGAGGGCCAGTCTCGCGGAGGGCGCGAAACCATTGACAAAAGTCCCGAGCCCCTCCGAAGTGAACGAGAGCTCGTGGATCTTGAAATCAAAAACCGTGTCGCCTATCTTCGGGAGGCCTGTCAACCGCCCTTCCGCATGTCCTCTGACACCGCTTCTGGATTCGGTGAAGTCTATCCCGTCAATCCCGAGATCGCTGACGGGACCATCCACGTCCGCCTTCCGGATGTCGAGCTTGACGGACATGTCCTTGAGAGCGGGAGCGAAATAGGAGAGGCTCCTGAAATCCAGTTTGCTGTTCCGTATGTCTCCTGTGAGCCTTACCTCGTCGGTGAATCTCTTGAAAGACTGTATCCCGGCGTAACCCATAGAGAACTCGCTCATGCTTATCTCCGACCAGTCATCCGAGAGCCGCAGGTCCTCAATAAGAGTCTTGCCGCCTCCGACTGTGGTCTTTCCGGCGAGTGAGGCGATATGGTAGCCGCTTTTCTCGTACGCCTCCAGCCCGTCCACCTCTCCTCTCATATATCCCCGGGAGAGGCTTAAGTTATGGGCTCTCAGGGTTTTGACGTACACGTCCATGTCAGCCCAGTTTATGCCGTACTCCTTTGGCTTGTGGCCTTTCTTGAGGTTGACCAGCCTGAAACGGAATCCATCCACTTGGACTCTCCCCGCGTCGAAGATGTCTCCCATCTCCTTACCGGCCTCTCCGGTTTTTTCCCGGGAGGCGGGGAAGACGCGCTTCAGGTTGTTGCCTTCCGGCCCGTTGACCAATGTGAATGACCCTTCCTCCACGGAGACCTTCCTGAGATGGATACCTTCCTTTTTGAGCAGTCCTCCGAGGGAGAATGAGGCCATTACCGACCGGGCGCTCGCCACGGTGTCCAGGATTTCTCTACTCAAGGTGACGGGAGGATTCTCGTCAATCAAACGGAAATCCTTGAGAATGACAACGTTGAAAGGCTTGAGGTGAATTGACGAGAACTCTATTCTGCCCCCGAGTCTGTCTTCCAGGGAAGACGCTATCCTTTTGGTGAGAAAAGTCTGCGCTCCGGGGATCTGGAAAACTATCCACGCCGTGGCCAGTATGACCACAAGCGCCACGATTATTCCCCGCGTTATCTTGAGTGCCTTTCTCACAATCCACAAATATACCAAATTACTTCAAAAAGTTTCATTAACTTCGCGGTCACTTGATTAAAGTCTTTGAATGTTATGGCGGATTATATCCTGGGAATAGAGTCGAGCTGCGACGACACTTCGGCCGCTGTGTTGAGGGACGGGGTCTTGCTCTCCAATGTGATCGCGAGCCAGCAGGTCCATAAGGATTTCGGCGGCGTTGTCCCGGAATTGGCCTCCAGGGCTCATGAGAAGAATATCGTCCCTGTCGTCAGCCAGGCTCTTGACAAGGCCGGGGTAAAGGCTTCCGACCTTACTGCCATAGCTTTCACCCGCGGGCCGGGTCTTCTTGGCTCGTTGCTTGTCGGCACGTCTTTCGCCAAGGCCATGGGCATCGCCCTGGACATCCCCATCATCATGGTCAATCACCTCCAGGGCCACATTCTTGCCGGTTTCGTGGATCAGGAGGGGAAAGAAAACCGCCATCCGCGGTTCCCTTACCTCTGTCTTCTGGTCTCAGGGGGCAACTCGCAGATAGTGAGGGTTGACAGCCCGCTTGAGTACTCCATCCTCGGCCAGACCATAGACGATGCCGTAGGGGAGGCCTTCGACAAGTGTTCCAAGATGATGGGTCTGGGCTATCCGGGCGGGCCTGTGATCGACCGTCTCGCCAAGGAGGGGAATCCGGATCGCTTCCTGTTCGCCAAACCTCAGATCCCCGGTCTTGATTATAGTTTCAGTGGTGTGAAGACCTCTTTGCTGTATTTCGTTAGGGATGAGATCGCCAAGGATCCGGATTTCATACAGAAGAATAAGGAGGATCTGTGCGCCAGTTTCCAGAAGACGTTGATTGATATTCTTTTAAGCAAACTGATAAAAGCTGCCCGGCAGACCGGGATCAAGGAGGTCACGATCGGAGGCGGGGTGTCCGCCAACAGCGGGCTCCGGGTCCGGATAGAGTCTGAGGGGAAGAAGAGAGGGTGGAACACTTACTTGCCCGAATTCAAGTTCACCACCGACAACGCGGCTATGATCGCCGTGGCCGGGTGGTTCCGTTACAAGGCTGGGGAGAGGACGCCCCTGGATGTCGCTCCAGTGTCAAGAATCGCTGATTATTAATATTTTAAAGATATGATTGAATTTGAGATGACAGGAAGGGTCGGTCGAGATCTGCGGCCTGATGACGTGAGGATAGTGGCCGCCAGGGAGATGAATCTCAGGGGCAACGCCGTGATAAATGTGATCGATCCCACCAAGTCGTTCCAGCCGACATTCCCGAAAGCTGACGCCACATGTGTCATCGCCCGTCGCTCGATCGACGCAAGGAATGATGTGAAGTACCGTTACAAGATAGAAGGCTACAACCACCGTTACGAGTCTTATGTCCCCTATGAGGTGGCTGGGTATAAGGATGTCTCCGAGGCTGAGAGTGTGATCATTGTCGGAGCCGGTCCCGCCGGTCTATTCGCCGCGTTGAAGCTGTTGACCCTCGGCCTTAAACCGGTGATCCTGGAGAGGGGGAAGAATGTCCGTGACCGCAAGTTCGACATGGCGGCTCTTGTCCGTGAGGGGAAGCTCGACGCGGACTCTAACTATTGCTATGGCGAGGGCGGAGCCGGCGCGTTCTCCGACGGGAAACTGTACACCCGTTCCTCAAAACGCGGTGACATCAAGGAGGTTCCTTATCAGTTTGTTAACTTCGGCGCCAATCCCCAGATCCTCATCGACGCCCATCCGCACATCGGCACAGACCGTCTGCCCAAGATTGTCGAGAATATCCGGACCACTATCGAGTCCAAGGGTGGGGAATATCATTTCGGCACCAGGGTGACCGGTATCACCCGCAAGAGGGACGGTACTATCGAGGTGAAGGCGCTGGACAGCGGGCATCCCTCCAAAACCACCGGGAAACCGAAGTCTGTCAAGTACATAGCCAAGAAGGTGATTCTCGCCACAGGCCATTCGGCCAGGGACATATACGAGATGCTGGACGCCAAGAAGATCGCTTTGGAGGCGAAGGGTTTCGCTATGGGTGTCCGTGTGGAACACCCCCAGGCGCTGATCAACGAGGCGCGCTACCATGGCCAATGGGAGCCTGGGATGCCCGCCGCGGAGTACTCGTTCGCCCAGCAGGTGGGCGAGAGGGGTGTCTTCTCATTCTGCATGTGCCCGGGGGGAGTCCTGGTGCCTTCAGCGACTGAGCCTGAGACCATCGTGATGAACGGAATGTCCAACTCGGCCCGCAGCGGAAAGTTCGCCAACGCCGGTGTCGTGGTCCAGATCGAGCCGGACGATGTCCCTGAGGAATATTCGGGATCCGGCCCGTTCAAGGGACTTGATTTCCAGAAAGCGGTGGAGAGAAAGATGTGGGAATATGCCCGTTCCAAGTCAGACAACCCTATGGCGGCACCTGCGCAGAGGATGATAGATTTCTGCAACGGGGTCGTCTCCTCGGACTTGCCCGAGACCTCTTACAAGCCGGGTGTTGTGCCGGCTCCTCTGCATGAGCTCTTGCCGGAGTTCATCTCCTCCAGGCTTCGGGACGCTTTCCCCGAGGTCAACAGGCATTCCATCAGGGGATTCTTCACGAATGACGCCCTTCTGGTCGGTGTAGAGTCAAGGACCTCGTCACCAATCCGTATTGGTCGAAGCCCCAGGACGTACGAGTCTGACTCCTTCCCGGGTCTGCTGCCTTGCGGTGAGGGCGCTGGCTATTCCGGTGGAATCGTCTCCTCGGCCATTGACGGGATCAACTGCGCTGTCGCGGCTGCCCGTTCCATGAATGAGGCCGGGGATACGCCGGCCGAGTCGCCTGATGCTTCGCGGCCTGATAATATGTGATGTGGACCGCTTTTCAAAAACATTCAGTGATATGATCCGAGATACCCTCTTCCGGCGTTTGTGCTGTTTTGCCCCGGTTTTGGCCATAGTCTTATGTTTTATTTCCTGCGGACCTTCTTTCGAGGTCTATGATCTCAGGTGTGAGGGACTCTCCGAGCCTCTTGGCATCGATTCCCCGGAGCCTCATTTCAGTTGGAAGATCACTTCCCGGGAGCCGATGGCGCAGGTCGCTTATGAGATCCAGGTAGCCGGCTCATTGTCCGCTCTCAAATCCGGGAAGGCGGATTTGTGGTCTTCCGGGAGGGTGGCCTCAAGCGATCAGGTGATGGTGCCTTATTCCGGAATCCCTTTGGCTTCCCGGAAGCAGTGCTGGTGGAGGGTCCGTGTGTGGAAGACAGAGGACGATGTCTCCGCGTGGAGCTCGCCGGAAAGGTTCGGGATCGGGATTGTCGGCGAAGACAGTCTCAGCGGGGAATACCTGGGGGCGACACTATTGAAAGGGGATGCCCCTCTTGTCCGGAAGTCGTTCACTGTCGCTGACTTGCCCTCTCAGGCTCTTTTGTATGTCAACTCATTGGGCTACCACGAGGCCTACATCAACGGGAAACCGGTCTCCGACGCTGTTCTCACTCCGGCGGTGTCGCAGCTTGACAAGCGCTCCCTGATCGTGACCTATGATGTCACGAGGCTGCTCAGGAAAGGAGACAATGAGATTGTCTTCTGGCTCGGGTCGGGTTGGTATAAGCCCCTCACGTTCAGGGCAGCCTATCCGGGCCCCCTGGTGAGAGCCGAGCTCGATGCCCTGACTCCTGAAGGACCGGTTTCTCTTGTCCGCACGGACAGGACCTGGAAAGGAGCCTCGAGCGGTTACTCGGACTACGAATCATGGGGAGCCGGTCATTTCGGGGGTGAAGTGATAAACGCCTCCGAGGTTCCGGGCTCTTTGGAACCGGAATCTCTTGACAAGCTTTCCTGGCGGGATGTCGAGGTTGTCAAGATAGATGGTATCGAGGCCAGCCAGCAGATGTGCGAGCCATGCCGCGTGCTGGAAGTCGTCCCGGCGAAGAGTGTCACCCCTGCCGGGAAGAATCGCTGGGTTGTGGATTTCGGGCGTGTGATGAACGGGATGCTCGAGATCAGGTTGCCCTCGATGGATAAAGGGCATAAGACCGAGGCCGGTTTTTGCGACGCGAAAGTGGAGGACGGCTTCAGTCCGGTCTCCCGGGACTATTACCTGTCTTCCGGAGCTCCAGGCGGAGACCTTTTCAAAGACAAATTCAACCACCACGTTTTCCGTTATGTCGTCCTGGAGAATCTGCCGCAGGCTCCCAGGCCGGAGGACATCAAAGGGTTGAGAATGCGCACGGATTATAAGATGGGAGGCTCGTTCGAGTCTTCTGACCAGGACATGAACGCTATCCACGACATGGTGCGCTACACTCTGGAGAATCTCGCCTTCGACGGCTATATGGTGGATTGCGCCAACATCGAGCGGCTGGGATATGGTGGAGACGGCAACGCGTCGACATTGACCCTCCAGATATTGTCTGAGGTCTCTCCGCTGTATGTGAACTGGCTCCAGGCGTGGAATGACTGTGTACATGAGGATGGAGGCCTGCCGCATACCGCCCCATGTCCGTACCGGGCTGGCGGAGGGCCGTACTGGTGCGGCTTCATTGTCCAGGCTCCTTGGAGAACGTGGATGAGCTACGCTGACCCCAGGTTGCTTGAGAGGTGTTATCCGACCATGCTCCGCTGGCTTGAATATGTCGACACCTACACTGTGGATGGCTTGCTGAAGAGGTGGCCTGACGAGCCATACAGGGCTTGGTATCTGGGAGACTGGGCGGCTCCGGAGGGCGTGGAAACAGGTGATCTTGAGTCTGTTGACCTTGTCAACAACTGCTCCTTGTGCCAGGTGTATAGGGAACTCGAGGCGATTGCCGCGGTTGTCGGCCATCCTGAGGACGCGGCGGGTTTCAGAGCCCGCTACGAGGCTTTGGGCAG
>JAFVED010000023.1 GCA_017478125.1 Bacteroidales bacterium | reverse complement strand
CTGTTCCTTCCCGACGCTGAAGGTCGGTCCCGGTGATTCCGCCCGTTCACACGGCCCGGACGAGTACATCGCCCTCGACGAAATCACCACCGGTGAGACCACTTATGTAAGAAGACATGACCGATTGACTATTGTTTAGTTTAATATGGCCAACAAACTTTGGGATAAGGTATACGATGAAGACGCGCGGATAGACGCCTTCACGGTAGGACAGGACCGCGAGCTGGACCTTCAGCTGGCTCCTTATGACATCTTGGGCACCATCGCCCACATCACCATGCTGGAAAGCGTAGGCCTTCTCCCGGAGGCCGATCTCGAAAAGTTGCTCCCGGAGCTGAAAAGCTTATACTCAGAAGCTTCCGAAGGGCGCTTTGAGATAGAGCCCGATGTCGAGGATGTCCATTCGCAGGTGGAGCTGATGCTTACCCGCCGGCTGGGCGACATAGGCAAGAAAGTCCACACCGGCCGCTCCCGCAACGACCAGGTGCTGGTCGACCTGAAACTCTACGCCCGGGCCAGGATAGAGAAGACGGTCAAGAAAGTGGCGAGCCTTTTTTCGACCCTCCAGGAGGCCGGCGAGAGGTACAATGATGTCCTGCTCCCCGGCTACACCCATCTGCAAGTCGCCATGCCCTCCTCCTTCGGTCTATGGTTCGGAGCCTACGCTGAGAGCCTTTCCGGGGATATGACCATGCTCAAGGCGGCCTGGGACATCGTGAACCGCAACCCGCTCGGTTCCGCCGCGGGGTACGGCTCCTCAGCCCCTCTGGACAGGACGCTTACGACACGGCTTCTTGGCTTTGATGACCTGGATTATAATTCCGTCTATGCCCAGATGACCCGGGGGAAAATGGAGAGGGCGGTAGCTTTCGCTTATTCCTCTGTGGCTGAGACGGTGGGGAAGCTCGCTTTTGACGGCTGCCTGTACTCCAGCCAGAACTTCGGATTCATCAAGCTGCCTGACGCCCTCACGACCGGATCCAGCATAATGCCCCACAAGAAGAATCCGGACGTGTTCGAGCTTGTCCGGGCGCGCTGCAACAAGATCTGCGGCGCTCCGAATGACATAAGGCTCATCACTGGCAACCTTCCCTCGGGATATTTCCGGGACATGCAGATTCTCAAGGAGGTCTTCTTCCCGATCTTCGACGAGATGGACTCCTGCCTGGACATTGTCGAATACGCCATCAGGGGGATGGAGATCAAGACCGATGTCATGTCAGATCCGAAGTACCGTCTCGCTTTCAGCGTAGAGAAGGTCAATGACCTTGTCTCTGAGGGGGTTCCGTTCCGGGATGCCTACCGACATGTCGCCGCTTCGATAGCTGACGGAAGCTTTGAGCACTCCAGAGAGTTACGCCACACCCACGAGGGTTCCATCGGCAACCTGTGTTACGACCGTGTCGCCTCACGCTTCGCGGCCATTCTCGGAAGTTTCGACTTCGACGCGGTTGAAGATGCCATCAGATCTTTGTTGATTTGACCGTCATTCTGAACGAAGTGAAGAATCTTTTTCACATTCCCGGCAAATTCAGTAAATTCGCGGGATTTTTCAGATGAATATGCAGGAAATAAGGAATATAGCGCTCATCGCGCATGTCGATCATGGCAAGACAACCCTCGTGGACAGGATGATCTACCAGGCCAATCTGGTCCGTCAGCCCGAGAATCTCGGACAGCTCATCCTCGACAACAACGACATTGAGAGGGAAAGGGGGATCACTATCCTCGCCAAGAATGTGTCCGTGACTTATAAGGGAGTGAAAATCAACATTATCGACACTCCCGGCCACAGCGACTTCGGAGGAGAGGTCGAGAGGGTCCTGAACATGGCGGACGGTGTCCTGCTCCTTGTGGACGCGTTCGAGGGATGCATGCCCCAGACCAGGTTCGTCCTCCACAAGGCTCTTCAGCTCGGCAAGAAGCCTATCGTCGTGGTCAACAAGGTGGACAAGCCGAACTGCCGTCCGGACGAGGTGCAGGAGGAAGTCTTCGACCTCATGTGCGCCCTGGACGCCGACGACGACCAGCTGGACTTCAAGACCATATTCGGGAGCGCCAAACAGGGCTGGATGTCGGAGGACTGGAAGACTCCGACTTCAGACATAACACCCCTGCTGGACGCGATACTCGAGGTGGTCCCGGCTCCGCAGATGGTCGAAGGTACTGTCCAGATGCAGGTTACGTCTCTGGAGTATTCCCCTTATGTGGGCCGTATCGCTGTCGGCAAGGTGACAAGGGGTGGGCTTCGTACTGGGGAGCAGGTGAGCCTTTGCAAGAGATATGACATTGTCGAGAAGCATAAAGTGAAGCAGCTGATGGTCTTTGACGGGCTCGGCAAATCCAATGTGGATGAGGTCCGTTGCGGAGACATTTGCGCTGTCGTGGGAATTGATGGCTTCGAGATCGGGGACACTATCGCCGATCTGAACGCTCCGGAGGCTTTGCCTCCGATCTCCATCGATGAGCCGACGATGAGCATGCTCTTCACCATCAATAATTCCCCGTTCTTTGGCAAGGATGGGAAGTATGTGACTTCCAGGCACATAAAGGACCGCCTTGACAAGGAGCTTGAGAAAAACCTGGCCTTGAAAGTCAAGCCCGGTCTCAACGCCGACTCTTTTATAGTATATGGCCGCGGAGTGCTTCACCTCTCGGTACTTATCGAGGAGATGCGCAGGGAAGGTTTCGAGCTTCAGGTCGGCCAGCCGAAGGTCCTCGACAAGACCATCAACGGGCAGCGCTGCGAACCGATCGAGGATCTGTCCATTGAGGTACCGGAGAATTTTGTCGGGACAGCTATCGAGCTTGCCACCCGCCGCAAGGGTGCCCTCATCCACATGGAGCCTCGCGGGGACCGCACCCTCCTGCAGTTCGATATTCCCACGAGGGGGCTGATGGGACTCCGGAGCAATCTGCTGACAGCCACCCAGGGAGAGGCCATCATGGCTCACCGCTACAAGGAGTACCAGCCTTTCAAGGGTGAGATAGACAACCGGACCAACGGATCCTTGGTTTCCCTTGAGACCGGAGACGCGATAGCGTATTCGATGAACAAGCTCCTGGACAGGGGAAAGTTCTTCGTGGAGCCTGGTGAGGAGATATATTGCGGCGAGGTAGTAGGAGAACACACCCGTGAGCGTGACCTCAATATCAATATCTGCAAGACAAAGAAGCTGACGAATGTCCGCGCCGCGGGTTCGGACGAGAAGATTCTCCTGCCTCCGGCCATAAAGATGTCCCTTGAGGAGATGTTGGAGTACATCCGAGAGGACGAGCTTGTGGAGGTGACTCCGCACCACATGAGGATCCGGAAGGTATTGCTCGACCCCATGGACCGGAAGCGTGCCGGGAATGGTGGTGAAGAAGAATAGTCAAACTATTGCCGAAAAGTTTTTTATTTAGGTATTTTTTTTTACCTTTGCATCCCTTAATCTGTTTGGCGAAGCGATGAAAGATGATTTTATAGTTCCTCTGAACGGATTGGCGCAAGGGAGGACACGGTTCTCCCTGAGCGTAGGGAAAGAGTTCTTTGAGCGTTTTGAGAATTCAGAGATCCTGGGCGCGGGTCTGGATGTCGGGATTGTTGTCGAGAAGTCTGGCCGTTTCATAGGTGTTGACTGTGAGATAGACGGTCATGTCACGGTGACTTGTGACAGGTGTCTCGGGGACTTGAGGATACCGGTCTCCACAGGTTTCGCGCTCAGCGTCAAGTTTGGGGATCCGGACTCGGCTGGTGAGGCTGAGGGAGGCAGGGAGATTGTTGTCCTGCCTTTCACGGACACCGGCCTTGACCTCAGCCAGGCGGTTTACGACTACATCTGCCTGTCGCTGCCTGTGCAGAGAGTCCATGAGGAAGGAGGTTGTGACCCCGACACGGTGAGGTTTCTGAGTTCTGAAGATGATGAGGGACTGGTTCAGAAGGATTCTTCCACTCCGTTCGCGGGATTAGGAGACCTTCTTAAAAAGAAATGATAAAATTTAAAGAATATTAATTATGGCACATCCGAAACACAAGGTCTCCAAGGCGAGAAGAGACAAGAGAAGGACTCATGACTTCGCGAAGGTTCCGACCCTGGCCACCTGCCCCAACTGCGGCGCGACTGTGATGTATCACCATGTCTGCCCAGAGTGCGGCTACTACAGAGGTCGTCAGATCATCGAGAAGAACGTCGAGTAGTTCTTCAAGAGATTTTGCTGGTCCCTTAGTTCAACGGATAGAACGGAGGTTTCCTAAACCTTAAATAGTGGTTCGATTCCACTAGGGACTACCAAAGCGGACTTTTCCGGTTTTTCGGAAGAGCCCGTTTTGTTTTGTCCTTGTAACTTATTGACTTTTTGTGATTAGCAGATGCGTAATCATCACATCTGAAAGAAAAATGTAGGGAAAATTGGGTCTGGATGTTTTGGGAGAATCAGATTAATCGCTATATTTGTAAACAAAGATAGTTAGTTAGTCGCTAAATTTATGACAGGCATCCATCCCTAAATGGATGTCTGTGTTTTTAAACGGAGAGATAACCGAGGGGAGGTACTGAAACAGGGAGAAGATAGTTCTTTCAAGCACTAACTAAATATTTCATGAAAAGAAGAACTTATCTTTGGATTGTTCTCACCTCCATTAGGGTGGATGTTGTGAGATTTGTCAAAGTATGTGCGTACAAACGCATCAGAAATGGCAAGATTGAGAGAGTCCGGAGCCACTATCGAAGGTATTAGGGTATCTGAAGCAGTCAGGTAAAGGCTCTCGCCGAAAGGCGCGCACCCTCTATCCCCTCGGTTTTTTTCAGACCTTGCCCGATAATGGGGTATTATTGGACGTTTTGACAGAATTATTGATATCTTTACCATTATGAAGATCGTAGTCGCGCCGGATTCGTTCAAGGAGTGCCTGAGTGCCGGGGAGGTGGCCTCTGCCATCGCCTCGGGCATATTATCGGTCTGTCCTGAGGCGGAGGTCTCCTGCGTCCCTCTCTCAGACGGAGGCGAGGGGATGACAAACATCCTAACCGAAAGGCTTGGAGCTGAGAGGGTCTCCGTTCCAGTCACTGGCCCTATCGGAGAGACTGTGTCGGCCTCGTATGGAAGGGGAGGTGACACCGCTATCTTGGATGTGGCGTCTGCCTGTGGTATCCAATTGGTTCCACCCGATAGGAAGGATCCGCTTATCGCCACCAGCAGGGGTGTGGGCGAGTTGATCGCGGCTGCGGTCAGAGGCGGCTGCGATGAGCTGGTCATCGGTCTTGGTGGATCGGCGACATGCGACGGGGGAGAGGGAATGATGGCTGTCCCGGGGCTTAGGGATCTGACAGCCGGGGTAAGAATCCATGCTCTTTGCGATGTGGATAACCCCTTTGTCGGCCCGAGAGGGGCGGCGAGGGTGTTCGGCCCCCAGAAAGGGGCTGGTCCCGAGGCGGTTGAGATTCTTGAAGAGAGGATGAGGAACCACGCGTTGAGGATCTTGTCCGAGACTGGGACTGATGTCACGGACATGAGAGGCGCGGGAGCGGCCGGAGGACTCGGCGGGGCGCTTCACGCTTACCTCGGAGCTGAGCTGGTCTCGGGGATAGGCGCTGTGCTTGACCTTGTCGGCTTTGATAAGGAAATAGTTGACGCTGATTATATTATCACAGGCGAAGGAGCCTCGGATCTTCAGACCCTGTCGGGGAAAGTGCCTATTGGAGTCCTCCGGAGAAGCGGGGTCGTTCCGGTCTTCCTGGTTTCCGGTCGGATCCGTGACAGGGAAGCCCTTCAGGGAGCCGGTTTCTCGGGATTATTCCAGGTCACTCCGGACAGTGTTCCGACCTCCGAGGCGGTCAGGCCGGATGTGGCACGCCGGAATCTTTCCCAAGCTTCCGCGCGCCTTTGCCGCGAAGTCCTCATGAATGCCCACCTGTCCTCCTGGGCCAGGCGAAGGATCTGAGATTCTTCAGCCGCGGGTCTCTTTCGGAATGACAGCGAAGCGTGGGATATTCCGTCCTCAGTGAGGGACAACCGATTCT
>JAFVED010000267.1 GCA_017478125.1 Bacteroidales bacterium | reverse complement strand
GATGTGGATGAGTGTGGCGCCTGTATCCCTTGCGGCCTCGGCGAGAATCCCTGCCGCCGAGCTGTTTATGAGCATCGCGGTCCCGGAGTCGTCCTCGGCCTTGTCAACGTTGGTGTAGGCGGCGCAGTTCACGATCACGTCAATTTTCTCGGAGTCGAGTATTATCCTGACCGCTTTCTCGTTGGTGATGTCGAGGTAGACGGTCTCGACTCCGGGGACCGGGGAAACGTCAGTGAACACAAATCTGTCTCGGCATTTTGCCGCCGCCTCGCGGAGCTCATTCCCGAGCTGTCCGTTGGCTCCCGTGACTAGGACATTCATATTCCAAAAATAGTCACAAAAATGAAGTCACGCAAAAAAAATAGCGTATATTTGTATTCATGGACAGTGAGAGACCTGTTATATATCTTTACACGGATGGGGCTTCCAGCGGAAATCCGGGCCCAGGTGGCTATGGTATAGTGCTCAAATGCGGGAACCTGGTGAAAGAGATGAGCGGAGGATTCTCCCGCACCACCAACAACCGGATGGAACTGCTCGCGGTGATAGTGGGGCTGGAGGCCGTCAGGTGGGAGAATGCCGTGATAGAGGTATACAGTGACTCTTCCTATGTGGTGAAAGCCCTGAATGAGGGCTGGCTGGAGAGTTGGGAGCGCAAAGGATGGAAGAAGGTGAAGAACCCGGATCTATGGCAGCGTTTCCTTGTGGTCTACCGGCGTCACCGCGTGGCTTTCCATTGGATAAAGGGACATGCCGGCCATCCCGAGAATGAGCGTTGCGACTCGCTCGCTGTCGCCGCCGGAGCCGGCGCTGTGGCCATGGGGGTGGAGCTCCCTCCTGACGAGGGGTACGAGAGCCTCAAGAGTCAACAAGATAACGAGAATTTGTTTTAGAAGATATGTCAGAAAGAAGCGACAGAAAACCGATCGTGGGAATCACCCAGGGTGATGGTAACGGAATCGGCTATGAGGTGATAATCAAGTCTTTGGAGGACGCAAGGATCCTTGAGTCGTTCACTCCGGTGATCTACGGCTCATCAAAGATTTTCGGCTTTTACAGGAAACGCGTCCACAACATCGACCAGCAGATGGACACATACGTGATCCAGAGCGCCAAGGATGCCAGACCGAGGAAAATCAACATTGTCAATTGCCTTCCTGATAACACTTTTGTGGAGCCGGGACAATCTACCCCGGAATCCGCCAAGGCGGCCATCACTTCCCTGGAGTGGGCTGTCAGGGATATCAAGAATGGTGATATTGATGTGCTCGTGACAGCCCCGATCAACAAGAAGGCGATGGTGGGCGAAGGTTTCGGCAACACTGGCCACACCGAGTATCTCCAGAAGGAGTTCGGAGCGCGGGACGTCGCCATGTTCATGGTCTCCGACAGGTTGCGGATCGGTGTCGTGACAGGCCATATACCCCTGAAAGACGTTCCCTCGTCGATAACTGTCGAGCGCATTGTGGGGAAACTCCGCCTGATGACTGAGTCCCTGAAAAGGGATTTCGGGGTGATCGAGCCAAAGATAGCTGTCCTCGGCCTGAATCCTCATTGCGGGGACGGTGGATTGCTTGGTGACGAGGAGGAGAAGATCATCCTGCCAGCGGTCAAGGAGGCCAATGCCGAGGGGATTATGGCTTTCGGCCCCTATTCTCCTGACGGGTATTTCGGGCTCGGCCGTTATGCCAGGTTCGACGCCACTCTCGCTATGTATCATGACCAGGGACTCGCCCCTTTCAAGGCTTTGGCGTTCGAGGACGGAGTGAATTTCACCGCCGGACTCCCGATCGTCAGGACATCCCCGGATCATGGTACCGCGTACGAGATGGCTGGACGCGATGAGGCTGACCCCCATTCAATGATGTCCTCGATTTACACCGCTATCGACATCTTGCGTAAGCGGCAGGCGTTCGACGCTGTCCAGGAAGGGAAAATAGGCGGAAAATAGCTGTTTGTATGGAGTACGGCAAGACAATAATGATAACCGGTGGAGCAGGTTTCATTGGCAGCCACGTTGTACGGCTTTTCGTCAACAAGTATCCCCGGTACAGGATAATCAACCTGGACAAGCTCACATACGCCGGAAACCTGGCCAATCTCAAGGATGTCGAGGGGCGGCCGAACTATCAGTTTGTAAAGGCGGATATATGTGATTATGATAAGATTAGGGAGGTTATCTCATCCTATGATATAACCGGGATAATCCATCTTGCGGCTGAGAGTCATGTGGACCGGTCGATAGTAGATCCGTTCACTTTCGCAAGGACCAATGTGATGGGCACCCTGACTCTTCTCCAGGCCGCCCGAGAGTATTGGGAGCCGCGAGGCTATGAGGCTTGCCGTTTCTATCACATCAGCACAGACGAGGTCTACGGGGCCCTGGAGTTGACCAGGCCCGATGGAAACCCTTCCGCTGGGAGAGAGTGCGGGGGCGGGCCTTTCGGTGATGATTTCTTTACCGAGACCACGCGTTACCAGCCTCATAGTCCGTATTCCGCCGCGAAGGCCTCAAGCGACCATTTCGTGAGGGCCTATCACGACACTTACGGGCTGCCCTCCGTTGTCACGAACTGCTCCAACAATTACGGGCCTTAACAGTTCCCTGAGAAGCTTATACCTTTGTTTATCAATAATATACGCCACCGCAAGCCGTTGCCTGTCTATGGCAGGGGGGAGAATGTCCGCGACTGGCTTTACGTAGAGGACCACGCCAGGGCCATCGATGTGATCTTCCACAATGGAAAGGATGGTGACACCTATAACATCGGTGGTTTCAACGAGTGGAAGAACATTGACCTGGTCAAGGTCCTGATCAGGACGGCGGACCGCGTGCTGGGCCGTCCGGAAGGTGCCGATGATGATCTCATCACGTTTGTGACGGACCGCAAGGGGCACGATATGCGCTACGCTATTGACTCGACCAAGTTGAGGGACGAGCTCGGATGGGAACCCTCGCTTCAGTTCGAGGAGGGGATCGGGAAGACCGTGCGGTGGTATCTTGACAACCAGGAATGGCTCGACAATGTAACGAGCGGGGACTATCTCAAGTACTATGAGCAAATGTACGGAGCCTGATGGGGGGCTATCGGACATATTATAATTGAAGACCGCGGCCAGAAAGCCGCGGTTTTCGCAAGAATTCGTT
This sequence comes from Bacteroidales bacterium, assembly GCA_017478125.1. Classification (GTDB taxonomy): domain Bacteria; phylum Bacteroidota; class Bacteroidia; order Bacteroidales; family UBA932; genus Cryptobacteroides. Next base: position 6,259 of record JAFVED010000267.1, on the reverse strand, counting down.
TTCGGTCCACGGCAAGGAGTTCTGATGGTGGAGAGCGGACTCATCCGGCATCGCTGCTGCCTGACGGCCTTGATCGACACAAGGAATTCCGCTTCGGCGGCCACCAGCCTTTTCCTGTAGGCCTTATTGTACCGCAAAGATAGATATTAATTTTTAATCTCCAAAAATATTTTTGCAATTTATTGTAAGCCTAATTTATCTGATTTATATTAACAAATTTGTATTCAATTGATTAAGTACAAAAATATTTATTTGAAGTAATAGATTAGATGACCTAAAAATCCCGATGAGATCCCCACTTTCTGGCCTCCTCAACCCTTTCACCGGGATATTCCTGATATCAAGACATTTGCGGCGATACGCCCGCGTCCACGGCCTCGATGGTGTTCGCGATGATGTCATAACTGGTCTTCTCCGAGCCGTCGCCCGAGATGTATTTTTGGGTTCTCAGCCGGCCGCACACATAGATCGGGAATCCTTTCGCTATGGTGTCAAGCGGAGGGATTCCCTTGTTGCCTTCCCAGGCTGTCACATAGTGCCAGGTGGTCTCAATCACAGGCTCGCCGTTGCGGTCTTTGTAGGCGAAATTGGTCGCTACGGAAAAATGGGCGACCCTGGTGTTTCCGACCTTGAGAATGTTGACGTTGCCGACATTCCCGCGGATTTCAATTTTGTTCAGTTGTTCCATAATCCAGTTTGTTGTTGGTTGTTGGCGCGAAGTTAGCCAACCGTGATCGGTTTTGGAAGGAATATGAAGATAATACCTGGATTTTTTTCCGTTCCTTTTGGTTCTGTTTTTTTATTGTGTCCCCAAAGAAAAAAATTATCCCCGAATATCACCGGAAACCCCCGCCATGCCCTTGGCATAACGGATTCTTTTTGGCATATTGTCGGCATGATATATAAGGGAGACGACAGGGAGGGGAAGAGATGTCTGGAGTGCGGGGATGTCCTTCCTTATGGACGGCGGGACATGAGATTCTGTTCCCTGTCCTGCAAAAACAGGTGGCATTATCAGAAAAACGGCAGCCTTAAGGGCTTGAGGATGAAGACAATCGGCGCTCTTGACCGGAACTACTCCATCCTTGAGTCACTGCTGGATGAGGGGGTGTCCTCAATCGACATTCCTGACCTCGCGCAGTTGGGATACAATTTTGATTGTGTCACCTCCTACCACAAGGTCAGGAATCACGATGAGTACCGGTGCTACGACATCAAGTACTTTATGTCAGGAAGCCGGGTTTTCAGGCTTGAGCGCTGTCAGTTGCCGGGGCGGCCTTCGCGATCTTCCTCGGATCCTTGAACAGGATCATGAACAGGATGCCTACCACAAGGGCATAGGCGGCGAAGATGTACCAGGCCTTGGCCCATCCGGCCGGGTCGCTGAAGCATCCGCATTTCTCGACGACCCACCCGGCCGCGAGAGTCCCTATCGAGGCTCCGAGTCCGTTGGTCATGAGCATGAATAGGCCCTGGGCGCTGGAGCGGATGTCGGTCGTGGTGTTCTCGTTGACATACAGGGAGCCGGAGATATTGAAGAAATCAAAGGCGACTCCGTAGACAATGCAGGAGAGTATGAACAGGATCACTCCGGGCATGTCAGGGGAGCCCAGGCCGAAAAAGCCGAACCTGAACACCCAGGCGAACATGGCGATCAGCATCACGTTCTTGATTCCGAACTTCTTCATAAAGAAGGGGATGAGCAGGATGCACAGGGTCTCGGAGGCTTGTGAGATAGACAGCAGGGCGTTTGAGTTCTTGACCGCGAAGGTGTTGGCAAGGGTCGGGTCTGAAGCGAAAGAGCCAAGGAAGGTGTTGGCGTATCCGTTCGTGATCTGGAGAGCCGATCCGAGGAGCATCGAGAAGATGAAGAAAATGGCGAACTGCCTGTCTTTGAACAAGGTGAAAGCCTTGAGACCAAGGGCTTCGGTGAGAGACTGCCCTGACTCTCCTTTCTTTACCGGTACGGGTGGCATGGTGAGAGCGTAGGCGCACAGGACAATGGAGAGTACTCCCGAGGCGATCAGCTGGGTATAGGAGTCCTGCATGGCCGTGCCTCCGATCTTGATCCAGTTGACACAGAGCATGCTGATGATGAATCCTATGGTTCCGAACACCCTGATCGGGGGGAAGTCCTTCACAGGATCTTTGCCGACGGACTCAAGCGCGTTGTAGGCCACTGAGTTGACCAGCGCTATGGTGGGCATGAAGAAGGCCACGCTTAAGCTGTAGAACACGAACAGTGGTCCGAACGCCACACCGGCGGATGCTCTTTGGCAATACATCCCGGCGGCGATCATGAAGATTCCGGCGAGCAGGTGGCAGAGCGAAAGGACTTTCTGAGCCTGGATCTTCCGGTCCGCCAGGATGCCCATCAGGGTGGGCATGAAGATGGATACTATGCCCTGCATGGCGAAAAACCACTTGATCTGGTTCCCGAGGCCGATATTCCCCAGGTAGCGTCCGAGGGATGTGAGATAGGCTCCCCAGACCGCGAACTCCAGGAAGTTCATCAGGATCAGTCTGAGAGTGATGGATTTGTTGTTCATTTATCTGATGGTTTTATGATTGTCATAAGGTTGGCATAACCAAACAAAAATAAGGGTTTTTAGTGTAAAAATCGCTATATTTGAAAATCAAATCGCAAAGAATGAGATTCACCACGACAGCGAAAGATCCGCTTAGCGGGGCAAGGACGGGAGTCTTCACCACCGGACACGGTGAGGTCAAGACCCCTATTTTCATGCCCGTGGGCACTGTCGGTTCAGTCAAGGGTGTGTATCACAAGGATTTGCGTGAGGATATTGACGCGGAGATAATACTCGGGAACACATACCATCTTTTTCTCCGTCCCGGTCTGGATGTGCTCCGAGCGGCTGGAGGGCTCCACAAGTTCGAATCCTGGGACAGGCCCATCTTGACCGACAGCGGAGGCTTCCAGGTATTCTCACTGACCAAGATCCGCAAGATCACGGAGGAGGGGTGCAGGTTCCAGTCCCACATCGACGGCTCAAGGCACACCTTCACTCCCGAGAACAATGTGGACACGCAGAGGATCATCGGATCCGATATTATGATGGCGCTTGACGAGTGCTGCCCGGGAGACGCCGACGAGAGATATGCCTCGAGATCCTTGAGGCTCACCCAGGGATGGCTGGAGCGTTACTTCCGGCGTTTCCTTGAGACGGAGCCTTTATATGGCTACGACCAGGTCATGTTCCCGATCATCCAGGGCTGTGTTTATCCCGAGCTCAGGAAACGCGCCGTCGAACACGCCCGGACTCTCGTGGGGGATAGTCCGGCCGTGGGAGGTTTCGCGATCGGGGGCTTGGCGGTAGGCGAGCCCACCGGGAAGATGTACGAGATCCTGGATCTTGTGTGCCCGCTCCTGCCGGAGGACAAGCCGAGGTATCTGATGGGTGTGGGCACCCCAGCCAATATCCTTGAGGGCATCTCCAGGGGAGTGGACATGTTCGATTGTGTCATGCCGACCCGTAACGGTCGTAACGGGATGCTTTTCACGTGGAACGGGATCATCAATATGCGCAACGCCAAGTGGGCGGATGATTTCTCTCCACTGGACCCGGACGGTACGTCATTTGTTGATAAGGAATATTCCAGGGCTTATCTCCACCACCTTTTCGTGGCGAAGGAGATGTTCGCCGCGATGATAGCGTCGGAGCATAATCTCGCTTTCTATCTTGACCTTGTCCGTCAGGCCAGGATCCATATAGAGGCGGGTGATTTCCTCTCCTGGAAGGAGGCGGCGGTAAAAAAAGTCAGCGCCAGATTGTAGGATATGGAACCGTTTCTGAAGAAGATAGACAAATACATCATAAAGAAGTTCATACTGACCTTCTTCATCGCGCTGCTTCTTATCATCGCCATAGTCATCATCTTCGACATCAGCGAGAAGATCAACCATTTCGTTGAGAACAAGGCTCCGCTGAAAGCCATAGTCCTTGACTATTACGTCAATTTCATCCCTTATTTCATGAACATGTTCAGTCCCCTGTTCGTGTTCATCACGGTCATTTTCTTCACTTCAAGGATGGCCGCCGACAGCGAGATCATCGCCATACTGTCGTGTGGGGTGAGCTACCGCAGGATGATGAGGCCCTATCTGATTTCCGCGGCCCTGATCGCGTTGCTGTCTCTTTCCCTGAGCCTCTGGGTGATTCCCCGGTCCAATGTCACGAGACTGAAATTTGAGTCGACATACGTGAAGCGCAAGAACCCCTTCAGCACCAATAATGTGCATTACCAGATCGACACCGGGAAGTTTGTCTATGTCGAGTCCTTCGGCGCGTGGAACAACACCGCCTATGGCTTTACCTTGGAAGATATCAAGGACAACAAGCTGGTCAGCAAACTGACTGCCGAGACCGCGGTCTGGGACAGTACTATGGGAGGCTGGAAACTGAACAATTATTTCATCAGGGACTACACCGAGGGTCTGGAGGATCACGTGCGGTCCGGAAACAAGATTGACACGGTCATCAGCTTGACCGTCACGGATTTCTATCGCAACAAGAACACGGTCGAGACTCTTCCGATCAGCCAGTTGGACAACCTCATCTCACAGCAGAAGATGCGAGGTGACTCCAATGTGATGTACGCCCTGATCGAGAAACATACCCGCTACGCCTTGCCTTTCTCCGCTTTCATACTGACCATTATGGGGGCCAGTCTCTCGTCCAGGAAGAGGAGGGGCGGGATAGGACTCAATATCGGAATAGGAATCGCTTTGAGTTTCACGTACATACTGTTCCTCCGTTTCAGCCAGATGTTTGTCTATTCAGGCGCTTTGACCCCTGTCGTGGCGTTGTGGCTGCCAAATGTGATTTTCGGTGTCGTGGCGGTGTTCCTCTATTCGCGAGCATCCAAATAACAGGTTTTATATGGTAACCCAATCATTAACACCACTGAAGCGTACGATAGTAGGCATTCAGTTCATGTTCGTGGCCTTCGGCTCCACTGTCCTTGTCCCATTGCTTGTGGGCTTCGATCCGGCTATAGCCCTTCTCGCGGCTGGTCTTGGTACTCTGTTGTTCCATGGTGTGACCAAGGGCAAGGTCCCGATCTATCTCGGTAGCAGTTTCGCGTTCATCGCTCCTATTGTGAAAGCCACCGAGCTATACGGGATGCCGGGCATGTTCTGCGGGTTGGTGGCTGTCGGGGTGGTTTATCTCCTTATGAGTCTTCTCGTGAGACTGTTCGGTATCAGCTTTATAAAGAGACTCTTCCCGCCGATTGTGATAGGACCTGTCATCATCCTGATCGGTCTTTCGCTTGCCTCCACGGGCGTGGATATGGCCAGTCAGAACTGGGTACTCGCAATCATATCCCTGCTTGTCGCCATCGCCTGCTCGATATGGGGGAAAGGCATAATCAAACTTATCCCGGTAGTGTTCGGAGCGATCGCCGGTTACATCGCCGCTCTGATATTCTTCCGCAGCGGGATGGATTTCACCGCTCTCGCCGACGCTAAGTGGTTCGCCCTCCCGCATTTCACAAAGATGAGCTTCTCCTGGCAGGCCATAGTGTTCATGGCCCCCGTAGCCATCGCACCTATCATCGAGCATGTCGGTGATGTCTACGCCATCAGCGAGATCGCCGGAGAGGACTATGTCAAGGATCCCGGTCTGCACAGGACCATGATGGGAGACGGACTCGCCTGCATGCTTGCCGCGTTCCTGGGCGGAGCCCCTGTCACGACATATTCAGAGGTCACGGGAGCCGTCTCGCTCACCAAGGCCACAGATCCCGCCTGCATGAGGATCGCCGCCCTTTCAGCGATCATCGTGTCTCTTATCGGTAAGGTCGGAGCTGCCATACAGACCATTCCCCAGGCTGTTCTGGGAGGTATCATGCTGCTCCTCTTCGGAAGCATAGCCGCGGTTGGTATCAACAACATGGTCAAGGCCAAGATTGACATGAACAAGACCCGCAACCTCATCATCGCCTCGTTCATTCTCACTGTCGGAATCGGTGGCGCTGTCATCAGCTTCGGCAAGTTCTCCCTCGCCGGGATAGGTCTTGCCTCGATCGTGGGTGTCATCCTCAATCTCCTGATCCCGGACAAGGATAAGGAAGCGGTTCAGGAAGTCGCTGAAAAAGAATAATATGCTTAAAGTCAAGATAGTCAACAAGAGCAAGTGGCCCGATCCTTTCTATGCGACGGAGGCTTCGGCTGGTATGGACCTGAGGGCGAATATCGATGAGCCTATCATTCTCAAGCCTCTCGACAGGGTCCTGG
>JAFVED010000266.1 GCA_017478125.1 Bacteroidales bacterium | reverse complement strand
CTGAAGGTCCTCAGGAGAAGTCAATTTGAGATTATACCTCTCTCCCTCACAGAAGGTGAGGGGTATTCCTTTTTTGGAGGCGACCGAAGCGTCATCGGTGAAGGACGTGTCGAACGCCTGGGAATACGCCGCCTTTATGTCCTCTGACAGGAACATCTGGGGGGTCTGGACACGATAGACCCGCGACCGGTCGATCATCTCACCCGATGCGGTGAGGGTCTCCATACCGGAAGCGTCTTCCTTCCTGTCCAGAAGCCTGAGGGTGTCTGTTGAGGGAAGCACCGGGATGAGAGCCCGGCAATTCATTGTGGACATAAGCGAGAACATGTTCCTGATCAAGCCCGCTGACACAAGGGGGCGGACACCGTCATGGATGGCCACGACAGCCCCGTCGGGGACTCTCTCAAGGGCGTTCCTGACTGAATGGAAACGAGTGAAACCTCCCTGGACAAGGAGCTGCGGACAGGAAAAATCCTTCGCCAGGCAATACTCTTTCCAGAAAGAAATATGTTCTTTGGGAAGGACGGTGATGACCCTGATGTCGGGCTCAGCGGCGAGGAAAGACTCTATAGACCTCCTCAACACGGGTTTGCCCCCCAGGTCCAGGAACTGTTTAGGCACCACCGAGCCCATGCGGCTGCCGCTTCCGGCCGCCATCGCTATCAATATTTTGTTGCCCTTGACCATAAATCTCCTCGCGAATATAACTTTTTTTGTATATTTACAAGTTGTATTATATACTTTGGTTATTATGGCATTTTCGTTTTTGACGCAAGAAATAGCAATGGACCTCGGTACCGCCAACACCGTCATTTTCCGCAATGACCAGAAGGTGCTTGACGAGCCGAGCATAGTGGCGATAGATAACAATACCCAGAAATGCATCGCCATCGGCCAACAGGCCAAACTGATGCATGAGCACACCAACCCCGGCATCAAGACCATCCGTCCGCTGCGCAACGGCGTGATCGCCGACTTCAACGCGGCCGAGATGATGATCAAGGGATTCATCAAGCAGGTCAACAACAAGAAGAAGTCCCTCTTCTCGCCCAATCTCAAGATCGTGGTCGGAATACCTTCCGGCAGTACACAGGTGGAGATCCGTGCCGTGCGCGACTCCTGCGAGCATGCCGGGGGAAGGGATGTATACCTGATTTACGAGCCGATGGCCGCCGCTCTCGGAATAGGACTGGATGTCGAGGCTCCGAAAGGCAATATGGTGGTCGACATAGGAGGCGGTACCGCCGAGATCGCCGTCATCTCCCTTGGAGGAATCGTGGAGCAGGAAAGCATCCAGACCGCCGGAGACGTGTTCAACACGGACATCCAGTACTACATGCGCCAGCAGCACAATATCAAGATCGGAGAGACCACCGCCGAGAAAATCAAGATAGCCGTCGGCGCTGTCATACCTGACCTTGACGAGGAGCCGGAGCCGTTCGTGGTGAATGGACCGAACCTGATGACCGCCCATCCCGTGGAGGCATCCATCACTTACCAGGAGATAGCCCATTGCCTGGACAAGTCGGTGGCCAAACTGGAGGCCTCAATCCTGCACGTGCTGGAGCAGACCCCTCCCGAGTTGTACTCTGACATAGTCGAGAACGGCATTTTCCTCTCCGGAGGCGGAGCCCTGCTCAGGGGGCTGGCAAAGAGGTTCACAGAAAAGGTCAACATCCAGTTCCACGTGGCCGAAGACCCGCTCAGGGCCGTGGCAAGAGGAACTTGCATCGCTCTCAAGAAGACTTCCAACTACTCATTCCTAATGAGATAGCCAAGATAATGCCCAAAGAGAGACCATTGGCAAGCAGAATCATCAACCTCGCGGTTTTCATCCTGCTGGAGACCGCCGCCTTGCTTATGCTCTCCAATAACAGCACCCTGCAAAAGCTCTGGGTCGCCAGGATCTCACACGGGTTCATGGCCAAGACATGGGGCGCCTCGCAATCTGTGAGGAATTATTTCCTCCTGAAGAAGCAGAACGACGAGCTGGCTTTGGAGAACGAGAGTCTCAGGAAAGACTTGAGAAATTACCAACTTGCCGCCAAAGAGTCTGATCCATCGTCACTTCCTGTATTGAGGGACAATGGGTTCAAGTATATTCCGGCGACTATCATCAAGTCCGGGACCAACACGCAGCACAACTACCTGATCCTGGACAAAGGCAGCGAGGACGGGGTGGTCGAGAACTCAGGAATCATCACCTCAAAAGGGGTTATCGGGATAGTGGACGCTGTGAGCAAGCACTACTCTTTCGCCATCTCGTTCCTCAACAAGGAGCTCAACATCAGCGCCCGGATCGACACGTCCGGAGCCGTGGGCCCTTTGGCGTGGGACGGTTTCAGGACCGACGAGGGAGTGCTGAGGGAGATCCCCCTGCAATTCAAGTACAATCCTGGGGACACCGTCTACACAAGCGGATATTCCGCCATCTTCCCGCCTGACATCCCGCTTGGTGTAGCCGGGGAGGCCAAGATCATAAACGGAGCCACTAATGAGATCAGGGTCAGGCTGTTCCAGGACCATAGCGCCCTGAAATATGTCACGATCATCGAGAACACGAGGATACGGGAGATCGAGGAGGTAGAGAGCATGGACGACAAGGTAAAGGAGGGCAGGCGATGAGAAACACTTTCACGGTGACATACATCCTGATGGTGGTGGCTCAGATGCTGCTTACCAACTACTTCCACTTCACCACTCTCTGCATGGTAACTATCCTTCCCATGATGGTTCTCTGCATCCCGACCAAGGTCGACATGGCCTGGGCGATGGTGATAGCGTTCGTCACCGGGCTTGCGGTGGACATGTTCGCCGAAGGGGCGTTTGGACTCAACGCCCTGTCGCTGGTCCCGGTCGCCTATGTCAGGAAAGGGCTGATAAACATGATCTTCGGTTCGGAACCATTTGAGCATAAGGAGAATATCTCCTCGAAAAAATACGGTTTCACCAGGGTGTCTTTCGCTGTCATCATTGTGACTCTCCTCTTCCTGGCGATCTATATCACCGCCGATTGCGCCGGCACCAGGCCTGTCTGGTTCATGGCTTCCAAACTCGGCGTCTCCCTGCTGGCCAGCTACCTTGTCTCCGCCATTCTTGTCAACCTGCTGAGCTATGACGACAGAAGGTAACAACAGGAGCAGGATCCTGCTTGCCGGACTGGTCGTGGTGGCGGCCATCTTGCTTGGCAAGTTGTTTTACATCCAGATCATCGACGACAAGTACAAGATCAACGCGTCGAACAACTCGATGGTGTACGACATCATCTACCCGACAAGAGGCATCATCTACGACCGTAACGGCAAGATAATAGTCAGTAACAAAGTCACTTACGACATCCTTGTCACGCCAAGGGAGGTCACTCCGTTCGACACGTTGCTGCTCGCTTCCGTCCTGGAGACCTCTCCTGAGTTCATCCGGGAGAAGATGGCGGATTATTCCAGGAACAAGAAGAAGATCGGCTACCAGAGCATGGTCATGCTCAAGCAGATCAAACCCGAGACCTACATGAAATTCGCCGAGATCCAGTACAACTTCCCGGGATTCAGGGGCCAGGTCAGAAGCATCAGGGATTATCCGGTCAACGCGGGGGGCAACCTGCTCGGTTACGTCTCGGAAGTCGACCAGAAATACATCGAGTCGCATCCGGGAGAGTACCGCCCGGGTGACTACGCCGGCAAGACCGGCATCGAGGCCGCGAGGGAAAAGGACCTGAGGGGAGAGAAGGGTTATCACATCTACCTTCGCAACTCACGCAACCAGATCGAGCGCCGCTACAAGGACGGGGAGATGGACAAGGAAGCCGTCCCCGGGCATGACATAGTGACGACGATCGACGCCGATCTCCAGCAATATGGCCAGGAACTGATGAAGAACAAAGTCGGAAGCCTTGTGGCGATAGAGCCGAAGACCGGCGAGATTCTTTCCCTTGTCTCAAGTCCGGGAGTGGATGTCAACATGCTCGCCGACATAAGCCAGCACTACAACGAGATCATCAAAGACCCTCACAAGCCCATGTTCAACCGGGCCGTGCAGGCTCCCTATCCTCCGGGGTCAGTGTTCAAACTCGTCAATGGCCTCATAGGCCTCCAGGAGGGCACTCTCAACATGGACATGGCTTATCCCTGCTACCAGGGATACCACTTCGGAAGCCACAAACTCGGATGCCACAACCACTGGTCCCCCCTGAAACTGGAAGAGGCCATCATGATGTCCTGCAACGGGTTCTTCTGCTACGTGCTGAGGAATATCCTCGAAAACAAAAAGTACAAGAACATCGATGAGGCCCTCGACAAATGGAACGAATATGTCCAGAGTTTCGGATTCGGCCATAAACTTGGGAGCGACTTCCCGGCCGAGCTTGGGGGCACCCTTCCCACCTCGAAACTCTACAACAAGCGTTACGGAAAGGGCGGCTGGAAGTTCACGACGATCATCTCGATCTCGATCGGTCAAGGCGAGGTCGGTGTCACTCCCCTGCAGATAGCCAACCTCGCCGCCATCATGGCAAACCGCGGCTGGTACAAGATACCCCACATCGTGAAAGCTTCCGAGGGTGTGGAGATCGATCCAAAATACACCGAGCGGCAGTACACGATGGTCGACACGACCAACTTCAAAAAAGCGATCAACGGAATGTGGAGAGCCGTCAACAACGGCCCCGGCACAGGTTGTACCGCCTGGGTCGCTGAAGTCAAGGGACTGGACATCTGCGGCAAGACCGGGACGGCCCAGAATCCCAGAGGCGCCGACAATTCCGTGTTCATCTGCTTCGCCCCCAAAGACGACCCTAAGATAGCGGTGGCGGCTTATGTGGAGAACGCCGGCTTCGGCGCCACATGGGCGGCCCCTATCGCCTCACTTCTCATCGAGAAATACCTCAATGGGGAAATCACCAGACCGGATCTTGAGAACCGGATCATGCAAGGGGACCTTATGTCCAGAGTCAAAACCTACAATTAAGGCCGGGATATGGGCAACTTTTCCGACAGAGGCGTAAAACAGTCGATAGACTGGAAGCTGGTGATCTCTTACCTGATCTTGATCCTGATCGGCTGGGTCAACATCTACGCCTCCATCCACTCATCGGAGCCATCCAGCATTTTTGATTTCAATTTCCGCAGCGGGAAACAGTTCGTGTGGATATTGACAGCCCTGGCGCTGGCCTTATTGATCCTGTTCGCTATCAACCCGCGGTTCTGGGAAAGCTCGGCGTTGGCGCTGTACCTGTTTGTGCTGGTTCTGCTGGTAGTGGTCATATTCGTGTCCAAAGATGTCAAGGGATCCCATTCCTGGTTTGAGTTGGGACCGGTGAAATTCCAGCCGGCGGAAATCTCGAAAATAACGACCTCGCTTCTGCTCGCCACCTTGATGAGCCAGACAAACTACAGGATCACACGCTTAAAGGATTTCATGATGACCGCCCTGATCATCGCGGTCCCGATGCTGGTCATCCTGGCCGAGAGCGAGACAGGCTCAGCCCTGGTGTACGTCGGATTCCTGTTTGTCATGTACAGGGAAGGCTTTTCCGGTTGGTGGCTGTTGAGTATCATAGCGGCCATACTCCTGTTCATCCTGACCCTCACAGCTTCGCCATACACGTCCATCCTGGTCCTGATCGGGATCCTGATCGTGGCTTCCGCGATCAGTTCCGGAAAGATCGGAACCCTTTTCTGGATCAACCTGGGAATATTGCTTCTGTTCTGCCTGCTCCCCTGGCTCCTTGGCAAGACGGTTGATCCCGAGAGCTTCCTCGGAAAGATCAAGCCGGTGTACATCCTCATCGGAATATGTATCGGCGCCGTCCCATATTTCCTGTTCCGCGGATACAGGGAACGGAAGCGCCACATCTCCCTCGCGACCCTCGGCCTGGTGGCCGGAATCGCCCTCATCTACTCCACTGATTTCATCTTCAACGACATCCTTCAAGGACACCAAAGGCAAAGGATAGAGGTGCTCCTGGGTTTGAAAGAAGACCCCTCCGGGGTAGGCTACAACGTCAACCAGAGCATGATAGCCATAGGATCCGGCGGATTCAGCGGGAAAGGCTTCCTGAACGGCACACAGACGACCTTCGGTTTCGTCCCCGAACAAAGCACGGACTTCATCTTCTGCACTGTCGGAGAGGAGTGGGGCTTCGTGGGCTGCCTCGTCGTGATCCTGCTGTACGTATTCCTCATATGGAGGATAATAGTAGACGCGGAAAAAAGCAGGGAGGCCTTCACCAGGATATATGGCTACTGCGTGGCGTCTTGCGTATTCATGCACCTGTTCATAAACATCGGGATGACTATCGGACTGATGCCAGTGATCGGCATCCCTCTGCCCCTGCTAAGCTATGGAGGCTCATCCCTCTGGGCTTTTACCATCCTGATTTTCATATTTATAGCGCTGTACCGCCAAGAGAAGAAATACTACTAAGACCTTATCAGCGCCTGGCTTTCCCGCGCAAGTTTCGGGATTATTCATTTTTCAGCGACTCCACCGGATTCGCCCGGGCAATCCGTAGACAATTGAGGACTACCACACCCAGGACAATCAGAAGCACGGCCACGGTTCCGGCAAGGAAATATAACGGGTTGAGTGATACCTTCTCGGCGAATT
>JAFVED010000265.1 GCA_017478125.1 Bacteroidales bacterium | reverse complement strand
CTGAGCCAGATGTTCTGCATGACCCTGCAGACAGTTGTCTACTATTTCCTGGCAACCAGCTGCCTCTATCTCGAGAACTGGGTAATCAACCACAAGAGAGCCATCATGGAACTCCGCGAGAAGATCGATGAGAAGCGCGGTCTGGACAGGGAAAAGAATGCCTACATCATCGGAGGAGAACGTTCCCTCGAGAGGGTAAGGGCCGAAAGGCAGAAATTGCTCTCCGGGGAAGATGAGGGACAAAAAAGCCGGAACGGTATTAGGAAAACTGCCGCAGTTCAATTACATTTGCATATAAAGCAATTGATTATGAACCTGCGGCATTTTTTCTTGACTGGTCTTTCCGCCTTGATCCTGGCGGCTTGCACGACAGACAACACTTCACATACGAGGGGCGCGGGAATCTACCCCGGTTCCCTTGACGAATATGACGGCCCGATCGCCGCCAGCGCCGGCAATGAGCTCAGGAACCTCGCCCTCATGCGGGCGGCGTGGGCTTCTTCGAGCATTGATTACAACCTGACGGCGCAGCTCGTCACCGACGGGATCATTTCCGGGGAAAAGCCATGCCTGGTCGAGACCATCACATCCGAGGGCCATGTTCCCAGAAACATGCGGGAAAAACTCCTGGACAACCACAAAAACACCCGGGTCAATATCAAGGGCAATCCGCCATATGTAATCTTCCATTTCATGGGCGGGCTTCCCGCATATGCGGACAGGATGACCGCCGATGCCACATTCTTATCCGGCCCCGACGGAAGACGCAGCCCGGCCCGGGCAGTTTTCGAAGCATCCGAGGACGGAGAGGATTGGTTCCCCTTTGAAGGAGGTTCGTACCCTTGGTACAAGGCCACTTTCCCGGAAACGGGGCTCGTCAATATCCGTGAGGTGAATTTCATCAAGGACGGTCACTCGGCCCAGTTCGACTATGACAACAGGCATGAGAACTCTTAACGCAACGATGACGAAATCGACATCCTCCCTTCGAAGTGTTTCACAAGCTGCTGGATGAGCGAGGGGAACAACAATGAATGGCTTTGCATCGACCTGGGGAAGGAATCCTCACTCGAGAAGGTGATCCTCCGCTGGATCAACAAGGCGGTTGAAGGACGTATCATGGTCTCGGGTGACGGAGAGTCCTGGAAAGAAGCAGCACAGCTGCCGGCAGGAGAGGACCTTACGGACGAAATCGCCGTCAAGGGAAAGGCCCGCTACGTAAAAGTCGAGATGAAGGGCAGCATCGACGGGAAGAACTTCATCCTCAGCGAAATGGAGGTACTCGGACGCGGAGGCGTGACATATGTCCCCCAACCGGCACCGGAGGCATCCGACGGAAGGCTTGAACTCCGAAGGGGCGCATGGATGCTAAGACGCGCCTCAGAAGTCGAAGGAAACGGTGAAAGCATCTCCACGACAACATATGACCCCAAGGGCTGGCTTCCCGCCACGGTCCCGGGCACGGTCGCCGCTTCATATGAAAACATCGGAGCGATCCCCCGGATAAACTATGACATGGACCAGCTCCAGATTTCCGAATCCTACTTCCTGAGCGATTTCTGGTACCGAGACACCTTCACAGTCCCCGAGGAATTCGACGGGAAGACTGTAATGCTGGAATTCGACGGAATCAACAGGAAGGCAGACATATACCTTAACGGGACATATGTCTGGGCCATCGACAGGTGCTTCACTGCAGCTGAATATGACGTGACCCGTCTCGTACGCAAAGGAGAGGAGAACGCTCTCGCTGTCCTGATCCACCAGAACGCCAATCCGGGAGCCGTGAAAGAGACAGGCTATGACAAGTCAGAGATCAACGGCGGAATTCTGGGCGCCGACAAGCCGACCTTCCACGCCACAATAGGTTGGGACTGGATCCCGACCGTACGCGGACGCGACATAGGCATATGGAATGATGTCAGGCTCACGGCACACGATAGCGGAGTCACCATCGACGACGTCTTCATCGATACTGACCTGCCCCTCCCCTCCACGGCATATGCTGACATCTCCACCAAGGTCAGCCTCACGAACCATTCCTCTTCCAGCTGCAGCGGCAAGGTCTCCGTCAGCTACGGACCGCTCTCATATTCTGGAGATATCATCTTAAAAGGCGGTGAGTCAACCACATATGAATTCGAAAAACAGAGGTTTGACAATCCGGAGCTGTGGTGGCCGGCAGGCTATGGCGAGCCAGCGCTCTACGATGTCTCCGTTTCCTTCCTCGCGGAGGGCAAGGCTCCTGAGGTCCGTTCCTTCAAGTCCGGGGTCAGGGAGATGT
>JAFVED010000264.1 GCA_017478125.1 Bacteroidales bacterium | reverse complement strand
TAAATTCATGTCCAATGGTGACGGAAACCAGGGAGTGCGGCTCGAGGACGGAGACCTTATCCTGCTCAAACCTTATAAGATCATCGTCCGGGCCTCCGGAGAGGTGAAGAGGCCGATGCTTTATGAGATGAAACCAGGTGAGACCGTGGAAGACCTGCTAAATTTCGCCGGCGGTTTCGCTACCGGAGCCTATTCCGAGAGCGTGACCGTAACCCGCCAGGCGGGAACCACCTATGAAATCAAGACCGTCCCGGCAGAGAGTTTTTCCGCTTTCGTGTTGATGGACGGAGATGAGATCGAGGTCGGCAAGCTTACTTCCCGTTTCAGCAACAAGCTTTCTGTGTTAGGATCCGTATATCATCCAGGTAATGATGAGTTGGGAAGTAACCTCCACACCGTAAAAGATCTCATTTCTGCAGCGGGGGGAGTCCTTCCCGACGCCTTCGTGGGCAGGGCGGTCATCCACCGCGAATATGAAGACAAGACGCGGGAAGTGATTTCAGTCAATCTCGGGGAAATCCTTTCCGGCAGGCACAAGGACTTGGAACTCCAGAACAATGATGAGCTCTTCGTAGCCAGCAAGTTCGAGCTCGACGAGCAGGGAACCATGAGCATCAGTGGAATGGTCGTGAATCCCGGCGAGTTCCCTTTCGCCCGTAATACTACCGTTGAGGACCTTATTATCCTTGCCGGAGGCCTGAAGGACGGAGCGGCCCTTTCCAGGGTGGACGTCAGCAGGAGGGTCCGTGACGACGATGCAGTCACAGCCCAGAAGGATATCGCCCGGATATTCTCTTTCCCCATAAAGGACGGACTGGTGGATGACGGCGTGAAGAGTTTCGTGCTCGAGCCCTATGATGAAGTTACCGTGTTGCGCAGCCCCTCGTACAATGTCCAGACCCACGTTTCGGTGGAAGGCCAGGTGAATTTCCCCGGCTCCTTCGTCATGTCCGACCGTGAAGAGAGGCTCAGCGACATGATCAGAAAGGCCGGCGGCGTTACCGATTTCGCCTATCTGGAAGGAGCCAGGCTCTTCCGCCAGCGTACCAGGAATTAACTCGACATGATCAATGAGGAAAGGGACAGGCTCAAGGCCATTCAGGATACCGTGTCCATGAAACTCCTCGATACCCAGAAGGTATATTCCGTTGCCATCAATCTCAAGAGTGCCATGGACAATCCCGGAGGAGGAGACGACATAGTGCTCCGGGACGGCGACAGGATCAGTATCCCTGTGTACAACAACACCGTCCGTGTAAACGGAGCTGTCATGATGCCCAATGCCCTGGCTTACAATCCTACCTACAGGGCCAGGGATTATGTGAAATTGAGCGGAGGCTTTGCCCAGGGTTCTTCCCGGAGGCATGCCTACATAGTAAACATGAACGGGGCGGCGGAGCCTTACCGGGCGAACAAGAAACTCCAGCCAGGTTCCGAAATCTTTGTGCCGAAGAAGGGAGAGGCAACAGGCAAGGTCTGGGACAAGGTTATCGGAAGCACCTCGATATTCTCTTCAATCGCCTCCAT
>JAFVED010000263.1 GCA_017478125.1 Bacteroidales bacterium | reverse complement strand
TTCTGGGATGACTATTGCTCCTGGTACCTCGAGGCTGTCAAGCCAGCGTACGGCCAGCCCCTAGACAAGGCTACCATGGATGCCACAAACGTCTTCCTTGAGAAACTCCTGAAGATGATCCATCCCGTGATGCCGTTCATCAGCGAGGAGCTGTGGCAGTCTCTCGCCGGGCGCGGTGAGGGGGAGACCATCATGTACCAGCCTTCTCCTGTCGCCGGATCGGTTGACGAGAGGGTCATAGCCGATTTCGAGACCGCTAAAGAGGTAGCCGGGGGTGTCCGCTCTATCAGGCAGCAGAAGAATATTTCTCCCAAGGAGGCTCTTGAGATCAAGGTCAAGGGTGCCTTCCCGATGGATATGGTTCCGGTGATCTCCAAACTCGCCAATGTCTCCTCCGCC
Organism: Bacteroidales bacterium; assembly: GCA_017478125.1. Lineage (GTDB taxonomy): Bacteria > Bacteroidota > Bacteroidia > Bacteroidales > UBA932 > Cryptobacteroides. The sequence continues at coordinate 15,733 of JAFVED010000263.1, read as the reverse complement.
GAGCAGGTCGGGGAGTTCTCCGGAAACGGTATCTCGTTCCTGGTGGGTACTGTTGAGATATTCGTTCCTCTCGGCGGCCTGGTGGATGCCGGTGAGGAGATCGCCAAGATCGAATCGGAGCTCACAAGACTCCGGGGATTCCTTGAAGGTGTGCGTAAAAAGCTCGCCAATGAGTCCTTCACAGCCCATGCCCCTGAGAAAGTCGTGGCTCTCGAGCGTAAGAAGGAGTCGGATGCCCTGCTTAAGATCGAGAATCTTGAGAATTCACTCAAAGCGTTGAAGCTAAGCTAATGTAACAATGTTGTTATAATTATTAACATTTTTGTTATATGGTATATTCGGAGACAAATTTCCCGGTAAGGTACTACGAGACGGATCAAATGGGGATCGTCCACCACTCGAATTATATCAGGTATTTCGAGTGCGCCCGGAACAATATGATGAGGGAGTTCGGCTATCCGATCGAGAAGTGTGAGGAGGATGGTGTCACTATTCCGATCGTCTCCGTTGAGTGCCACTATAAGTATCCTGCCAAGATGGGAGACGATCTCCGGGTCGTGGCCGCGATCGAGACACCTCCGATGGCGAAACTCAGGATCCGGCAGGCCGTCTACAACCAGAACGGCACGCTATGTGTGGAAGGGGAGGTGGTCCTCGGTTTTCTCAACAAATCCACGGGAAGGCCGACCCGCTGCCCGGAGAAACTCCTGGAAGCGATCGGGAAACACATCAATGACAGATAGTTATACGAAATCATCAATATTTTATGAATATGCTTACATTTTTCCCTTTAGGTGTAGTGGGGCCGTGGCAGATTGTCATCATCGCCCTTGTTATCCTTCTTCTTTTCGGTGGTAAGAAGATTCCCGAGCTTATGCATGGACTAGGAAAAGGCATGAAAAGCTTCAAGGAGGGAATGAACGAGGTCGAGAAGCAGATCGGAGACATAGAGAGCGACTTGAACGCTCCCGCCAAGAGTCCTGACAAGATCGAGAAGAAAGAAGATTACCAGAAGTAGCGTGGCAGAGGAGGAGAAGAGGGCGCAGGATCCGGCTGAGATGTCCTTCTGGGATCATCTCGAGGTGTTGAGAGGGACTTTGTTCCGCTCATTGCTGGCTATTTCCGTTATCAGCGTCGTGGTCTTCTGTTTCAAGAGGTTCGTGTTCGACGATGTCGTGCTCGCGCCGACCAGGAGCGATTTCTGGGTCTACAAGCTGCTCGACATGGATGTCAACATGAACCTTGTCAACCTGGAGATCTCGACCCAGTTTTTCGTCCACCTCAAAGTGGCGTTCCAGCTCGGGTTTATCCTGGCTTTCCCGTTTGTCATCTGGGAGATCTGGAAATTCATAGCCCCGGCCCTGTACCAGAACGAGAAAACAACCATCAGGGGAGTGTTTCTCGCCGCGTCCTTCCTGTTTTACCTCGGACTGTATATAGGTTATGTTCTGATCGTGCCGATCTCCCTGAATTTCTTCCTCGGTTACAAGATCAGCGAAGCGGTTGTCAACACGATCTCGCTCAATTCTTATATCTCCCTGTTCACCTCTACGGTCCTCGCGTTCGGTATAGTCTTCGAGTTCCCGGCCGTGATCGTGATTCTCAACAAGCTCGGCCTTGTCTACAAAGACACGATGAACAAGTACCGTAAGCACGCCATCGTCGCGATTCTCTGCATAGCGGCGATAATCACTCCCGCGGATCCGTTCTCGATGTTGATCGCGGCCGCGCCTCTGCTTATCCTTTACGAGGCGAGCGTGTTGTTCTGCAAACCCAGGCCTGCCGAGGATGAGGCTGTGCCCGAGACCGACATACAATGATCTCAATCAATTCACTGACAGTGGCGTACGGTGGGTTCACCCTGCTGGACGCCATTGATTTTCACATAAGCGAGAGCGACAAGATCGGCCTCGTGGGCAAGAACGGGGCAGGGAAGACGACGATCATGAAACTGATCTGCGGGCTTCAGAGCCCCACTTCCGGATCGGTCGACAAGCCTAAGGACATAAGGATCGGTTATCTGCCTCAGATCATGGAGCATCACAAGGGCAGGACCGTTATGGAGGAGGCCTTGACCGCTTTTGACAGGGTGGAGACCATTCAAAGGGAACTGGATGCGATAGGTGAGACCCTTGCCAGCAGAACCGACTATGAGTCAGATTCTTACATGGAACTTATCAGCAGGATGAACGATTTGAGCGATTCCCTGTCGGTTATCCATGCCGAGCCTCCGGAGGTGCTCGCCCAGAAGACCCTTCTCGGGCTTGGATTCAAAGAGTCTGATTTCGGACGGAAGACGGAGACTTTCAGCCAGGGATGGAACATGAGGATCGAGCTGGCTAAGATCCTGCTATCGGCTCCGGACGTCCTACTCCTTGACGAGCCTACCAACCATCTCGACATTGAGTCGATCGAGTGGCTTGAGGATTATCTCAAGGCCAGGAGAGGGGCGCTTCTGCTTGTCTCGCATGACAGGAAATTCCTCGACATCGTGACTAACCGTACGGTCGAGATCATGCTGGGACATATTCACGACTACAAGGTTCCTTACAGCGAATATACCCGACTCAGAAAAGAACGCCTGGCCCAGCAGACGGCGGCCTATGAGAATCAGAAGAGGATGATCGAGAAGACCGAGGATTTCATCAACCGCTTCCGTTACAAGCCTACCAAATCAAACCAGGTGCAGTCCAGGATCAAACAACTTGAGAAGCTCGACCGGATCGAGATCGATGAGACTGACAATGTGAGGCTTACGGTCAAGTTCCCACCGGCTCCTCGCTCCGGTGACATTGTCTTCAAGGCGACCGGGATCACCGTCGGGTACCCAGGCAAAGTTGTGTTTCGTGACGCTGACATCGAGGTCAGGCGCGGAGAGAAGGTTGCTCTGATAGGGCGCAATGGCGAGGGAAAGACCACTTTGATGAGGGTTATCGCCGGCGAGCTCGCTCCATTGGGTGGAGACGCGAAGAGGGGGTATAACGTCTCCATGGGCTATTATGCCCAGAATCAGGAGGATATTCTTGACAGGAATCTCACTGTGTGGGAGACTTTGGATAATATCGCGGTCGGCGACATCCGGGCCAGGCTTCGTGATATTCTCGCGCAGTTCCTGTTCAGGGGCGAGGACATCGACAAAAAGGTCAGCGTTCTCTCCGGAGGTGAGCGGGCTCGCCTGGGAATGGCCAAGTTCATGCTCCAGCCATATAATCTGCTCGCTCTTGACGAGCCCACCAACCATATGGACATAAAGTCCAAGGAGATTCTCAAGCAAGCGCTTCAAGCGTTCGATGGCACGTTGATTGTTGTCTCCCATGACCGGGACTTCCTTGACGGGCTTGTCGACAAGATGTACGAGTTCCGGGACGGAAAGGTGAAGGAACACATCGGCGGAGTGAGCGAATTCCTCCAGAGGCGTAAGCTTGAGAGTCTGCGGGAGCTGGAGAGGAAGTTAGGGAAAGGGATCCTTGATGCTCAGGATGACAAAACGGCTCAGGGCGACAGGAAAGCTGTGGCCAAGGAGGATTTTGAGCGGAAACGGAATGAGTCCAAGGAGATTCGCAAGATAAGACACAGGATAGGTTTCCTTGAGGGGCAGATTGGCGAGGTGGAGGATAAGATGAAGGAGATAGAGAGGGCGCTCTCCAATCCCGGCTCCGGGGATGACATCATGGAACTCACCAGGACTTATCTTGAGCACAAGCGGGATCTTGACCACAAAACCGCCGAATGGGAGTCCCTGATGGAGAAATTGGATGATTAACAATTAATAGATATTATCATGAAGTCATTTATTGGTAAGTCGTTATTAGCTATAACCTTTATTGTAGCTTCAAGTCATTTCGGTCTTTCTCAGACCCGTTCCAAGGAGCATGATCTTTCTCCTTTCACCGGGATTGAAGCCTCTGACGGCTTCAAGGTCTCAGTAAACATGGGTGAGCGATTCAGCGCCAAACTTACGATGGACGACGCGCTTGAGAGTTATGTGATGTGTTATGTCAAGTCCGGTGTCCTTCATCTTGGACTCGACGGTAAAGGACTGCCGAAGGATATGAAGAAAATGTATAAGGGCAAGAACTCTCCTGAGCCGACTCTTGTCGCCGTGGTGACAATGCCTTCCCTTAAAAGTCTGACTCTTAACGATGACAGCCAGTTCTTCTCTTCCGGCAAACTCGAGGCCGAGGACATTATAATCAACATGAGCGGCTCATCTATGGCAAGCAACTTTGCCATCTCAGGAAAGACTCTTGGGTTGAGCCTCTCCAAAAACGCCAAGTTCACCAATGTGTCCGCGGACTTCGTGGAAGATATCAATGTCTCCGCTGACGGGAAAGCGGCTGTAGCTATCGAGGGGCAGGCCAAGAATCTCCAGATCATCGCCTCAGGAAACTCGGCCGTCGATGTAAAGGCTGAGGTCGAAAATGCCATAAAAGTCGAAGTCTCAAGTGGTTCCCAGACTTCTGTCTCCGGGAAAGCATCCTCCCTCGAGTTGTCCGGAAAGGGTACCTCCGCAAAAGTTGACGCCTCGGCGCTCAAGACTGGCAAGGTCTCGGTCGCTCTGACAGGAGTCTCCGCTGATGTCAGTCCTTTGGAGTCCCTTGATCTGGACTTGGGAAGAGGAGCCGAGGTCTCGTTCTCCGGCGATCCGGTCATCAATCTCATAAAGATACAAAACGCCTCTGTCATCAGAAAATAATGATTGTTCTTGATTCCCATTGCGACACTCCGTCCCTGATGATCAAGGGGTTGGATATAGGTCTGGACAACAAGGACTGTCATGTAGATATCCCGAAACTCATGGCGGGCGGGGTTGACGCCTCCTTTTTCGCCTTATTCACAGCCGCTGACCTTTCTCCTGACGCCGCGACAAAAAAGGCTTTGGAGATGTTGGCCTCCATTTATGACGCCATAGGCGAGTATAGCGGCAAAATCGCTCTGGCGGTCAGTCCCGATGAGATTCTGGCCAATAAGGCAAGGGGACTTATATCCATTCTCGTGGGCATGGAGAACGGCGCTCCTATCCAGCGCTCTCTTTCCCTGCTCCGGTTGTTTTACCGTATGGGAGTGAGATACATGACCCTTACCCACAATGGCGATAATGAGATAGCTGACGCCGCTCATGAAGGGAAGCGGTGGGGAGGCCTGAGCCCTTTCGGCAGGGAAGTGGTCGATGAGATGAACCGCATCGGGATGATCATCGACGTGGCCCACGTGTCTGACCGGACTTTTGATGATGTCCTCTCCTGCTCGAAAGCTCCTTTTGTCTCGACCCATTCGGGTTGCAGGGCAATCGCCTCCCATCCGAGAAACATGTCGGACGGGATGATCCGGGCGATGGCGGACAAGGGCGGGGTGATCCAGATTGTCTGTTATCCCGTATTCCTCTCCGAGGCCTACGCCGCTGTCTATGCCATATCCGGGGAGGCCGCTCTTCCGAGACCTTCCGTTGAGGATGTGGTCAGGCACATAGACCATGCTGTCAATGTGGGCGGGATCGACCATGTCGGCATCGGGACTGATTTCGACGGGATAGAAGTCACTCTTGATGGCCTGGAGAATATCTCAAGGCTTCCGGTGTTGTTTGACTTGCTGTCGAGGCGCGGTTACAGTGATGACCAGATAGAGAAGATAGCCTCCGGCAATTTCCTGAGGGCTTTCAGGGATGTCATCTCTGTTTCCTCAGGTCTTCGAGGATAAAGAGCCGGAGCTCGTCAAGGGCGGCTGAGGTGAACCGCTCGATATTCCTTTTCCTGTCGTTCTTGTAGACCCTTTTTGCTGTCTTGGTTCCATTGGGGCCTGAGATCCCGATCCACACTGTCCCGACGGGATTTCTCTCGTCTCCACCCGGACCGGCGAGACCGGTGGTGGCCACTGAGTAGGTGCTGCCGGTGAGTCTCCTCACGCCGATGGCCATCGCTCCCGCCACCTCGGAACTGACCACGCCGTATCTGCTTATGTACTCCGGAGGCACATCGAGAACATTCGCTTTGACCGACACGGCGTATGAGGTAACGGAGCCGAGATAGTACTCGGAGGCTCCAGGCACCGATGTTATCAGCGATGAGATCATGCCTCCGGTGCAGGACTCGGCGGCGCTCAATGTCATTCCGGTTCCCCTGAGAAGTGTGCCGAGGGCGTTTTGAAGCGTGTCGTCGGAATGGGAATATACCCTGTCTCCGAGTATTGGCTCCAGCTCGGCGAACCTCTCGTCAATATGTCTCTCATTCTCCGCCTTTTCCCCGCCGTAGACCGAAAGGCGCAGACGCACGCCGGTCAACTGGTTCGGCAGGTAAGCCAGATGCATATCCGCGGGCAGGCTGTCCTCCCAGGGCTCTATGAGCTTTGAGAGGGCAGATTCCGCCAAGCCGGACACCATGACGCACTTGTGGAATATGCTTGTGAGGGAATAATGTTCCCTGATGTCCACGATAATGTCCGGAAGAGCCCCCTCGGCCTCAAATGGGACTCCGGGGAGAGAGTACAGGGTGGAGGGATGGCCGAACCTGTCGCCCCCGAACCTGAAGACCATTATCGGGGCTGTCCCCAAGCGGTTCGGGATGACCTCGCAGGTGTCCGGAACAAGCGCCTGGGCTTTGTTGATGTCCAGGACATCAAGCCCCCGGGCGTGGAGTATCTCATGGATGATACCGAGCTGGGTGGGATTCTCAACGTACCCTCCGCTTCCGGAGAGTTCGGCGAGGGCCGCTTTCGTGATGTCGTCCTTGGTGGGGCCAAGACCGCCGGTCGTGATGACGATCTCGCTGACACTCAACTCTTTCTCAAGATTGCCGATGATCTCGTCCCTGTCATCTCCGATAGAGAGCATCCTCGTTACCTTTATCCCGATCTCCTCGAGGCTCCTGGCTATCATCGAGGAATTGGTGTCCACGATCTGTCCGATGAGAATCTCGTCACCGATCGCGCAAATGGAAGCGTTTGTCATTTCAGTTGTCGTAAAATCTTTTTCACAACGGAAGGCCCCTCGTAGATGAATCCCGTGCAGATCTGGATCAGGGAGGCGCCGGCCGCTAGCATCATCTTAGCCTGCTCAGGACCCATTATCCCCCCGACACCTATGATTGGGAGACGGCCGTTTGTGTATTGGTGGATGTATTTGACCAGCTCGAGGCTTTTCTCAAACAGGGGAGCCCCTGACAGTCCTCCTTTGCCGATCTTGTCCAACTTGGCCTGGCTGGTCGTCAGTCCTTCCCGGGAGGTGGTGGTGTTGCCGGCGACAATACCGTCAATGCCAGAGAGCAGGCAGTAATTCAGTATCTCGTCCAGTTCCACTCCTGGAATGTCGGGGGAGACCTTGATCAGAAGCGGTTTGTAGGTGTCGTAACAGATCCGGAGGTCAAGCAGTGGATCAACGACATCTGACAGGTAGGACACGTCCTGCAGGTTACGCAATCCCTCCACATTGGGGCATGAGACATTGACCGTGAACATGTCCGCGAAATCATACATGCGGGAGAAAGCTCTCGTGTAGTCGCCTATAATGTCCTTGTCTGAGGCGGAGGAGGTGTTTTTAGCTATGCTGGCGCAGAGGATCACTTTCGGCTTGTCCCTCATTATGTGTCCTATGGCATAATTGATCCCTTTGTTGTTTATCCCCATCCGGTTGACGAGGGCCTTGTCTTGCGGCAGCCTGAAAAGGCGTGGCTTCGGATTGCCGGACTGCGGTTCGGGAGTGAGGGATCCAATCTCAATAAAAGAGAAGCCGAAGCATGCCAGCTCATTGTAAGTCTCTCCGTTCTTGTCTATGCCCGCGGCCAGACCGACCGGGTTTGGAAACTCCAGCCCGAAAACCTCGCGTTTTAGGGAGGGGGTCTTGCGGCGGAACATCAGCCTGACCATGTCGGAGCCAAGGGGAACCTTGCGCAACGAGCGGAGAAGCTTGAGGGTCATATTGTGCGCCCACTCAGGGGAGATCCTGAACAATATGGGTCTGATCAGCTGCTTGTACATACCGCGAATATAGCAAATTATACTATCTCCTGGAATGTTCCGTTGTCATAGAAGACGACGACCTTGACTATTTTGGGTGAATCGGACAGGGGGGCTCCAGTCTCAGGGCCAAACTCTATCAGTTCTTCTCCTTGTGGCTCCGGGACATTTTCCTGCCCGGTGATCTTGTACATTCGCCCTTTCCCGTTTATCAGCCAATCAAGGCTCAGGTTGGGGAACTGGCGGGAGAGGCTCTCTATGAAATCATAGCCAGGCTTGTTGCGTCCGGCCAGGACATGGGACACGCTGGCCTTGGCCACGCCGAGACGTTCGGCAAGCTGGGTTTGTGTGAGATTCTCGGCGCTTAGGAACTGCTGAAGACGCTGGTTCATGGCTTTTTTCTTTGTTCACAAAGTTAACTAAATGATTCAAAAATCCAAAGTGAAATTATGACAAATCTTATCGTGGAGAGTTGAAATAAGAGCCGCTAAGTTAGTTATAATTATATTTAGATAATTTTATTTATATACCTCATAATAAGTGTTATAGTTATAAATTTTCACGAATATTAAACCTTACTTCAAAAGTTTGTTTTAAGTTTAGTGGATTCTGTTGTATCTTAAAATTGTTTAAGTTTATTTAACTATCTGATTACGCGTTGATTACAAAATAATATTTTAGCTATTAAAATTTTCTGATTTGACATTTGTTGACAGGATGCGCTTTGTTGATTTAATTCACAATTTGTGGTGCGGAATTCACATTTGTGTCGGGGTGCTTGCCTTTTGAAACGCCCCTGTCATGATATTGGCGGAAATGTTTAAATTCGCGTTGTTATTAGAGATTGTCACGGAATTTTGAATTCTCAAGATGATACCTGTAATTAAGATAGAAGACTATTGTTATGACCTTCCAGATGAGCGGATCGCCAAGTATCCGCTTCCGGAACGGGATTCATCCAAGCTCCTGCGTTACAAAGACGGGAAAGTCGATGAGTTTGTCTTCAGGAGTCTGCCGGATCTGCTTCCGGAGGGTTCGCTGATGGTGTTTAACGACACCAAGGTTGTCCCAGCCCGCTTGCGTTTCCGGCGTGAATCAGGGGCCAATATCGAGATATTCTGTCTTGAGCCTGTTGATCCTCCGGAATATAACACCGCGTTCGCCTCAACCTCGTCGTGCGTGTGGAAATGCGTGATCGGCAATGCCAAGAGGTGGAAAGGGGATATCCTGACCCTTTACAATCCCGATAATTCGCCTGAGGTTGCTGAGCTGGACCCGCGCGCGAGGCTTGTCGGCCGGGATGACCGTACCGGGGAGGTGGAATTCACATGGGAAGGTGGCCATCCTTTCTCGAATGTATTGGATATATGCGGCTCTGTACCGATCCCTCCATATCTCAACAGAGGTACGGAAGATATTGACATAGAGCGTTATCAGACTTTATATGCCAGGGTCCGGGGCTCGGTCGCCGCCCCTACCGCCGGACTGCATTTCACCGGCCGTGTGCTGGAGGGGATCCGGTCCAGGCGGATCGGAGTCGGTAATGTGTGCCTCCATGTCGGCGCCGGCACGTTTCTTCCCGTCAAGAGCGCCGAGATCTCCGGGCATCCTATGCACCGGGAGCCGTTCAGCGTGAGCCTCGATTTGCTGCGGCGTATCCGGGACAATGCCGGCAGCCTTATCGCTGTTGGCACAACGTCGGTCCGCACGCTCGAGTCCCTGTACTATGTCGGAGTGAGCTGCATAGAGAAAGGCGTTCCTGAGGACGTGGGCCAGTGGGTGCCGTACCAGAGGGATCACCCTTATTCCGTAGGAGAGTCTATCGACGCCATAATCAGATACTTGGAGAAGGAGAACCTGGATGAGGTCAAAGTCGGCACAAGGATCATAATAGTGCCAGGCTTCAAGTTCCGGCTGGTCGATGTGCTGGTCACTAATTTCCACCAGCCTGAAAGTACCCTCATCCTGCTCATCTCCGCTTTCGTCGGCGGGGATTGGCGCGTGATCTACGACTATGCCCTCGCCAATGGGTTCCGTTTCTTGAGCTACGGGGACAGCTCGGTCCTTTTCCGTGGCGACGCTATTGCGAATAGCTGTGAAATTGCTTAATTTTGTTACATGAACGAATTCGACAACATTTGCCCGTACAATGACGAAGAGGCTGTGAAGGCTCTCGGCAAAGTGGCCAACCATCCCGCTGTCTTCGCCATTTCGGAATATCTCTTCCCGGACAGGCCCGTCACATATCTCCGGGACGCCCTGAAGTCAGTCAGAAGCATAGACGAGTTTCAGGAAAGGGTGATGAATGAGGCGGTCGGCTGGTGTATCGACCACACAGTCAACCATTTCTCTTACGACGGGATTAGCTATATCAAAGGCATAAAGGGAAAATTCCTGGCGATGTCCAATCACAGGGACATCATCCTTGATCCGGCGATCACGCAGATGGTTTTCTTCCGCAACGGAATCCCGATGACTGAGATCTGTGTGGGAGACAATCTCATAAAGGAAAGCAAGACAGTCGAATACCTATTGCGGTCTAACCGGATGATTAAGGTGATCCGCGGTATCTCCGCCCGCGAGCTTTACCTTTCCTCCCAGATGCTCTCGAAGTATATCCGCCAGACAATCACGTCCGGCAAGGCGTCTATCTGGCTTGCCCAGAGGCAGGGCAGGACAAAGGACGGGATCGACACAACCGAGCAGGGGCTTCTCAAGATGCTCGACATGAGCGGCGAGAAATCCATCCAGGAGAATTTCCTGGAACTCAATATAATCCCGCTGAGCATCTCCTATGAGTACGAGCCCTGCGATGTCAGGAAGGCCAGGGAGATTCTTATATCGCGGACGAGAAAGTATGTGAAGAGCCGTCACGAGGATATGCACAGCATTGTTATGGGCATACGTCAGCAGAAAGGCAATGTCCATCTCAATTTCGGTCTCCCGCTCACTTCCGAAGAGATCGAGATGGCAAGCAAGTGCGACAAGAATGACCGCTACCAGGCGATCAGGCACGCCGTGGATAAAAGGGTCATCGCCGGCTATCATCTTTGGAAGACGAATTACATCGCCTTTGACAAGATATCAGGCACCTCGAAGTACTCCGACCTGTACACCAGGGAGGATGTCGAGAGTTTCGAGGCGTACACCGAGCATCGTCTGGACAAGGTGGAGAAGAAGCTCAACCGGGACGACCTGAGGGACATATTCCTCCATATTTACTCCAATCCGGTCCTGTCGAAGGAGCGTCTGGCGTCCGGTGAGCCTCTCAGGCAGGATTGATATATATGGCGATTCAGATCTTGATCCTTTTACTTGGCCTCGCGATGGTCATTGCCGGGGCTGACGTTCTCGTGGACGGTGCCTCCGCCATCGCTCGTAAAGCCGGGCTGAGCGAGTTCCTGATAGGAATGACCATAGTCGGGATCGGCACCTCTATGCCGGAGCTTGTGGTGAGTTTCACGGGCGCCCTGAAGGGCAGTTCAGACATCGCCATCGGAAACGTCGTCGGCTCCAACATATTCAATGTGCTTCTGATCCTGGGCGTGACCGCCCTGGTCAATCCTGTCGCCATCTCTCAGGAAAACAAGCGCCGCGACATCCCTGTCAATATCCTCGTCACGGTTCTCCTGGTTCTATTCGGGATGAGCCGCACTCTTCTCGGACTCGGGAGTGGCGACACTATCTCCGCCTGGAAAGGTGGAGTGTTCCTCTTGCTTTTTGTCTTGTATATGCTGATGTCTTTCAAGACGGGCAAGGCCGGAGAAGACGTGGATCCTGCCGCCCCGGCGAGGAAGCTGTGGGTCGCGGTCCTGATGGTCCTCGGAGGGTTGGCCGGGCTTGTTTTCGGCGGCGACTTGTTTGTGGATTCGGCGTGCGGGATAGCCAGGTCTGCGGGGCTTTCAGAGAAATTCGTGGCAATCACTATCCTGGCGTGCGGGACTTCTCTGCCCGAACTTGTGACATGTGTGGTGGCCGCCGCCAAGAAAAAAGGGGCTCTGGCACTTGGAAACATCATAGGATCAAACATTTCCAACATTTTATTGATACTTGGTTCCTCGGCCCTGGTGTGTCCTCTGTCGTTCGCGAACATAAAGGCGGTTGACATTGGGGTACTGGCTCTCAGCTCTGTCGTGCTTTTGACAAGCGCGTGGACTGGCAGGAACAACAAGATCGGCAGGGGAGACGGCTCGGTGTTCCTCCTCCTGTTCGCCGCCTATATGGCATATCTTTTCATGACAATCTAAAAATCAATCAAATATGAGATTTCAGGCAACAGATTACAAACTGATGGACGCCGGTACCGGCAGGGTCTTCGAGGATGCCGGCTGGACCCTCGCCGATCCTCAGGCTCCGTCTCCCTCGCTGGTGAGGGCTGTCTACTCAAATGAGAGATTCACCCCCAGGGATGATCTCGGAGGGCTTTACAGGTACGCCGAATGGCTCCCTGTGAAGAGGACCTTAAGGAAATCTCACGCTCCTGTGACGTACAAGAGCAACGGTCTCGGGGACTTGCTCGGCATGGACAATCTTTATATCACTCTCTCCGGCTATGTCCCCAAACGCGGCGCCAGGATGGAGACCTGCTCGTTCAAGGAGACGGAGGCGTTCTCCGTGTGCGCCAGATTGCCCAAGAACGACAAGCATGTCCTTGTGGTCCAGTCTGCCGGCAACACGGCCCGGGCGTTCGCGCGGGTCTGTTCGGATAACGATATTCCCATTGTCATCTGCATTCCCAACGACAATGTCTCCGACTTGTGGTTCACAAGGAAGCTCAAGCCATGCGTCAAGGTCATCGCCACACCCCATGGGACTGACTATTACGACGCTATCGCCTTGGGCGAGAAGCTTTGCCAGGACCCGAGGTATCTTGCCGAGGGCGGGGCCAAGAACGTCGCCCGCAGGGATGGAATGGGAACCACGATCCTTAGTGCCGTGGAGGTGATCGGTCGTATTCCTGACGCTTATTTCCAGGCGGTCGGAAGCGGCACAGGCGCCATCGCGGCGTGGGAGAATGCCTGCCGGCTTGAGAAGGACGGACGTTTCGGCGGCAACAACATGAGGGTATATTGCGCGCAGAACGCGCCTTACACGTTGATGTATGACTCTTGGAAGGCCGGATCAAGGGATCTTGTTCCGATCACCCCGGAGGATTCCCGCAAATACGCGGAGATTATCCTCGCTAAGGTTCTGTCCAACAGGAAACCGCCTTACAGCCTCGCCGGTGGCTTGTTCGATGTCTTGAAGGCTTCCGGAGGGGACTTCTACAAAGTGACTAACGACGACATCGTGTACTGGATGCTCCAGGTCTATAACAAGGAGGGATATGACGTTTTCCCCGCGGCCGCCTCCGCCGTGGCCGCGCTGAAGAAGGCCCTTGATGAGGGGACTGTCAAAAAGGATGAGACGGTCATGCTGAACATCACTGGGGCTGGAATGCTGAACGCCACAAGCCTCGGATTCGAGCTCAAGACTCCGGACCTGGTTCTGAGTCCAGACCTCTCTGTAGAGGAGATCATATCTTCTGTCGACCGGCTGTTCTAGCGGCTTCGCGTCACAGGTAGTATTTTGGCCAGCAGGCTTTCAAGTAGGCTTTGAGCCGGTCCTCATGAGGGTTGGGGGCCGGCTCATAGAATACGGTCCCCTCAAGCCCTTGTGGCATGAATTCCAGGTCCACGAAATGTCCCGGATAGTCGTGGGCATATTTGTAGCCATCGGCGTATCCGAGATCCTCCATGAGCTTCGTCGGCGCGTTCCTGAGATATAGGGGGACAGCTTTCACACGATCTTCTTTTGCTGCCGCAAGTGCCTTTTCTATAGCGAGGTAGGAGGCGTTACTTTTAGGAGAACTCGCGAGGTAGACTGTAACCTCGGCAAGTGGTATCCTCGCTTCCGGCATACCAATCTGGTGGACCACCTGGAAGCACGCGTTCGCGAGCAGGAGTGCGTTTGGATTGGCCAGCCCGACATCTTCGGACGCCGACAGGCAGAGCCTTCTCGCGATGAACAGGGGATCCTCACCGCCGTCGAGCATCCTGGCCAGGTAGTAGACCGCGGCGTTGGGATCCGAGCCACGGATCGACTTGATGAACGCCGAGATGATGTCATAGTGCATCTCGCCGTCCTTGTCGTATATCGCTATATTCTCTTGGACACAGTCGGTCACGGTTTTGTTGTCAATTGTCACCTTGCCCTCTTTCCCGGCGAACGAGTCAACAACTATCTCCAAGATGTTCAACAGTTTCCGCGCGTCGCCGCCGCTGTATCTGAAGATAGCTTCCTTCTGCGTCACCTCGATCTCCTTCTCTTTCAGCAGCACATCCTCCCTCAAGGCCCTGTCCAGGAGAGTCTGCAGGTCCTCAACCTCGAGCGATTTCAGCACAAACACCTGGCAACGCGACAGGAGGGGAGTGATCACCTCGAACGACGGGTTTTCAGTGGTTGCTCCTATCAGCACGATCGTTCCGTTTTCAACCGCCCCAAGAAGGGCGTCTTGCTGGGACTTGCTGAAACGGTGGATCTCGTCGATGAACAGGATCGGCGCGGCTCCTTTGGAAAAGACCGACCTTCCCTTTGCTTTCTCTATGACATCGCGCACGTCCTTGACTCCGGCGCTTACGGCGGACAAAGTGTAGAAATCCCTTTTGAGAGACGAGGCGATGATCCCGGCCAGGGTGGTCTTCCCGGCACCCGGGGGACCCCATAGAATGAAGGAGCTCAGGTTGCCGCTGGTGATCATGTTCCTCAGGATGCAACCTTCGCCGACAAGATGCTTCTGCCCCACGTATTCGGACAATTCGCGCGGTCTCATACGCTCCGGAAGGGGAGGAAGCATGGAACTTTGGGCTGTATGGGTGTCGATATTCATGTTTACTTCTAACTAATTGTTATTTAAGTAATAAAACAAAAGTATTAATAATTATAACATTATTGTTAAGGCTCTTTTTGGCCATTTTAGATGCCTTGTCAGACACAAATTTAGCAAAAAGAGGAATAAGTTTACTAAATTCGCGTGACCTTAAAACAGTAACAGGAATGAGACTCAGTGACAGAATCCGCTATGTCGGAGTGAACGACAATAAGACGACGCTATTTGAGAGGCAGTGGCCACTTCCATACGGAGTGAGCTATAACTCATATCTTGTGGTAGACGAGAAGGTGGCGCTGATCGACACGGCGGCGGCCCAGTTTGAGAGGGAGTTCATAGCCAACATCAAATCAGAGATAGGAGACCGTCCTGTCGATTACCTTGTCGTGAACCATATGGAACCGGATCACAGCGCTCTCCAGGCTGTTATCCGTGAGGTGTATCCGGATTGCGAGATAGTCACTAACGCCAAGGCTGTGCCTATGATCGAGGGGTACCAGGGTATCACGGACAATATAAGGGTAGTGAAGGAAGGGGAGACCCTGCCACTCGGGGCGGTCAATCTCCAATTTTTTATGGTGCCGATGGTCCATTGGCCGGAGACCATGGTGACTTGGTGCCCTGAGGAGAAGACTTTGTTCAGCGGGGACGCGTTCGGGTCATTCAAGGCTGTTCCTGAAGATATAATCGATTCAAAATCAACTACTTTTGAGGATTATGAAGATGAGATGACCCGGTATTACGCCAGCATAGTCGGCAAATACGGTGGCCCGGTTCAGGCCGCTTTGAAGAAGCTGGGCGGGATTGAGATCGGGAGGATATGCTCGACTCACGGGCCTGTGTGGGAGAATTCGATCCCGCGGGTGATCTCATTATATGACAGGCTCAGCCGCTATGACGCTGACCATGGGGTCTGCC
>JAFVED010000262.1 GCA_017478125.1 Bacteroidales bacterium | reverse complement strand
TGGAGCGCTCCTTCAAGATTTTGAAGGGAGAAGGCAAGATCACCGAGATAAATGTGGCTGAGACCCTGAAAGACATACGCAGGGCCTTGCTCGACGCTGATGTCAGCTACAAGGTCGCCAAGGAATTCTGCGACAGGGTCAAGGTCAAGGCGATGGGCCAGAATGTGCTCACCGCCGTCAAGCCCCAGCAGATGATGGTAAAGATTGTCCACGACGAACTCGCCGGATTCATGGGCAGCCAGTCCACGGACATCAACATCAAAGGCAACCCGGGCATCGTCCTTGTCGCCGGTCTGAACGGTTCCGGCAAGACCACCTTCTCAGCCAAGCTCGCTGGCAACATCAAGAGCAAGAGAGGGATGAAGGTCCTGCTCGCCGCATGCGACACATTCCGCCCGGCGGCTATAGAGCAACTTAAAGTCCTCGGAGAACAGATCGGGGTCGAGGTCTACACAGAGGAAGGTGAGAAAGATCCCATCAAGATCGCCAAGGGAGCCATCTCAAAGGCGAGGGCCGAGGGTTATCCTGTAGTGATCATAGACACCGCCGGACGTCTCGCCGTCGACCAGGAGCTGATGGACGAGATCTCCGACCTCCACAAGGCCGTCCATCCCACGGAGTCCCTGTTCGTGGTCGACGCTATGACAGGCCAGGACGCCGTGGAGACCGCCAAGGTGTTCAATGAGAGACTTGATTTCGACGGGGTTGTCTTGACCAAGATGGATGGCGACACCAGAGGCGGAGCCGCCCTGTCGATCAAATATGTCACAGGCAAGCCGATCAAGTTCATCTCCTCCGGAGAGAAGATGGACGCCATGGACGTGTTCCATCCTGAGCGTGTCGCAGACAGGATCCTCGGGATGGGCGATGTCGTCTCCCTCGTTGAGAAAGCCCAGGAGCAATTCGACGAGAAGCAGGCGAGGGAAACCCGTAAGAAACTGGCCAGGAACCAGTTCGGCCTGATGGATTTCTATAATCAGATCCAGCAGGTGAAGAAAATGGGGAACATCAAGGACCTCGCCGGCATGATTCCCGGGATGGGAAAGATGATAAAGGACATCGACATAGACGACAACACCGCTTTCAAGGGCATCGAGGCCATCATCATGTCCATGACTCCGGAGGAAAGGGACAATCCTGAGATCATCAATGGCAGCCGGAGGAAGAGGATAGCCGACGGGAGCGGAACCAACGTGGTGGAAGTCAACAAACTCCTGAAACAGTTCGAGGCCACCAGGAAGATGATGAAAGGCGCTCTCACCGGCAACCTGGCGCAAAGGATGCGCGGGTTCCGCAGATAAGCGTCCGCCTAATCGACACTCGCGAAATAATCCTTCCTTCTCGGAGCCTCCGTCACCCTGTCTGAATATACCGACGGGGCGATAGGTCGCATATTGTAATGAGACGCCATGACCTGGCCGTATGCTCCGGCACTGCGTATGGCGATCCGGTCTCCCCTGCGGCTCTTGGCCAGGGGACGCTCTTTCCCGAAGCAGTCGGCCGACTCGCAGACAGGCCCCACCACGTCATACACGCGGGTCTGGCGGCTGTCGTTGTCCTCATAATGCGCAGTCAGGTTCTCTACCTTGTGGTAAGCCCCGTACAAAGCAGGACGGATAAGATCATTCATGCCGGCGTCAACCATCAGGAAGCGACGGTTCTCTCCTTTCTTGACATAAAGTACCTCCGTTATGAGCGAGCCTGACTGGGCCACGATCGACCGTCCCGGCTCGATGTGGATAGTCTGGTCGGGACGGCGCTTGAGGTTGTCGCTGATGGTCTTGAACCAGCAATCGAAGTCAGGCACCGGATGACCGTCGGGATCGTCATAGTCCACGCCGAGGCCGCCTCCAAGGTCAATGTTTTTGACCACGAGGCCGGTGGACTCAAAACGCTCGACAATCTTGCCCACCTTCTCACACTCGAGCCGGACCACATCCGAGACCTCCATGATCTGGGAGCCTATATGGAACTGGAGCCCATAGAAATCAATATAAGGATTGTCCCTCACCATAGTGACAGCCTCGTCGAAGCTCCTGTCCGAGATTCCGAACTTGTCCTCGTAAAGTCCGGTGGTGATATAATGGTGGGTGTGGGGATCTATGTTCGGATTGATCCTCAGGCTCATGGGGGCCCTCCGGCCAAGCCTTCGGGCGATGTCACTGACAATCTCTATCTCCTCCAAGGACTCCACGACAAAAGCGCCGATCCCCACCTGGAAGGCCTGGCAAATTTCTTTGTCGGATTTGGCCACCCCGGCGAAGAAAATCTTCTTGGGATCATACCCGCAGCTCACGGCGAAGTCAATCTCGTCCCCGCTCACGCAATCAGCGCCGATACCCCTGGAGCTGATCATATCGTTGAGTCTCCTGTCAGAGTTCGCTTTCAGCGAGTAGTGGACATGTATACCAGTGGCGGCGGAGAGTTCCGCGACCTTGTCAGCGGTCCGCTGGAACAAGTCAATGTCATAATAATAAAAAGGTGTGGCAACTCTTCGGAAAGAGGCGAAGTCATCAATTCTCAACATATCCGTTAATATACAACTTGCAAAAGTAAGGCAATTTTCCTAAATTGCTATACCTTTTTTTTGTAACAGAGATTAATATGCGCTTGAACAACGAAAAACTTCAACTCTCGGCATTGAGATTCAGGCTTAAAAGGAGGCGAGGCTTGAGAATCAAAAGAAACGCCGAGGCCGAACTGGCAAGGAAAGTCATCGGAATGGTCGGGAGTCGCCTCGAGGAGTGGGTGGCCGAAGGAAAACACAAGATCTGCTACCCCTCGATCGATGAGATACTCAAGGACCTGGATCTCACAGGTGAGGAATTGAGCTTCTTTTGCTCCACCAGATTCGGGAAGCCATTCCTGACCTGGAGAAAGGAATTGAGAATAGAAGAGGCCATGGACCTGCTTGTCAGATTCCCGGAGATTCCGGCGTACAAGATCGGGAAGTCACTGGGAATCAAGGACAAGTCAAATTTCCGTCACCAATTCAAATCAGTCACTGGCATGACTCCCAGCGAATTCAGGGAAAAAAAACTCAAGAAATATTTGGTTAAATAAAAATCATTCGTATATTTGCGGTGTACTATTAAACTAATACACTAAAATCGCAAATATATGATTGAGATCAAAGACCTTGTCTTCAGCTACGGGAAAGATCTCGTGCTTGAGAACATCAGCACCCATCTGGAAGAAGGCCGCATCTACGGTCTTCTGGGAGAGAACGGGGTCGGCAAGACAACCCTGCTCACCCTGCTCTGCGGCCTGAAGAAGGCCGGACGGGGCAGCATTCTCACAGACGGGGAAAACCCTTTCGACAGGAGCCCGTCACTCCTCGAGAAGCAGTATTATCTCCCGGATGAGGTCGCTCCGGTAGCGATGGGAGCCGCGGAGTATGCCAAGGAAAGGGGGCGGTTCTGGCCCAACTACGACCACAATCTATTCCTCCAGATAATGAAGGAGTTCGAGACTGAGCCCGGGCAAGTGATGAGCAAGATGTCGGCTGGACAGCTCAAGAAGACCTACATCTCATTCGCTCTGGCGACAGGCGCCAAATACCTCTTCATGGACGAGCCGACCAACGGACTCGACATACCCTCCAAGTCCCAGTTCCGCTCGGCTATCATGAGCCATACCTCAGAGGATAGCACCATAGTGATCTCCACCCACCAGGTGAGGGATCTCGAGAACATAATCGATCCCGTGATCATCCTGGACAAACGGGATGTGCTCCTGAACGCCACCATGGAGGAGATTTCCTCGAAATTGTATTTCGACTACGGCACTGCTTTCAAGGAAGACGCGCTGTTCAGGGAGCCGCTGCCAGGGGGGCTGCTTCAGGTCATGCCGAATCATGACGGTCAGGAGAGCAAAGTCAACATCGAGGCCCTTTTCAATGCCGTCCACGCCCACAAGGCCTTGATAAAAGAAATGTTCAACAGCGTAAAAGAGGAGGCATAACCATGAGCAACTCATTCAACATAAGCCGTTTCCGCAAGTACCTCGCATTCGACCTCAAATCCCGCTGGAAGGATCAGAGGCTATTCCTGATAACCTTCGCCATCCTTCCAATGATCTTCCACCTGATCTATCTGTTTTTCGCCGCCCTCGGCCATGACGGCATCGCGGCCCTGTTCTCGGGGATTCCCATAAGCAGACCTCCGCTCGGATTCAGGCTCGCCATCTTCGCTGCCGCGGCAGGTTTGTTCCTGATGATATTCCCGTCCAGGACATACGGTTTCCTGACCGAGAAGGCCCCGGGAGCCGACTGGATCGAGCTGCCCGCGTCGAGACTGGAGAAATTCGTCTCGATGATGCTGGTTTGCCTTGTCATAATACCGGCGGTGTTCTTCTGCGGCTACCTTGTCAGTGATGTCCTGGTCTGCCTTGTGGACAAGCATACTGGTTCCTCGATACTTGGAGCATGGTTGAGGTTCGACAACGACGGGATCACGAATGGAGGGGTCAAACTTGGAGCCAAAGGGCTGTGGTTTTTGGCCTCGGGAGTCCTGCAGACTGTCTCGGTGTTCCTGCTAGGAGCCTTGCTTTTCAAGAAAGGCAAGATCGCCAAGACAATCCTCGCTCTTTTCGTGATCTCGATGGCTCTCTCGGCGTTGGCGGCGGCCACTGCCTCATCCATAGACATCCCGTCAATATTGGAATCTCTCGCCAAATGGACCGAGAGCCACATGGACCACTTCGACTTCTGGTTCAACTTCCTGGCCAACCTCTATCTCATTATCATTGTAGGCGGGCTTGGGCTCTGGTCCTGGTTCAAAGTCAAGAAACTCCAACATTAAATCCGCTTCGTCTATGGAATTCAACTCAAACAAAGCCATATTCTTACAGATCCGCGACACCATCCTGGAACGCATTCTCTCCGGCGAGCTGAAAGCCGGTGACAGGATTCCCTCAGTGAGGGAGTACGGCGCCACTATCGGGGTCAATCCGAACACTGTGATGCGGACCTACGAGAGGCTCACCTCGGAAGGGGTGATCCACAACAAGAGGGGCATCGGGTATTTCATCTCGGACGGAGCCAGGGACATAGTTCTCGACAGCTCCCGGAAAGAATTCCTGGAAGAGGAGCTTCCGGGAATAATCCGCAAGATGGACCTGCTCGGTCTCGACCCTAAAGAAATATTTGACAATAAATAGATTACAATATGAGATCAATCAACCGCGCGATAGCCGCCACAGCGATGGCGGTCATCGCCTCCGTAGCCTCCTCATGCTATATCCGCATCAGCGACGAGGCCAAGGAGGAAATCAAGAAAGAGATGAGCTGGAGGGCGGAAATGTCCGAGGAAGTATATCAAGAGTCCGAGCCGGCGGTCTTCCATCCAGGAGAATTCACCAGCCTAAAGGTCTCGGACTGGATGGATGTCACATTCATCCCGAGGGAAGGCGAGCCGGAGGTGATTGTTTCAGGCACTCACCGCTCAAGGGACGAGATCCGCGTCGAGAATGAGGACGGCACCCTGAAAATCTTCTTCGACAATAACAGCAGGGGCGTGATAGTGGCCAACAATGAGACAGTCACCGTCTATGCTCCAGGTATCCGGTCCCTCGACAAGAACGGAAGCGGAGACATACACTTTGAGAATACTTTGAGCGGAGAATCGCTCAACTTGGATGTCAAAGGCTCCGGAGACGTCAAGATTGACGGATGTGAGATAACAGGCGAAATCATTGTCGGGAAGTCAGGTTCCGGCGACATGGATATCCACCTCAACGCCGGCTCAGTCTCGCTAACAGGCTCAGGGTCAGGAGACATCACGCTTGAGGGAGAGACAAAAAGCCTCACCCTGGACAAGCGGGGATCCGGCTTTTTCTATTCCGGGAACATGGAGGCCGAGTCGGTCACGATCAAGTATGTCAGCGGATCCGGTGAGGTGACCTACCGCGAGAAAGGCAAGGTCGTCAGCGCCGGCAAGCAGGATCAGTCGAGATAGAACTCCCTGCGGTACTGATAGTGGGACCGAAGGCTCTCGAAGGCGCCGGGATCCATCCGGAACATGAAATCGTCCGTGAAGATCGGATAGTTGTATTGCAGGGCGGAGGTTATCTCGCCCTGCTTTTTGCCTTTGAGGTCCAGCTTGACAGCCTCAAGGCTCGGAAGCTCGGTCTTCGGGAAGAACTCGTACAATTCACCGAAGCCAAAGAAGCGGGCCAAAGCCCTGACGGAAGCCGCGGTGCCGTTCTGCTTGCCCTGGTAGGAATAACCCGCGATGTGGGGAGTGGCTATGTCCACCATATCCATAAGCTCCCTGTCAATGTCAGGCTCATTGTTCCAGGTGTCGACAATCACCGGCCCGAGTTTGGGGATGGCCCTTTTCAAGGCGGCGTCATCGACCACCTCTCCCCTCGAGGCGTTTATGAATATGGCTCCGGGACGCATCTTCCCAAAAAAGGAGTCATCGCACATCCCGCGCGTCACGCTGTCCAGGGGGACATGCATCGTGACCACATCCGAGTTGTGGAGAAGATAATCCAGGTCACAGAAGCCCTCCGGTCCCTCAACCTCCATCCTCGGGGGATCATTCTTCAGGACCTTGAATCCCAGGTTACCAGCCACCCTGTCCACCCTGCTTCCGACATTCCCGACTCCTATTATACCCAACTTGCGTCCCTCCAGACGGATAGCCTTGCGGGAAGCCACCCCGTACAAGGCAGAGAACACGTAGTTCATCACCCCCCCGGCGTTGCATCCGGCCGCGTTACGGACAACTATGCCCTGGCTGTCACAATACTCATGGTCGATATGATCCGTCCCGATCGTGGCGGTAGCGATGAACTTCACAGCGGTCCCCTCAAGGAGCGAGGCGTCACACCGCGTCCTTGTGCGGATGACAAGTGCCTGGGCATCAAGCAAATCCTCGCGGGAAATTTCCCTTCCACCTTTGTAAACGACTTCGGCGTACGGCTCCAGTATCCCGGATATGAACGGGATGGCGTCATCGACCACAATTTTTATCCTTCCTTCTTCCATATCACTTGAGAATAATATCCTTCACCAGCCCTACCTTCTCGCAAGACTTGTCGAACAGGCTGTCTTTTTCCAGAAAAGAGTTCAGGGAGCGCAGGATCGAATCTTTCTGAAACTCAAGGTGGGTGCGGACCATTGAGGAAGAAAGGGTAACAAAGAGCTTCCCGTCCCTATAGAACTTTCTCAGAGTGAAATCCTTGACACCAGACACCTCGTCCCAGGCCGAGAAAACCCGCCGGGTGTTCAAGGCGGCGCTCAGTCCCCTTGAACGCACAAAAAGAGGAATGACCTGGTCCATCCCCAAAGCCTCTTTCCTGGGCACCCCCTTTATTTTACCGAAATCAGACATTCCCGACCTCCTTGAATTCCCCTCCCTCGGCCTCGAAATAAGCCCTGTCTGCAGTCAGCCTGTCCACGATTCCCGCCATCCTCACCTTATTGCTGTCCGTAATGAATATCTGGCCGAAATCCTTCCCGGCAACCATCCCAAGGAGATTGGCGATCCTTCCCATGTCCAGTTTGTCGAACACATCGTCCAGGAGCAAGGTCGGGGGGAAACCGTACCTTCTCTTCATGATCTCGTACTGGGCGAGTTTCAGGGAGACCAGGAAAGACTTTTGCTGTCCCTGCGAGCCGCACCTGCGGATCGGATACCCGTCCATCTTGAAGACGAAATCATCCCTCTGGACCCCGGAGGTCGTGTACCCGAACATCCTGTCCTTTTCCCTGGAGGATCTCAGGAGAACCGCGAGCGGAGCCTTGCCCAGATCGGAGGAGTAGCTGATCGAGACTGTCTCCTTCCCGCCGGAGAGAGCTTTGTAGTACTCGGAGACAACAGGCTCCAGATCCCTCGCGAAAGCGTCCCGGACCTGATGCACCTTGGCGGCGTGGGCGTCCATCCGCTCGTCGAATATATCCAGGAGGGAATCGTCGGAAGACCCGTCCTTCAGCATCTTGTTCCTCTGGAAAAGCAGACGGTTGTACTGCTGCATGGCGGAAAGGTATTCCCTGTCCATCTGGGACAGCACAGAATTCACAAAACGGCGGCGGTCATCCCCGCTCTCACTGACAAGGGATATGTCCGAAGGTGAGACCATCACTATCGGCAGGACTCCTATATGCTCGGCGACCTTGGAATAGGGCTTGTCATCCCTGCGGACCTTCTTCTCCCCTTTCGAGTCGACCTTCACGGAAAACCTGGTCTGGAATCCTTCCCCCATGTCATACGTCCCGGAGATCGCGAAAGCATTCGTACCGTGCCTGAAATTGAACCTGTCCGAGGGGGAAAACGCGCTTTTGGTCATGGACAGGTACCAGATAGCGTCCATGAGATTAGTCTTTCCCTCCCCGTTGTTCCCCGACACGCAATTGATGTTCGGGGAAAAGGAGAGCTCCTGCAGAACTATGTTCCTGAAGTCCTGGACGGCTATTTTTTTAAGCGTCGGCATCCGATGAAAGTCTGTAGCGCAAAGATAAGCAAAGATAATCATATTGCATGATTAAACAATTTTTTCTATTTTTGCGGACTGTCACAGAAGCAAGAGACAATAAAACAAAAAACAAATAGAAATGGCAAAGAAAACAGCTGACCTGAAAGAACAGGAGCGCCAGGAGAAAGTGAGCGAGACCGTCTCCAAAACCGACCAGTTCTTCCGTGAAAACAAAAAGACCATCTACACAGTTTTGATCGCGTTGCTGGTTATCGGACTCGCTATCGTGTGCTTTTACAAGTTCTACTACCAGCCAAAGAGCCGTGAGGCCGTGGCCCAGATGTACCCTGCCGAGGCGAATTTCCGTTCCGGCGAGTATGAGCTGGCCCTCAACGGCGATGGGAATGTGCTTGGATTCTCCCAAATCATCGACGACTTCGGAGCCAAGGCCGGCAAGGATGTGTATTTCTACGCCGGGGTCTGCGAGCTCCAGCTCGGGAACTACCAGGCCGCCATCGGTTACCTCAAGAAATACAATGGCAAGGAGAGCATCCTGAAAGCCCGCGCCCTCGGATGCGTCGGAGACGCCTACACTGGGCTCGAGGACTATAAGGAGGCGCTGTCCTACTTCGACAAGGCTATCGCTGTCGGAGACAACATGTTCGCCGCCACTTACATGCTCAAGGCCGGCGTGGTCTGCGAGCAGCTGGGCGACAACGCCAAGGCCCTATCATACTACAAGACCATCAAGGACAAGTATCCCCAGTCCATGGAAGGATACGACATCGACAAGTACATCACCAGGATCGAAAGCAATAAATAGTCATGGGAAGAGCGTTTGAGTTCCGCAAGGAAAGGAAGTTCAAGAGATGGGGGCACATGGCCAAGACCTTCACGAAGATCGGGAAGGAGATCACCATCGCTGTCAAGCAGGGCGGCCCGGATGTGACCGGAAACCCCAGGCTCAGGGCTCTCATGGCCGAGGCCAGGAGCGAGAATATGCCCAAGGATAATGTCGAGAGAGCCATCAAGAAGGCTCTTGAGAAGGATCAGGGTGATTTCAAGGAGATTGTCTATGAGGGATACGGTCCCCACGGCATAGCCTACCTCGTGGAGGCGGCCACCGACAACAACACCAGGACCGTGGCGAATGTCCGCAGCTATTTCACGAAGTGTGGAGGCGCTCTCGGCACGAGCGGCAGTGTCAGCTTTATGTTCGACCACAAGTGCGTTTTCCGCGTCAAGGACAAGGAAGGTCTTGACATAGAGGAGCTTCAGCTTGAGCTCTGCGACTGCGACGACGATCCCGAGGTCTTCACCGAGGAGCAGGAGAACGAGGACGGAGACGTCACCAGGAACATCGTCATCTACGGCGCGTACAGTTCCTACGGCTCCATCCAGAAATTCATCGAGGACAACGGTTATGAGCTCGTGTCCGGAGGATTCGAGAGGATTCCCAACACGGAGCTGAAAGATGTCACTCCCGAGCAGAGGGAGACACTTGACAAGCTCACCGGCCTGCTTGAGGACGATGACGATGTCACGGCTGTCTACAACACCATGAAGCCGGCGGAGGAGTAGCACCTCCCCAAAAAAGCGGATAACATCCTTACAAAAACAGTACCCTGGCCAGCGTCGCTGGCCAGGGTGCTGTTTTTTAAATCTATTTTAAGCCTAAATCCGGATTATCCATTTGAGAAAAACGGGATTTTTGGTAAATTTGTCAAATTACGGTTTAAACAAAGACATAACTACATCAATATGAGCATCCAACAGGAAAATATCGCCAGATTGGTCGAGCGCAGGGCCTCGGCCAAATTGGGCGGAGGGCAGAAAAGGATAGACGCCCAGCACCAGAAAGGCAAGCTCACCGCGAGGGAGAGGCTCGCGCTTCTTCTGGACGAGGGCAGCTTTGAGGAATTCGACATGTTCGTTGTCCATCGCTGTGTCAACTTCGGGATGGACAAACAGCATACAGATGGCGACGGAGTCGTGACCGGCATGGGTACGATTGGCGGACGGCTGGTCTATGTCGCGGCCCAGGATTTCACTGTCTCAGGAGGCTCTCTCTCGAAAACAATGTCCGAGAAGATCTGCAAGGTCCTGGATCTCGCGTCAAGGAACGGGGCTCCATTCATCTGCCTCAATGATTCCGGTGGCGCCAGGATCCAGGAAGGCGTCGACTCGCTGGCCGGGTACGGGGAGATATTCGAGAGGAACATCCTCGCCTCCGGTGTGATCCCACAGATCTCCGGGATATTCGGTCCCTGCGCCGGCGGAGCGGTATACTCCCCCGCACTGACAGACTTCACTGTCATGGTAAAGAACACCTCCTACATGTTCCTCACCGGCCCCGCCGTGGTCAAAAGCGTCCTTGGTGAGGAGGTCTCCCAGGAGGAGCTGGGCGGAGCAAGCGTCCACGCCTCGAAGAGCGGAGTGGCCCACTTCGCGGCAGCGGATGAGGAGGAGGGTATCCGGACAATCAAGGAACTTCTCTCTTATATTCCCCAGAATAACATGGAAGAGGCGCCGAGAGTTCCCACGGACGACCCTGTCGGCCGGGTGGACGACAGCCTCAACGAGATTGTGCCCGACAACCCCAACACACCCTACGACATGTACAAGGTCATCACCAGCATAGTCGATGACGGCAAGTTCTTCGAGATCCACAAGGATTTCGCCAAGAACATCATCGTAGGATTCGCCCACATGAACGGAAGGAGCGTCGGCATAGTGGCCAACCAGCCCAAAATGCTCGCCGGAGTCCTCGACATCAACGCCTCCCGCAAGGGTGCCCGTTTCGTGCGCTTCTGCGACGCCTTCAACATCCCCATCGTCTCCCTTGTGGATGTCCCCGGTTTCCTGCCCGGGACCCAGCAGGAATACGGCGCGGTGATCACCAACGGAGCCAAGCTGCTTTACGCTTATGGCGAGGCGACCGTTCCTAAGGTGACAGTCGAGCTCCGCAAGAGCTACGGCGGATCCTACATCGTGATGAGCAGCAAGCACCTCAGGGCGGATCTCGTGTACGCCTGGCCTTCAGCCCAGATCGCCGTCATGGGTGCTGACGGAGCGGTCAATGTGCTATATGCCAAGGACATAAAGGCTGTTGAAGACCCCGATGAGCAAAAGAAGATACGGGAAGAGAAGAAGGCCGAGTATGAGGAACTGTTCAACAACCCCTACCAGGCCGCCCAGAAGGGCTACATCGATGATGTGATCGAGCCGAGAAACACCCGCTTCAGGGTGATCCGCGCCCTGGAGCAGCTTGCCGGAAAGAAACAGATGATGCCCGCGAAGAAACACGACAACCTTCCTTTGTAAATGATGAGACAGTCCAGGATATTCATTTTGGCGGCCGTGTCCTTCCTGGCCACGCTTTCCGCCGGAGCCCAGAACCTTACCGACCTTCTGATCGGGGAGGTTCTCGTGGAAAACACGGACGGGCTCACGGACGGCTATGGGCACAGGAACGGATGGATCGAGCTGTTCAACACATCCAACGGCACCGTCAAGTTCGGCGGGTGCTATCTATCCGACGACAAGTCGGACCTGAGGAAATATCATATCCCCACCTCTGACCGTTCCGCCCAGCTGGGACCCCGCCAGAGCGTGGTCTTCTACGCCAGCGGTGACGCCTCACATGGCACTTTCCACACAAACTTCAAGCTAAGGAGAGGCTCCACCGTCTATCTTGTCAGCAATGACGGAAGGACTATAATCGACCAGGTGGAGATACCCTCGGACCTGCCCGCGGACCACTCCGTGGTCAGGGTACCCTACGGGGTGAAGGAGATGGATTTCAAGACTGAGATCAACCCTACCCCCACGCCAGGCTCCTACAACGGTGATGTCGACGCCAAGACCAAGAGCCAGATCATGAAAGAGCAGGATCCTCATGGCTGGGTGCTTACCCTGATCGCCGTGATAGTCGTCTTCTCGGCCCTGCTGATCCTGGCGTTCATCTTCGGCTGGATCGGCGATTTCAACAAGCGGAGCCAGGAAAGCTCCCGGAAGCCCCGGAAGGAGAAAAAAGCGCGTGTCGCGCGGGGTGGGCTGACACCCGAGATAGCGGCCGCGATCTCCATGGCCCTGTCACAGGAATTCGGCGGAGAGGTCTATGCGGCGATCGCTATGGCGCTTGACGACTATCTCTCCGGCGGTGTCCACGACCTCGAGAGCATGGTCATCACGATAAAACCGTCCACCAGCGGAAACTGGGCAGACAAAACACAGAATTTCAGGCAATTACCACGATAAAAATAAAGACAATCAGATATGAGGACCTACAAATTCAAGATCAATGGCAACGAATATGACGTTGAGATCAATTCCGTGGAAGGCAACATCGCTGATGTGACTGTCAACGGTGCCTCCTACAAGGTGGAGATGGACAAGCCTGTCTCCGTGGCTAAAGATTCTTCGGCTTCGCCTCAGAATGACAAGCCCTCTGTCGCGGCCGTGGCCGCGGCTCCAGCTGCCCCGGCCGCTCCCGCAGGCGCCGGAAAGGCTGTCACCTCTCCCCTCCCCGGAGTCATAATCGAAGTCTCCGTCAAAGAGGGACAGGCTGTCAAAGCTGGACAGAAGGTCGCGGTGATCGAGGCCATGAAGATGGAGAATGAGATCCAGGCTCCTGGTGACGGGACTGTCACCGCCATCCTCGTGAACAAGGGTGACTCAGTGCTCGAGGGTGCTGAGATAGTCAAGATCGCATAGAATGAGCACCATCATTGAGAATCTGAAGCAATTCTGGTTTTTCACAGGATTCGCCAACGCCACATGGCAGAACCTGGCCATGATCGCGATAGGCATCGTGTTTATCACGATCGCCATCAAGAAAGGCTGGGAGCCATTACTCCTGGTTCCCATCGGCTTCGGAATGATCATCGGGAACATTCCCATGTTCCCGGGACTGAATATCGGAGTCTACGAGGACGGCTCGGTTCTGAACACCCTTTACCAGGGAGTGAAGCAAGGCTGGTACCCCCCGCTCATTTTCCTCGGGATCGGAGCCATGACCGACTTCTCGGCACTGATCTCCCAGCCAAGGCTGCTGCTGATCGGAGCCGCTGCCCAGACGGGCATTTTCGGCGCGTATCTCCTCGCCCTGCTGCTGGGCTTTGACCCCAACCAGGCTGGCGCGATCGGAATCATCGGAGGAGCTGACGGCCCGACCGCCATTTTCCTCTCGTCAAAGCTCGCACCTGACCTTATGGGCGCCATAGCCGTGAGCGCGTATTCTTACATGGCCCTTGTTCCGGTCATCCAGAGGCCTATAATGCTGGCTCTCACGACTAAGAAAGAGCGTTTGATAAGGATGCCCGCCCCGAGGCAGGTCAGTCAGAAAGAGAAGATAATATTCCCTGTCGTGGGATTCCTCCTCACCGCTTTCATCGTGCCCTCCGGTCTTCCCCTGCTTGGTATGCTCTTCTTCGGGAACCTGTTGAAAGAGAGCGGAGTCACAAAGCGTCTCGCCGAGACCGCCAGAGGACCACTCATCGACGTGGTCACCACCCTCATCGGACTCACTGTCGGAGCCTCGACCCAAGCCGACAAGTTCCTCTCCGGCAACTCTCTCAAGATATTCCTCTTGGGACTCCTTTCCTTCGTCATAGCCACAACGGTAGGTGTGCTGTTCGTGAAATTCTGGAACCTCTTCCTGAAAGGCGACCGCAAGATCAACCCTCTCATCGGCAATGCGGGTGTCTCTGCCGTGCCTGACAGCGCAAGGGTGTCGGAGATCGTCGGCCGCGAGTTTGACCCTGACAACCACCTTCTTATGCACGCCATGGGGCCAAACGTGGCCGGTGTGATCGGCTCCGCCGTGGCGGCAGGCATCTTGCTCGGTTTCCTCGGTTAGCGTCAAACCATTTTTTTTACTATATTTGAAAAACAACAAGGGATTATATGGATAACAAACTCCAGGAATTGACCGACAAGCTTTACAGGGAAGGTCTGTCAAAGGGTAAGGAAGAAGGTGAGGCCATCCTAGCCAAAGCCGAGTCGAAGGCCACGGAAATTATCGAGGCGGCCCAGATAAAAGCCGGGGAGATAATCAAGAAAGCCGAGAAGGATGCCCGTGACTATCAGGTGAAGGTCGAGGGTGACATCAAAATGGCGGCCACTCAGAGCCTTCAATCTATCAAGAGGGACATAGAGAATCTCATGGTCAACGGGATGGTTGGCGGCAAAGCGACTTCCGCCTTGTCTTCCTCCGGCTTTGTGAAAGAGATCATCACCTCGGTGGCGAGGAACTTCAACTCCCAGGAGAGTGTCGACCTGGAGCTAACGCTTCCGGAAAGCCTGAAAAGCGAGCTGGAACCTTTCATCAACGGGGAGCTCTCCAAAGCCCTGTCAGGAGGGATCGACGCGAAGTTCTCAGGCAAGATAGGAGGAGGCTTCAAGATCGGTCCCAAAGACGGGTCATATTTCATTGATCTCACGGACGAGGCCTTTGAGGCCTTGATCGGAGAATATCTGAGGCCTGCCACAAGGAAGATGCTCTTCGGAGACTGATGGCCAACTACGAATACATAATCTCAAGTCTTCCCGCTGTCTCCAAGGACTGGAAGTACGGTGAAGACAAGTCCATGGAAAGCTATCTCCAGTGGATCAAGACACAGCTGTCCGCCAGAGACATCAAGATTGTGGACACCCTGCTGGACGGATTCAAGGAGGAGAATCTCAACCCGGCCTTCTATGAG
>JAFVED010000261.1 GCA_017478125.1 Bacteroidales bacterium | reverse complement strand
CTTGGCGTCGACCGCGATGGGCTTCTCGAGGAAGGAATTGACACCCTTCTCCGTGGCGTACTGGAAATGGGTGGGACGGAACACGGGAGGAGTGGCGACGATGACCATGTCGACACCGGAGTCGATCACTTTCTTGTAGGCATCGAATCCGACAAAGCAATGATCCTCAGGGACTTCCTGCTGTCTTTCTTCCTTTAGCTTGTTCTTAAGGTTGCCAAGCCTGTCGGCGAATGTGTCTCCGAGGGCGGTGACGGTGATCCCGTCAGCGGCGTCAAGGAGGTTGATGATGGCGCCGGAGCCTCGGCCACCGCATCCGATGACCCCGACCTTGAGAGCCCTGCCCTCAATGGCCTTGTCGGGAAGTTCGGGGATGTAGTACTCTCCGGGCTGCCTCAGGGGGACGATCTTCGGTTCTTTCTTGCCGCAGGAAGCCAGGAGGGTTCCTCCTACGACGCCCGCGACTCCAATCTTGGCGCTGGTGCCAAGAAAGGATCTTCTGTCCATTTTGTTATCGCTCATAATGTGATTATATTAAGTACATCAATTAGCTTTCAAGCCTTCCGGCACATCGCAGACAACCCTGAATCCGATGCCCTTGATGTCGGAGTACCACCAGATGCTCTTGGGGTTTTGGGGATCGGTCTTGAGCCATTTGTCGTGTTCGGTGTGTCCTCTGCTGGCGCATCTGGTGACGCTGGCCTCATCGGCATAGCTTCCTCCCCTGACGACATGCTCTTTCCCGCTTTGCGGCCCTTGCGGGTCGAGAGTCCCGTCCGCGATCTTGGAATAGGTGTCCTCAGCGTACCAATCGGAGCAGTACTCCATCACGTTGCCAAGCATATTCTTGAGCCCGAATGGATTGGCCTTGACCGAGCCGGGCTCTTGAGTCTTTCCGGAACTGTCTTCGGAGTAGATCACATAGCGGGCGATCATAGTCGTGTCGGCCCCCCTGAGTTTGCCCATCAGCCCGCTCGCCGAGAATCTCTTGGGATTGCCCTCGAAAAAGTAGGGGGTGTCGGTGCCGCCTCTCGCGGCGTATTCCCACTCGGCCTCGGTAGGAAGACGGTAGTGTCGTCCTGTCTTCAGGGAAAGCCACTGGCAGAAAGTGGTGGCCGCGTAATGTGTCATCGTGATAGCGGGGCGGCTCCCCATGCCCCAACCCTGGTCGGGGAAGCCGAACGGAGGTGTCGGACCGCTCACCGCGTCCACATCGGGACGGCTGTTGTTGGCGTAAACTTTCTCAGGCGGGGTGCGTCCCTCGGACATCGTCTCGTTGTAGAATGCCCAATACTGGCTCCATGTGATCTCCGTCTCCGCCATGAAGAACGGGGAGATCCTGACCTTCTTCTGCGGGCCCTCATCCTCATTCCTGAAAGGCTCTCTCTCAGGGCTTCCTATCGTGAACTCGCCACCGGGGATGGCTATCATTCCGATCGACGCTGTGGTACCTGGCACTGTCTCTGTAAAATCGGAGAATGAGGTCACCACGGCAGCGGTCTCGTGTTTTGGGCCTTCATCTGTCTGAATCACCTTGCCATCAAGCCTCTTATGCTCATACCCTGGCATATAATGACCCACGTTCAGGTGGCAGCTGATGCAGTCCAGACCGAGTTTCTTGGCGTTTTCCTCGTAATAGAGATGGGCGGTGATCCCGTCGTCCGAGATGCCTTCAGGGTACAGGTTGACGTGGCATTTCTCACAGGAAGCGTTGTAGACTATCTTGCGGGCGTGCTCAAGCTGCCTCTTGGACTCCCAGTCAATCTTCTCGGGATCCTTGGTCATCTTGGCCCATAGGTCTTTCGCCCCCATCCTGGATTTGGCGTAGTAATATTTCAGGATACCGTCCTCTTTCGGGGGAAGATGGCATGCGGCGCAGTCGGTCATGACTCCGCTGTGGCTCAGGTAGTGAGGCGATTTCTTCCAGTCAAGGTCGGCCTGCTCATGGGTGTGGCAGCTCATGCAGTACTCGTTGGACGAGGTCGCGTTCATCGTGGTGTCAAACGCCGCCACGAGAATGGCCCCTATAATGAAACCGATGAGGCCGATGATCCAGTATTTCCCTTTTCCTTCCGCCATTGCTGATGTGTTGCTAAAATCCTTTAAAGATAGTAACTATATTGATAAAAAGCAAGTTTTGGAATCCCGATGGAATACTGTGTTTGCCAGCGCCTTAGTTTACGGTCGGTTCGAATCTATTCATAAAGGTTTTTCCTCAGGGCATCCCTGTAAACATTACCCTCAGGAAGATTTAGGGAAGAGAATGATTCTTGAACCTTGTAAACAGTTGTGCTGTGCCTTTCGATCACGCCCAGAGGAATAATCGCGCCGTCGGTGAACTTAATGTTTTCAATCCTGTCATAGGATATGAAATGTATCGATGCCGGTTGCGGAGGAAACACAGGTAGTTTATCTTTGCCTCCCAACCTGTCTATGACACGTGAATAGATAGGGTTCGGTGCCACGAAAAACAATCCTGTGCGGCATAGATCTTCTCTTTGAAGGACCTGTCCTTTATAAATCAGTTGGGGGATAATTCTCTTCGATACATTCTCCCAATTGAGCCCAACGGAATCGTACACTATGTCCCTGCGATCCAACAGAGCCTTCCTTGCCGTCCTGTAATTGCCTGTCGTGTCGATGGTCTGGACTTCGATAACGGTAAACTCTTCAAGGTCTCCATTCTCGTCCAGTTTCGCCAGGACCCAGTCTACGAAATATGAGCCAATGCCTTTTCTCTGCGGGAGGTGTAGTTCTTTCCCCCAGCCCTTGCCGAAAACAGCGATTGCGCCGCCTTCGTTCCTGGCTTTTTCTACAGCTGTTCTTCCGGCATACAGACTGCATTCCTTTTTGAAAGCCATGCGCGATATCTCATACAACATCTTGTAGCCGTCCGAATACAATCGAATTGGACAGCAGATCACATCCGGAGATCCTGGTGTCTTTTGCCTAATAGAGCAGACACCGGAATACTCATTACTTCTGGAGAGAGTTTTCACGCACATATCTCCGAGGAAAGGGCAAGTGTTGCTTGCCGCTGCCGAAAGTGCGGCATTGGATTTGTCTTCAGAGCGATACCCGAAAAATTCAGAGATAAAACCTGCCATAGTATATCATAATTTAAGTTATTGAAAGTAATCTATATATACAGCCTCCTACCGCTTTTGCCAAAAGAGGTGGGACGGCATTTCCGACTTGTGCGAATTGTTCAGCCATATTGCCAGAAAAAATGAAGTGATCTGGAAATGATTGGATTCTGGCTGCTTCCCTGACAGTGAAAGAGCGGTCCTGGTCATAATGAAAGTATGCCCCCCAGTGCGGATCGCATTTGGTAAGAATGGTAGAGGCGAGTCCATCAGGCTCAACGCGTCCATATCGCTTTGTGTGATCTCCTTTTCGCGCTATACTCATTCCTTTGGGGAGAAGTTCATGCGGGATGTCTGTCCAGTTCCCTCCCGGTCTGATAAATCGCAGACGCTTTAAATTGATATTTGACAACCGCGGAGCCTCATGATTATATACTCCCGTTGATGCGATTCTGGCTCTTTCCTGATAGGAACAATATGGGGAGAAAGCATATTCTTTGACCGTGTCTCCTTTTTCCCCATTCTTCAGTGCCGGGAGATCGCCAATAGCCTCCTTTACTGTAGTGAAGTGGGTATCCAATTTCTCGGTGGGCGATAGAACTAACTGTCTTCCGTTGAAAGTCGTTGTGAAATTCGGCTTGATTGGAGCCCATACCACCGGTTCAGGGAACGCTTCTTTCGGAAGCTCAGATCCCCTGATGCCGATAATGATTGTTCTCCATCTCATTTGTGGGACGCCGTAATATGCGGCTCCAAGTATCCTGACATCGGATCCATAACCGAGTCCTGCAAGTGCGGTGGAGATGTCTCGCAGGGTCTCTCCATGTTCAAAAGAAACAAGCCCCGGAACATTCTCAATTAATATGAATCGTGGGGAAAAAGCTTCGACAAAACGGAGATATTCTCGAAACAGGTGATTCCTGGAATCATCTTTTCTTCTTACCGGTGCGTTGATCGAGAATCCTTGACATGGCGGGCCTCCTGCGACGAGATCGAGTTCTCCTCGTTCAAGTCCAAGGTTCCTTCTGACTTGATCAGCATCCAGATCCCTGATGTCAGCGGTTGTTACTATTGTTCCGGGATGATTATTCTGGTAAGTCCGCGCGTATGTAGGCATGATCTCATTGGCAAACAGACAATGAAACCCGGCTTCTTTTAGGCCTTCGGACAATCCTCCGGCTCCGGCAAAGAGATCGATAAACGTCATCGGCACAGTATTCTATTCTCAAATATAGTCATTATTGTCGAAAAAAGCCCTGTGGAAAAAAAGACGGGACTACTTGATGAATACGATTATGTGGTACAGCATGAGGCCGCTGGTGATGAGTTTGATGCCGGTGCCGAAAAAGAAGCCGAGAAGGGCTCCCACGGCGGATTTTGTTGATTGCCAACCGCTTTTTCGGGAGACAAGGAACTCAGCCAGAAAGGCGCCGAGCAGGGTTCCGAGGATGATTCCGACAGGTGGGACGAACATCCCGACCAACAGCCCTATGATGGCGCCCCTGCCTGCCGCCTTGCTGCCTCCGGTGACTCTCGTGAAATAAGCCGGGACCATATAATCGACGACACATACCACAATGGTTATCGCCAGCCATACCAGCAGGAACGTGAGGCTCATGGGCTCGCCGGCGGCGTTGGTCCCGCTGCCCCAGAGGAAAAGGATCAGCAGACCTGCCCAACTGACCGGCGGGCCTGGAAGGCCGGGAAGCACGCTCCCGGCGACCCCGACGACTCCGGCCAGGAGGGCAAGTATGATGATAAGGGTCGACATGAGATCCTTCGCGTTGCTCAGGATGGCATGGCGGCCTCGATGTCGTCCGGCTGGACGGGCAGGCGGTTCCGGCCGGTCCTGCGCGCGCCGTTCTCGGTCACAAGCACATCGTCCTCGATCCTGATTCCCCCGAAATCGTAGTATGACTCCAGTTTGGCGAAATTGACGAATCCCTTTCCGGTACCCTCGCTCTTCCATTTCTCTATCAAGGCCGGGATGAAATATATTCCCGGCTCGTCGGTGATCACATTCCCGGGGACGAGCCTGCGAGCCATCCTGAGGCTGCCGAGTCCGAGCTGGTTCGCCCTGGTCTGGTCGGGATCGTATCCGACAAGGTTCTCTCCGAGATCCTCCATGTCGTGGACATCCAGGCCCATATTGTGACCCAGGCCGTGAGGCTGGAACAGGCCGGCTATCCCCTCGGCGACCATTGTGTCGAGGTCTCCCTTGACCAGACCCAAGGCGGACAGCCCCTCAAGCATCTTCCTGGCCGATGCGAGGTGGACTTCCCGGTATGTTATGCCGGGTCTTGTGAGACTGAATGCCAGCTCGTTGCAGTCGCAGACTATCTGGTAGACCTCTCTTTGCTTGGTTGTGAACTTCCCTGAGGTGGGATATGTCCTTGTGAAGTCGGAGGCGTAGTGCATGTTGTTCTCCGCTCCGGCGTCAATGACCATGAGCTTTCCTGGCTCGACGATCTTGTCGTGGAGGTGGTTGTGCAGGGTCTCGCCGTGCTGGGTCAGGATTGTGGGGAAGGACACGCCCCAGCCTTTCTGGAGCACCAGGCCCTCCATCTTTCCGACAATCTCTTGCTCGACTATCCCGATCCGGATGTTGTCCCTGGCTATGGTGTGCATCTCTTGGCCGAGGGCTCCGGCATCGTCAAGTTGTTCAACCTCACAAGGTTCCTTTACAAGTCTCATTGAGATGACAGCCTTGACAAGCTCCTCGGAGGCATGACGTCCTCCGTCCTCGGCGATCGGAGCGACCTTGCCGACCAGTTCCTCGGGAATCCCGGTCAGGGAGGAGAGCCTCATTGTGTTGTAATATCTCGACGGGGGCAGGAAATGTATATTCCTGCCGGAGGCCAACGCCTTTGTGACAGCCACGCTCAAAGCTCCGTAAGGCGCTGATTTCCCGACACCTACCTCGGCGGCCTTAGAGGCGACAGACGGTTGCGAACCCATCCAGATGATATCATCGATCTCGACATCATCGGCGTAGATGGTCTCCTCCCCGCTGTCCAGGTCGATCACTGCTCCGTAACGCGGCTCGTCCAGGCCGAAGTAATACAGCCAAGAGGAGTCTTGTCTGAACTTGTAGGCGTTGTCTTTGTACTGCGCCGCGGCCTCGACGTTTCCTATGAACAAGGCTATTCCCCTTTTGCCCTCTGGGGCGGTGGCGGCCATCTTCCCGACAAGAGCTTTCCTTCTGGCGGTGTAAATATCTTTTGAGAACATATTTGAGAATTTTTTATCCTTTCACAAAGATAACAATTCGACGTGACTATTGAAATAGACGGGAAAAGTATTAAATTTGTTCACTATGTTGAAATTTATTCTGACTTGCGCCCTTGTCGGCGGAATACTCGGTCTGCTCTTCTCCCGAACCGGGGAAGGGGACAAGGGTTTCACCGAGGGAGCTAAGAAAGGGATCGGATGCGGTTGCGGCTGCGTCTCGGTGTCAGTTATCCTTCTGGTCATCTTGTTCTTCATGATTATGGGGATACTCGTGGTTTGACAATTGTTTCATTCTAATACGAAAGAATATGAGAAAGTTTATTTATTGGACTGGGGCGACGCTGATTGCCGCTTTCGCTTTGGCAAGCTGCTCCCCTAAACAGAACACGTTGACTTCCAAAGAAAAAGCTGATGGGTGGCAACTCTTGTTTGACGGCGAGACTCTCAACGGATGGAGAGACTACAATGGCAAGGAACTGACAGGTCCGTGGACTGTCGTGGACGGCACCATCCAGGCGGAGGGCCAGGGAAGCGACGGGAACGGATATATCGTCACCGATAAAGAATACACCAACTTCGATCTCAAGTGGGAGTGGAAGATCAGCAAGGGCGGCAACAGCGGCATGATATACCATGTCGTCGAGAATCCCGTGCTCAAGGTTCCGTATGTCACAGGCCCTGAGTATCAGCTGATCGACGATGACAACTTCACGGAGATGAACGACGGTTACGTGCTTGAGCCTTGGCAGAGGTGCGCCGTGGACTACGCCATGTATGTCCCGGACTTCGAGAAGAGGGACCTCAAGCCCGCCGGGCAGTGGAACCAGAGCGAGATCATCTTCGACAACGGCCATGTCACATACCTGCTGAACGGCAAGGTGACGGTCGAGTTCGACGCCTGGAGCGAGGACTGGTTCGCGCGCAAGGCCGCCGGCAAATGGGCTGACTGCACCGAGTACGGCATGTCCCCGACCGGCCACATCTGCCTCCAGGATCACGGCTATCCGGCTTGGTTCCGTAATATCAAGATCAAGGAACTCCCTGATCCAGAGCCTGTTGAGAAGGATCTCTTCAACGGGAAGGATCTCACCGGATGGGTCAATTACGGCACCGAGCTCTGGTATGTAGACGATGATGGATGCCTGGTATGCGAGAGCGGCCCCGACAAGGCCTACGGCTATTTCGGCACCACTGAGTATTACTACAACTTCGACCTTACCCTTGAGTTCAAGCAGGAGTCCGACGGCAACTCGGGAGTCTTCATCCGTTCCATCGTCCCTGAGGGCGTGAAGGTCAGCGGCTGGCAGGTAGAGGTCGCTCCTCCCGGAAACGACACCGGCGGAGTCTATGAGTCCTATGGCCGCGGCTGGCTCTACCAGATTCCTGACGAGAAAGAGAATATTCTCAAATACAATGATTGGAACACGATGCGTATCCGCCTTGAGGGGGATCATCTCCAGTCCTGGCTCAACGGCGAGCCCATGACCGACATCACTGATGAGGCAATCGGCAGGGGCAGGGGCAGGATCTGTCTCCAGATCCACGACGGCGGAGGCATCAAGGTTCGTTGGCGCAATATTCACATCAAGACGCTGTAAAACTTTAATACAGTCGTCATGACAGGAAGAACAGACGTTCTTTTAAAAGAAGTCAGGGAAGTCCTCGAGTGGGACATACTGAAGTTCTGGTCCGGCATGCAAGATCCCCGAGGCGGTTTTTACGGAAAGATCGCCGAGGGGCTTTCCGCCGACAAGGACGCCGACAGGGAGGAGCAGCTCAACGCCCGGATTATCTGGGCGTTCTCCAACGCGTACAGGCTGCTCCGTAAAAAGGAGTATCTGATGCCGGCCATGAACGGCAAGGATTATTTCATCCAGCATTTCATCGACCATAAGTTCGGCGGGGCCTTCGTGTACGTCGACTCGTGGGGAGAGAAGAAAGACACGGACGCCATCCTAAGCAACCAGGCGCTCGCGATCTACGCTTTGAGTGAGTTCTATGGCGCGACCAAGGACGATGAGTCTCTCAAACAAGCCATCAACCTCTACAAGATTGTGGAGAAAGAGTTCCGCGAGTTCTCCACCGGAGGCTACAAGGAGGCTCTCACCAGGGATTTCAATGTCAAGGACGAGTCACATGTCGCGTTCTCCCACCTTTACCTTCTCGAGAGTTATTCCAACCTGTACCGGGTATGGCAGGATCCTTCGTTGAGGGGGGTGATTGTTGATCTTATCGACGTGATGGTCAGTAAGTTCTTCAATCCTTCGACAGGTCATCTCGAACCGCGTTTCACCAAAGACTGGAATCTTGTCCAGGCGGGATGCCTGTATGGTCTTGACCTCGAGGCCTCCTGGTCGGTACTTGACGCCGCGTACGCTATCCGGGACATGGATGTGATCAATCATGTCAAGGATATATGCCTCCAGCTTTACAAGTCAGGAATGGATGGCCTTTGTGGCGAAGGATATGTCGTGTCCGGGAAGGATTCCGACGGCGAGGTCGACAGCCAGATGGTTCCGTGGGTTCAGGCAGAGGCGCTGATCGCCAACCTCTGCGCCTGGAAGTACCAGAGCGTCCCGGAGGGAGCCGACTACGCCATGAGGATCTGGGACTACATCAGGGAACATCTGAACGACACGGTGGACACCATCGCTTTCCGGATGTATCCGATGCATGACGCCCGGGCCTGCGTCCAGGTCATGAATATCTTCAGGTAGGCCTTTTTGGGCCGGTTAAAGACTAAGGCGCAGTGTCAGGTCTATGAAGTCCTCGACGCTCAGGCGCTCGGGGCGCAGGTCGAAAACCGGGTCGGACAGGGGAGATTCTTCACTGCGTTCCGAATGACAGGTGCCTGAAGCGTCATTGTCATCCTGAGGCGGTCGCGGGCCGCCGGAGGATCTGCTCGCGACCAGCGGCTTCAGGGAATTGCGCAGGGTTTTTCGCCTCTGGCCGAAGGCGGTCTTCACAACCGTCTTGAACAGTTTCTCATCGCACCCCAGCTCTGTCCGGCTGTTACGTGTAAGGCGGATGACGGCGGACTGGACCTTGGGTGGGGGATTGAATGCGCCGGAACCCACAGTGAACAGATATTCAATGTCATACCAGGCTTGAAGAAAGACCGAGAGGATGCCGTATGTCTTGGTGCCGGGCTTCTCGGCGATCCGCTCGGCGACTTCTTTCTGGATCATACAGACGACCTCTGGCACGAGGTCTCGGTTGTCGATGATCTTGAAGAATATCTGGGAGGAGATGTTGTAGGGGAAGTTGCCGATGATCGAGAACTGGCCCGGGAACACCGTCGCGAGATCCATCTTCAGGAAGTCTCCCTCGATCAGCCCGTCCCCAAGTTCCGGGAAATGCCTCCGCAGGTATGCCACACTCTCTTTATCGATCTCGACGGCCTTCAGCTGATGGCCGGTCACGTCCGCCATACGGGGGATAAGGTACCGCGTGAGGACACCCATGCCGGGGCCGACCTCGAGGACGGGAGAGCCCTGGAGGGAGTCCACGATGCGTCGGGCGATGTCCTGGTCCGTCAGGAAATGCTGCCCGAGAGATTTTTTCGCTCTGACTTCCATAGACGCGAAGATAACTCATTTTCTTCTATCAAAGTTGGACATAAATCGCTAAATTTGCAATCTTGTCGGAATACTAACAATACAAGAATATGTACAGAGACCACACTTGCGGCGAGCTCCGCGTCGCCAACGTAGGACAGAAAGTCACCCTTGCCGGATGGATCCAGAGATCCAGAAAGCTCGGAGGAATGACATTCATCGATCTCAGGGACCGCTACGGCATAACCCAGCTGGTCGTTGAGGCCGAAGCCGAGCCGGCTCTTGTCGAGACAGCCACATCCCTGGGCAGGGAATTCGTGATCCAGGTAGTCGGAGAGGTCGTCGAGCGCCAGAGCAAGAACCCGAAGATGCCCACCGGGGACATCGAGATAAAGGTGGAGTCCATCAATATTCTCAACAAGTCAGTGACCCCGCCTTTCACGATCGAGGACGAGAGCGACGGAGGCGAGGACATCCGCGCCAAGTTCCGCTACCTGGACCTTCGCAGGAACCCCCTTCAGAAAGCCCTGGAGTTGAGGCACAGACTTGCCCACGAGGTGCGGAACTATCTGGATTCCAAGAATTTCATGGAGATCGAGACTCCTTATCTCATCAAGTCCACCCCGGAGGGGGCCCGTGATTTCGTGGTCCCTTCCAGGATGAACCCAGGCCAGTTCTACGCCCTCCCGCAGTCTCCACAGACTTTCAAGCAGCTCCTGATGGTCGCCGGCTATGACCGTTATTTCCAGATCGTCCGCTGTTTCAGGGACGAGGACCTGCGCGCCGACCGCCAGCCCGAGTTCACGCAGATCGACTGCGAGATGAGTTTTGTCGAGCAGGAGGATGTCCTGAACATGTTCGAGGGCATGATGAGGACTCTCTTCAAGAATGTGATCAACGTGGATATTCCCGACCCGCTCCCGAGAATGAGCTGGTACGACGCTATGGACGGCTACGGCTCCGACAAGCCGGACATCCGTTTCGGGATGACTATCCACGAGATCACGGACAAGGTGAAAGGCAACGGCTTCTCAGTTTTGGATGATGCCTCCTATGTGGGAGCCATAGCCGTCCCTGGAGGCGCTGAATACACCCGCAAGCAGATCGACGAGATCACCGAGTGGGTCAAGAGGCCTCAGGTCGGTGCCAAGGGATTGATCTACATTAAGTTGAATGCTGACGGTTCGGTCAAGTCCTCGATCGACAAGTTCTACGCTCCCGACCAACTTAAGGCCATTGCCGAGGCTGTGGAGGCCAAGACCGGAGACATTGTGTTCGTGATGAGCGGCCAGCAGAAGCGCAAAGTCCAGACTATGCTCGGAGTCCTGCGTCTGGAGATGGGCGGCAGGCTCGGCCTAAGGGATCCCAAGGTGTTCGCCCCGCTGTGGATCGTGGACTTCCCGCTCCTTGAGTGGAGCGAGGAGG
Source organism: Bacteroidales bacterium (assembly GCA_017478125.1). Lineage (GTDB taxonomy): Bacteria > Bacteroidota > Bacteroidia > Bacteroidales > UBA932 > Cryptobacteroides. The sequence continues at coordinate 4,184 of JAFVED010000261.1, read as the reverse complement.
ACGGTCGTTTCTACGCCATGCACCATCCTTTCACCGCCCCGAAACCCGAACACGTGGATCTCTTCTATTCCGACAAGAAAGAGGATCTTGAGAGAGTCTGCGCCAATGCTTATGACTTTGTTCTGAACGGCAACGAGCTTGGAGGCGGATCGATCAGGATCCACAACGCCGAGGTGCAGAAGAGGATGTTCGAGGTTCTTGGAATAGGCCCGGAGGAGGCTGAGTACAAGTTTGGCTTCATCATCCACGCCTTCCAGTTCGGCGCCCCGCCCCACGGTGGTCTTGCCTTCGGTTTTGACCGCGTCTGCACCTTGTTCGCCGGAAAGGAGAGCATCCGCGACTTCATCGCCTTCCCGAAGAACAACCAGGGCCGCGACGTGATGATCGACTCCCCGTCACAGATCGACCAGGTCCAGCTTGATGAGTTAGGCCTGGACATCCGTCATTTATAGTCGTCCCCGGTCATCTTCTGAACGCTTCCGCCATACGTTCAAGCGCCTTGTCGAGAACGCTCACCGGACAGCCGACATTCAGCCTGACAAATCCCTCACCTCCGGGGCCATAGGAGCTTCCATCGCTGGGAATCACCTTGGCGTCCTTGATGAAACGCTCCATCAGGGTTTCCTGGGGGAGGCCAAGTTCCCTACAGTCCATCCACATGAGGAAGGAGGCCTGTGGCCTTATCGACTTGATGCCGATGTCGTGGGTCGCGACGAATTTCTCTACCCTGAATATGTTGCCCTCGATGTAGCGTTTGAGGGACTCCAGCCAGGTCGTGTCTTTCCTGTATGCGGCTATGGTGGCCTCGATCGTCATGATTGAGGCCTCGTTGAGTTTCGCGTTCCGAAGGCAACCGAGATACTTCTCCCTCTTGGTCTCGTCCGGGATTATGCGATATGCCGTGCCGGAGAGCCCGGCGAGGATAAAGGCCTTGGTGGGGCCGGCGAATATCATCCCGATCCTCGCGGCCGCCATCCCTTTGATGAATGATCTGCGTTCCATGATCATAAAGATAATCATTTTTATTACTTTTGTGTATGCGACTTTCCACAAAGATAACTCTATGGGTGTCCTCCCTGCTTCTGGCGGCTGCCTGTGGCAATAATTCCAATATGGGTACATACGGTTACGACCTGGACTTTCTCGCGTCCAGGAATATTCCTGTCGTCGAGCTGAAAAGCTCCGACGCTCTGGCGAGAGTGCTTGTGGTCCCTGCTTTTCAGGGGCGTGTCATGACTTCAACCGCCGGGGGGCTCGGCGGAGCCAGTTACGGCTGGCTTAACCACAAGGCTATCGCCGAGGGGCCTGTGAATCCCCGGTTCAACCCTTTCGGGGGAGAGGAACGTTTCTGGATAGGGCCAGAAGGTGGGCCTTTCTCATGGTATTTCAAGCCCGGTGATGAGCAGGTCTATGCCAACTGGGATGTGCCGGCCTTCATCGATTCCGAGCCTTTTGAGACGGAATCCTCCTCGGAGAACGAGGCCGTGTTCAGCAAGGATGTGGTCCTTACCAACGCCTCCGGGGTGGAGTTCCACATCGGTGTCAGGAGGATGGTCCATCTTTTGGAACGTTCTGAGGCTGAAAAGGTTCTTGGTTGTCATGTTTCTGATAAGATCCGTCCGGTAGTCTATCGCACGATCAACACCCTGACCAATCTCGGCCCGACCGCCTGGACCCGGGAGACGGGCATGCCGTCGGTCTGGCTTCTCGGAATGTACCCGCCGACCCCGTCGACTGTCGTGTTCATTCCTTTCCGTGAGGATCACGAGGGAAAGATCGTGAATGACGAATATTTCGGGAAGGTGCCGGAGGACAGGCTTGTCGTGAAGGACGGTTTCGTGTATTTCCGGATCGACGGGAAGTATCGGGCTAAGATCGGACTTCCCGCCGGGAGCGCCAAGGATCTCTGCGGGAGTTATGACCCGGTCGCGGGAGTTTTGAATATTCTTAAATACACTGTCCCTCAAGGAGTGGGTGATTATGTCAACTCCCAGTGGGGGCCTCAGGAAGACCCCTTCGGCGGCGACGTGATCAACTCCTACAACGATGGTCCTACGGAGACAGGGGTCGTGATGGGCCCTTTTTACGAGATAGAGACTTCCTCGCCCGGAGCGGCTCTCGCTCCCGGTGAGAGCCTGACTCACACTCAGTACACTTTCCATCTTGAGGGGGCTGCCTCGGAATTGGAGAAACTGGCTGTGGATGTGTTTGGAGCAGGGGTCAAGCTTGATATTTTCCGTAAAGGGAAATAGGTGAAAATCAATGTAATATGGATAAGAGAATCGATTTTATCGACTGGGTCAGGGTCATCGCCTGTCTGATGGTGATGTTTGTTCATGCGAGCGAGAATTTCTACGGTGCAGACTCCTCGGGACTCGCCGGCAATGTCTCCATGCTCGCCAATGAGAGCAACCGTTTCTGGGTGGCCTTCTACGATGGTTTCCTGAGCAGGACGGCCGTCCCGCTGTTCATGATTGTCTCGGCCTTCCTGCTGGTTCCGCTTAAGCCAGGGCAGACCATGGGATCCTTCTATAAGAGGCGCTTCGGGAGGATATTGCCGCCTTTTGTCGTCTTCCTGCTGCTCTACACATTCCTTCCCCTGGTGTGGGGAGGAATGGCCTGGGAACAGTCCCTGTCCGATCTCAAACTACTTCCTTTCAACTTCCCCTCGATGGCCGGACACCTGTGGTTCATGTACCCGCTGATCAGCCTTTACCTGATCATCCCGGTCGTGTCCCCGTGGCTGGAGCGCGCGAGTTCCAGGGATGAGCTGACTTTTCTGGGGATATTCGCTTTCACGACTTTCATCCCCTGGATCCGCAGGTTCGTCACTCCGGAACTCTGGGGAGAGTGCTTCTGGAACGGTTTCGGGGCATTCTGGTATTGCTCGGGCTTCCTGGGCTACCTCGTCCTCGCCCATTATATCCGTACCCATCTCGGGTGGGATCGGCGGAAGAAGTTGATTGTGGGCACTGTATGTTTCCTTGCCGGGGCCGCCTTCACCGGCTGGTCGTTCTGGCTCAAAGGGATCCCAGGGCAGGTCATCGAGACTCCTCTGCTCGAATGGTCCTGGGAGTTCTGCACGCCCAATGTGCTGTTGGCCACCTTCGGCGCGTTCCTTTTGTTCTCGTGTATTGAGAATGTGCCTGAGAGGATCCAGAGGCCTGTGACCGGTATAGCCAGGCTTTCCTTCGGGATGTATCTTGCCCACATGTTTTTCCTTGCCCCGATAGCGACCTGGGTCATCGGAGGCGACAGGGCCGATCCCTCGGTCCCTGTATGGCTCGCGATCCCGGTCATCGCCATGCTTACTTTCGTCTGCAGTGCCCTTGCCATGAAACTCTTGTCGTACCTTCCCGGGAGCAAATACTTCGCCGGAGTGGACAGATAGACGGTCATTCGGGGTGTGACATGGGGCGTGCCACATGTGCCGAAAGCGCAGTTCAAGCCGGATACACAAAACGCCGCTCTGACGGAGCGGCGTTTTCCTGGCTTGTCGTGTTGTCGCGGAAGGGACGAGATTCGAACTCGTGGTACGCTTGAGACGTACGTCGGTTTAGCAAACCGGTGGTTTCAGCCACTCACCCACCCTTCCAGTGGTACTGTGACGAATGGTTTTGTCAAACCTTTCGGACAATCCGGACTGCAAAGATACAAAAATAAATTGTTTCGCAATAGCCTTCATGAAAAGATTCTTCCGTTCTCATCATTCAGGCGGCATTATCCGAGTCACTGAGGAGTGAGATCGGCTCCATCATGGCTGACCATGACGCTGTAGTAGGACAATACGTCCTCGTCTGCGGGGAGCCATTTGACAGAATGGACCGACTCCGGATCCAGCCATCGGGCGGCCTCGTGCTCATTGAGGCTCATGTTGTCAGACGCGAGGGTGCAGAGGTAGCAATGCAGGGTCAGGTGGAAAGTCGGGTAGTCCCACTCCACGGTCTTGAGATGTCTTCCTATGACTATCTCCGCCGAGAGCTCTTCCAGGATCTCCCTCCGCAGAGCCTCTTCAGGGGTCTCCCCTGGTTCAATCTTCCCGCCGGGGAAATAGATGCATTTCCCTTTATTCTGAATATCAAGCAGATAGCAATTTATGCTTTTCATTTTTGTCCCCCAATTGTCCCCATAATTCGTGAGGGGACAAAATTTTTGCTTTTTATGCTCCGTCCTGGAGTTTTAAT
>JAFVED010000260.1 GCA_017478125.1 Bacteroidales bacterium | reverse complement strand
TAGTCGGAGCTGACCAGGTTTCCTCCCACCCATGCCAGGACTCCCAGCACCACTCCCACAATGGCGCTTGTCCCTGCCGCGAGGCCGTCCATCCCGTCTGTCAGATTGGTACCATTGGAGCAGGCAGTGATGACGATCACGATCATGAGCACGTAGATCGCCCATTTGCAATACCATCCCCATCTGCCTTTGAAGGGAGACAGCCACTTGTAGTCGAACTCGTTGTTTTTCACGAACGGGATAGTGGTCTTGGTGCTCTTGACCACATTCTCCATTTTCCAGCCGGTGTCCTCATCCACAAGTGTTTCCGAGTCCACGTCAAGGGCGCTTCTGTCTCCTTTCTCCACGATGTTGTCCACCCCGGCCTTTACCGGCACTTTCTCCCTGATCACGATGTCGTTGCTGAGCCAGACGGTCATGCCTACCACCAGTCCCAGAAACAGCTGCCCCAGGAGCTTCATCTTGGGGTGCAGGCCGTCTTTGTCGCGCTTGAATACCTTGATGTAGTCATCGGCGAACCCGAGGGCACCGCACCATAGGGTCGTGAAAAGGAGGAGCTGGAGATACACGTTGGTCAAGTCACAGAACAGCAGCACCGGAACCACGATGGATATGATGATGATGATTCCACCCATGGTAGGGGTGCCCTTTTTCTGCATCTGCCCCTCCAGGCCGAGGTCGCGGATAGTCTCGCCAATCTGCTTTTTCTGCAGCCAGGAGATTATCCTGCGGCCGATGAAGAAAGCGATCAGCATCGCCGTGACACTCGCCAGCATAGCCCTGAAAGACAGGTATCCGAAAAGCCCCTGTCCGGGAATGTCGTACTTCTGAAGATATTGGAAAAGATGATATATCATGGCAAATAGTTATTTTTCAGGAACTTCCATTTGTTTGAACACTTCCGAGACAATCTCTCTCTCATCAAAATGACGTTTTTCGGTCCCGATGATCTGGTAAGTCTCGTGGCCTTTGCCGGCGAGCAACACGATCGCTCCCTGCGGGGCGAACATAATGGCGACCCGGATCGCCTCTTTCCTGTCCGGGATGAATATCGATTTGGCGAGGCCTTCGGCGCTGAATCCTGCCTTGATCTCCCCGAGGATGTCTTCCGTCCTCTCCGTGCGGGAGTTGTCGGAGGTGACGATGATCCTGTCGGCATACCCTTCCGCGACCTTGGCCATCTCAGGCCTCTTGGTCCTGTCGCGGTCTCCTCCGCAGCCGAACAGGCAGATAAGTTCCTTGCCTCTGTCGATCTCCCTGAGGGTCTTGAGGACATTGTCCAGGGCATCAGGGGTGTGGGCATAGTCGATCACGACGGAAATGTTCCGGGGCCCTCTCATTACCTCAAGTCTTCCCGGGGCGGGCTCAAGTTTGCTTATCGCCACCAGGGTCTCCTCCGGGTCAGCCCCCAGGGCCATGGCGGCGCTGTAGATCGCGAGTATGTTGCTGGCATTGTGTCTCCCCACCAGCCTTGTCCAGGCCTCCCGCCCGTCGATCTTCAGGAGCATCCCCTCGAAACTCTCCTCGAGGACCCTGCAAGTGTGGTCAGCGATCCCGCGGCAGGAGAAGGTCTCCACTTTCGCCCTGGTGTTCTGGACCATCACATCGCCGTGTTTGTCGTCGATGTTGATCACGGCTGTGGCGGCGGGGGAGAGATTGTCGAAAAACAGTTTCTTGCAACGGAGGTACTCCGCGAATGTCCCGTGGTAGTCCAGGTGGTCGTGGGTGAGGTTCGAGAATATTCCCACCTTGAAATCCAGTCCCGCTACCCTTTCCTGCTCCACACCGATGGAGCTTACTTCCATGAAGCAGTATTCGCAACCGGCGTCCACCATCTCCGCCATCAAGGAGTTTATGACGAGAGGGTCGGCTGTGGTGTTGGCTGTCTCGAAGCGGCGGGTGCCGACGTAATTCGCTATCGTGGAGAGCAGCCCGCAGTTGTAGCCCTGCTCCATGAACAAGTGGTACAGGAGGGTGACGGTGGTTGTCTTGCCGTTCGTGCCGGTGATGCCGACAAGCGAGAGTTTCCTCGATGGATTGTCGTAGTAATTTGAAGCGATGATCGCCAGGGCATGACGGGAGGACTCAACTTTTATGAAAGTCACAGGTCCTGCGCTTTGCCCTTCGGCTGAATATTCCCCGTCCTCGTAGACAACCGCGGCGGCCCCGGCCTCGATGGCCTTGCCGATGAAGGCGTGACCGTCAACACCGTGACCTTTGACGGCCACGAACAGGGATCCTGGCGTAACCTTTCTGGAATCGTCTGTCACAGAAGTGATTCCGATCCCAAGGTCGCCCTTGGTGCCGGTCACTCCGCAATTCAGTATGATGTCTTCGAGTCTCATTTCAATCCTATTGTGACTGTCGATCCCGGAACCGCTTTCTGCCCTGCCTTGGGTACTTGCGAGGTGACATGGCCGGTCCCTGTATATACACATTTCAGCCCGCTGTTCTCAATCATGAACATGGCGTCCTTGAGCCCAAGCCCGTTGACATCCGGGACCACGGGCTCTTTGGGATCCGTGAATGAGGGCATGGCGGTCTCCACCGCCATTTTCGGCACGGTTCCCTTCGGGGTCAGTTCCTTGCCCATAGTGGGGTCGAGGGCGTAAATCGCGTCGACTATCTCCCTCATCGCCGCGGCGGGGAGGACTCCTCCGTAGACGCTGCCTCGTATGAGGTAAGATTTCAGGCAGATGATGGCGCTGTACTTAGGCTCGTCCGCCGGGAAGAAACCCACGAATGTCGCGAGGTTGTGGTAGCTGCCATCCTTTGTGACGTATGGTGAGCTCATTCCGTATTTCTTGATCTCCTCCCCGGAGAGGACCTGCCTTGAGGTGCCGGTCTTCCCGGCGACAGTCATCTTGGCGCCCTTGAGCCGCAGGGCGGCGGTTCCTCCGTCCGTGGTGACGGCTTTCATCGCCCTGAGCAAAGTGTCAGCGGTGGCTTTGGAGCAGATCGAGGCGTTGAGGACGGACGGTCCCTTTTTCGTCTTCACCACGCCATCCCGCTCGATACTCTCCACAAGGTATGGTTTCATCATCTTCCCCTTGTTGGCCACGGCGTTGTAGAAGGTGAGTATGTGGAGGGGGGTCTCCTTGATGGCGTATCCCATGGCCACTGAACCGAGATCGGTGGCGCTCCACATCGGGGACTCCGGGTTGGGGATCTCCGGCTCGCGGAGACCGTCGAGGTCAAAGTCGAAAGCCTGGCCAAGCTTGTAGAGATAGAGCTTGTCGAGGAACTTCTTCGGGTTGTCGGCGTAATTCTTGACGGCGAGATACCTGAAGACGTAGTTGGAGGAGATCTCGAAGCCGTGCAGGATGGAGATGTCCCGCATTCCCCTCACATGGTCATCCGGCGGATAACCTGGAAGGATGCCGTTGTTGGTCGGAATCCTGTCGTCCAGAGACTGGATCACTCCATCTTCAAGGGCTGTCATGAGCGTGGTCGCCTTGAACACGGACCCGGGCTCGGAATTGAGGCCGATCGCCATGTTGAAAGTCTCGTTCAGGCTCCAGTCAGTGGAGTCTCTCATGAGATTGACCATCGAGCGGATGGCGCCGGTCTTCACATCCATGATGATGGCGCAGCCCATCTCGATAGCCTTGTTGTCCTCTATCTGCCTCCTCAAGGCTTTGTCCACTATGTCCTGCATGGTTATGTCCAGGGTGGTCCTGACATCCAGGCCGTCCTCCGGCTTGACATAAAGGCTGTCGTAGTTCTGGATCCTCTCTCTGTTGTCGGTCGGCCTGAGCCACATCTCTCCTTCCTTTCCGTGGAGGACATAGTCATATTTCCCCTCGAGACCTATGTGGTTGTTGCCGTTGGAGTTGCTGTTGTCCTTGACATATCCTATGGTCCTCATGGCGAGCTTGCCGTAGGGGTACTGCCTGGAATCTTTCTTCCTCACGATGATCCCGCTCTTGTACTGGCCCTCTTCCATCAGGGGCAGTCTCTGGAGACGGAGCAAAGTCTCCCGGTCGACCGGATGGCCGAGCCTGAGGTATCTTGCCCCTTCCTTTCGGCCTTTCTGGATCAGTTTCCAGTAGTTCTCTCCATTACCGCCCATCTCCGCCTCCAGGCCTTTGGCGAACATCTTGGCTTTGTCCTGCCATTCCTGCTCCATCTTTTTCCCATCCTTCCCCTTGCTCTCGAAATAGTCTTTCCGGACGGTGCAGTCCATGAATAGCTCGTAGAGAGGGGTGGACATCGCGAGCAGTTTGCCGTCGCTTCCTATGATCGCCCCGCGCTCGGGGTCGATCACGGACTTGACGCTGGTGGGACGGAAGTATTTCTCTATGCTCTTGTCCGGCTTCCAGAACCACTGGATGTAGGCGATCCTTCCGACAAGGATGACGGAAAGCGCCAGGAAGGCGGCATAGAGATAGTACAGGATCATGCCGATCCTGTCCCTCTCCTTCTTCGTTGAATTCTGACTCTGTGTCGCCATCCTTTCCAGTTATTTTATCCTGTCGGCCGGCTTGTCCGGTATTGCCAGGGCCGACCCTTTTTCTCTCAACATATCCTCAATCTTGCTCATCCGGCCCAAGCCGGCCAGCTCCACTGTCTTCTGCGCGTGATATATCTCCACGTCCTGGAGAATCTTGCGGTTCTCCTCGACCTTGGTGAGTGTCTTCTCGATCTTGAGACTCAGCCAGATGCTCACCCAGAACAGGAAGAAGGTGTAGATTATGTGGATGAAGTACTTGCTGACATGCAGCCTGAGCAGGAACTCCCCCTTGATCGTGGCGAGGAAGGCGTTCTTGAGCCACAGACCGATGTCAGCGAGCTTCCATTTTCTTATTTTCTTCTCTCCAAGCATATTATCTTTCCTCTTTGGCGGCGGCCTTCCTCGCCACTCGAAGCTTGGCGCTTCTTGCCCTTGTGTTGGCGGATATCTCGTCGTTGGACGGAGTCACCGGCTTCCTGACCACCGCCTCAAGCGGCGCCAGGCTGGCTCCGAACATGTCTTTTGTCTCCGCGCCCCCGGTGTTTCCGGTCTTGATGTAGTTTTTCACCATCCTGTCCTCCAGGGAGTGATAGGTGATCACGGCAAGGATGCCTCCTTCTCTGAGAGACTCGGAGGCGCCCTGAAGGAACTTCTCGAGCGATCTCATCTCATGGTTGACCTCTATCCGGAGGGCCTGGTAGACTTTGGCCAGGAACTTGTGCCCGGCGAATTTCGGCAAAGCCAGGGCGATGGCCTTGTCGAAGTCCCCCGTGGTCTCTATCCTTGAGCTCGTCCTGGCAGACTCTACCAGCGCCGCGATCTTTCCGGCGTTGTCCACCTCGCCATAAACCTTGAATATCCTCTCAAGATCCTCCTTGGGATAGTCGTTGACAACATCCGCGGCGGTCAGGTCGCCTTCCCGGTTCATTCTCATGTCCAGCGGGGCGTCATATCTGAACGAGAAACCCCTGTCGGCGGTGTCGAACTGGTGGGAGGATACGCCAAGGTCCGCCAGGATCCCGTCCAACCCTTCGCCGAGCCTCGCCTGAAGGTCTTCCCGTTCATGGGCGAGCTCGAGAACATAGTTACGGATAAAGCGGAAGTCTCCGCGGATCAATGTGAGACGCTTGTCTTCCAAAGCGTTCTGGAAAGCGTCAGCGTCACGATCGAAGGCGATGACGTGACCGTCTTCATTTAAGCGTGAAAGGATTCCGGCGGTGTGACCACCGCCTCCGAATGTGACGTCCGCGTATATTCCTGATGGATTGGTGACAAGGAGCGAGAGGGTCTCGTTCAAAAGCACCGGAGTATGGTAAACAGACATTTCCCGGTCCTCCTATCTCTCTTGGGATAGTTGACCGGCGATGTTCAAGAATTCCTCGTTCGAGATCGCGCTGGCCTCGTACTTCTCCTTGGCCCAGATCTCTATCTTGTAATCGTTGCCCGAGAAGACTACCTCTTTCGTTACACCAATGGAGTCCAGAAGCTTTTTGGGGATCGAGACGCGTCCGAGCTTGGGGTCGGGTTCGACCACCGCGCGGCCTCGCATGTACTCTCTCCTGAAAGCGTCATGGGCGCGATTAAAGATATTCAACTTCGACATGACCTGCTCGCTCTGGCGCTCCCATTCCTCGTAGGTGTACATCTCGAGGCAGTCCGCGAAGATGTTCTTCTTCACGACGAACCTCATGTCACCCTCGGCGGGCATCAAAGACTTGAACGGCGCGGGGAAGACAACCCTTCCCTTGTCGTCAATCTTCGAGGTGTAATCGCCGATGAATGTGATCATGCCGTTAATAATAATCTTCTTTCACGCTTGACCACAAAGATAGGAATATTTTTCCACTTTATTCCACCTATTTACATTTTTTTCCACATATTTTTCAACCTCCGGGTCTGGAAGACGAAGTGGGGCTAGTACAATATGGCGGGATGTGGATTCGCGGAGGAAATCCGGGCGTGGGGAAGAAGAGTTTCGAGTAAATGTTTTATATTTGCCAGTACCTTAACCAATCATTTCACAACCATGAATACTGCTCTTACTCAAAGGAAACTGGGTTGTTGTATCTCAATGTACCTTGTTTTGTTTGCCTGTCTTCCGCTATCCGCCCAAAGCATTGACTCCTTCGACGCGTCGGGAAGGCTGTCGCCGTCGGCCGAATCTTTCGCCATGACAAAGTACGGACAGGTCTCCCCGTCCCTGTACACCGGAGCGATGTCGTTCAGTCTTCCCATCTTCAACTATAGGGATCCATATTTCTCCATTCCGATAAGCCTTGAGTACCATTTTGATGGCTACCGCCCTGACAAGCATTCCGGAATGGTAGGTTATGGCTGGAGCCTGAACTGCGGAGGGGTGATAACCCGCGAGGTTCGCGGTTTCCCTGACGAGGGGTTCGTGTACCAGGACCAGACCCGCCTGGGCTGGGTCCAGACCCGGTCGATAACCTAGTCCGACAGCGGCATACGGAGTTCCTCCTATTCCCTTGACGCGTGTCCTTACGGCCTTGACGCCCAGACATCCCGTGTGTTCACATACGACCCCATGTCCGACACGCCCGTCTACGTCACCAGCGCGGGGGTGAAGTGCGACCCTTCTCCCGACCTGTTCCATTTCAATTTCTGCGGGTACAGTGGGGATTTCCTTATGCTTGAGGACGGATCGATACGGGTGTACAACTCCAGCGCCCCCTTCGGGGAGTTCTCCGTCACCCTCACCCCCGGTGTCGGCTCGCCCAACTATGCCGAGATCGTCATCCGAACAGGCGACGGCACCAAGTACCACTTCGGCGGGTCCATCGAGGCGGTGGAGACGTTCCACTCGATCAACACCTCCACCCAGACCTATCCGACACATCACTCGGCCTATGGCTACGGGACACTCGATGGGAGCCCCGCGACCTCTGTAACGGCTTTCCGGCTATACAAGGTAGAAGCCCCGACCACGGCCAGCCACAAGGTGGAGTTCGTTTACAGTTCCGAGAGACAACGGGAGCGCTCCGTCTCAGAGGCATACAAGAGCATCAATAATTACGGCTACACCTACCAGACTCCCTACGAGTCCACGTCAAGCGGCGGCTCAATGAATGTGGACGGCACCTGCGTCAGCGCCGCATATTACTCACCTCTGGAATCCGTGAAGGTGGACGGCTCCACTATAGTTGCCCTGACGTATGTCAACAGGGAATCCGACGAGGAGAACGCGGGGTATTACAACCTCTCAGGCATCAACGGCTTCGTCCTCTCCGCCGGTATAGAGAACGAGTGCGCCTACGCGAAAAGGCTCTCAAAGATCAAGGTTACCAACAGCTCCGGGCAGACCGTGAACGAGTGCGACCTGACTCCCACGTACGCGACTTATGGAACCCCGAAGATGTTCCTTGGGAGTGTCACGGACCTTGTCAAGGGTGACCACGGGTTCACATATGACCTGTCTCTCTCCCTGCCGAAGAATGACTCAAAGGGGACAGACCATTGGGGCTACTGGAACGGGAAGGCAATTTCCAGCCTCCGCTCAATTATCAAGACCAATTCCTCCGGCTACCCCATGAGCGACCTGTACGACCAGATCAACGGTGCGTGGAAAGACGCCAACAGCACGTACTCGAAAGCGGGTGGCATGACCGGGATAACCTATCCCACCGGAGGAACCACGACGATCTTGTACGAGGGCAACACTGTGGGGAAACGCAGGACGAACTCGGCTTACGCCGCCACCTGTACGCCTTACGAGGTGGGAGGGGTCCGGGTGAAAAAGCTCTCGCACAGCGCCGGGACAGGAAGCGGTATGGAAGATGAGGTGACATACATATATTCAGAGACAAAGACAGGACCGACCTCCGGAATCCTGACGAGGATGCCCAGGTACGCCGTCGCCTCCTCCTTCTCATACTCCAACGGGTCATCCTCGGCGGAGACGTTCTCCGCCAACGGCACCATGGTCATCTACTCCGCCGCCTACAACGGGTTCGACACCCGCGACGGACACATAGGATACCCCTCCGTCATCGAGGAGTACGAGGACGGGTCGTGGAAGAGATACTCTTTCTCGTCGACCGCCCAGACGGCATATTGCGACGACTCCGACTATGATGAGGAAAGTATAGACAAGAAGGTCTTCACCCCGTACGACGCGATGGCGGCGAGCGTGAGCACCTCCCACTTCCATCCCGTGAGCGTCGACAGGACGGACATGCGCGGGCAGCTCCTCCGGACAGACCTGTACACCGCGAGCGGACAGGCCCGCGAGACCGTGCAGCTGTCCTATTCCGAGGACAATGTGACGTTGAACTCGATTTATGTCAATACCGGCCGGTACTATGCCCGCACCCACTGGTCCGCCCGGAGCCCGTTGTTGTCGTCGAGGACGGTGACATCGTACGAGAGCGGCGGAAGTCTCGCCGTCACGACCGGCTACACCTACAACTCAAGGGGTCAGGTGACATGCGAGTCGGTGAACGGGGGGACAGTCCCCGGGACCATCAAGACGTATTACAGGTATCAGGCGGACAGTTACTCCAATACGGACATACCCGCCGCCAGGACCGCCATAGTCAAAACCAGGACATACGGATCCACTGAGAGGATTGTCTCGAAAGACACCTACACTTATTCCGGCAAGAACGCCAAGCCCTCCAGCCACACGCGATTCCATATCAAGGTTCCCCCTGTGACTACTCCATCCAACGTGTTCACGACATCGGCGGGCGACGGCACGTCAAGACTGACGAGCTTTTCTTATGACACGGGTTTCAAGTTGAGGAACGTGTATCTTCCCGGCGGCGCTACCATTGAGTACCAGTGGTCCGGGAACAACGTCGCTCTCATTCTCGAGGACGGATCCAAACCCACAAACCTGCTGTGGAAGGATCTCGTAGGCCTCACCCAGATCACTGAACCAGGCGGCCAGTACACGAAATACGAGTATAACAGCCGCAACAGGCTGGAGAAGGTCAGGAACAGCGGGAACTACCTTACCGCCAAATACACTTACTACCTCAACAACGACTCTGCCTCCTCATCGACAAGCGGCCTGGGCGGGGACAACTACGTCGCCGTGGACACCTACACCACCACTGCCGGCTCGACGGGTTTCAAGGATGTCACCTACTATAATGGCCTGGGGTATCCGGAACAGGAGGTGCGCACAGACTGGGGAGCCACTGGGAAGAAACTTGTGAGGCCGATTGTCTATGACAACATGCGGCGGCCTGACGCTACAAGGTACCTGCCCTATCCGGTCACCGCCTCCAACGGCCTGATGGAAACCGGGGCCGTAAGTTCCGACGTGAGTTATTACCAATCAGCCTTCTCCGACAACAGACCTTACGCGACAACCACTTTCGAGACGACTCCACAAGGCAGGCCGCTAAGTGTCACCAAGGAAGGAAGCGGTTGGGAGAACCACGCCGCGACTTATGGTCACGTGATGAACGGTACCGGGGATGCGGTGATGAAACTTTCGTTCACGCACAACTCGACGAACCCCTCCGTGACGAGAAGCGGCACTTATGCACAGGGCACTCTCCTGAGGACATCTTTCACCGACGAGGACGGGAGGGTGAAGCGGACCTTCCAGGACGCGCTCGGCAGGATCATGTGCGAGAGGGTTGTCGACGCCGGAGGATCCGGCATCCACGCCGACACCTACTTTGTATACGACTTGAGGGACAGCCTTGTGTGCGTCACACCTCCTGAGGGAACGAGTTACTTGACAGACAACTCAATCACGAGCTTCTCATTCAGCGGTTCCTTCGCCTCTGACCATTGCTTCCTCTGGTGGCGTGACGGATTCGGCAGACCGGTCGGAACTTCCAATCCTGGAGGTGGCCGTAAAAACATTGAATACAATGACCGCGGTCTAGTCAAGAAGACATGGTCCGCCGCGATGTCGGACAACAGTTTCTGCCGCTGGTTGTACTACGACTCGTATGGCCGGATCACCGAGGACGAGTACGAGGATCTCGACAAGAGCAAGGAGAGGGGAGGAAAAAGAAATCTCTATTACTATGACTACAGCGGCACCGGTGGCGATTTCGGAACCGACTACGCCTTTGTCGCTGACGCTGCGGCGGCGACATCGGACAGGACGGCCACGATGTTGAAGGGATTCCTCAAGCACGAGACTCTGACCCCTGTCCCCGGCCTGGACAAGTCATTCGACAACACCTTTACAAGAGGCAGGGAATACCATTATGACAAGTACGGCAGGGTCATCCAGATCGTGGAGGTGGACTCCGACGGATGGAAGGCCAGATACTCCACCAAGTACGATTTCCTCGGTAACGTGACGAAGATAGTCGAGACCCACACCACGCCCGGCGGGGTCTCCACGAGCCTCACCACCACCTACACCCGGGACAAGCGGGGGCGGGTGAAGACATGCTCCAGGACGATCGCCGGAAAGTCTCTCGCCACGTTCACCTATGTTTACGACGACCTCGGCTTGTTGTCCGGCAGGACAACCCCGTCCAGGGGCAGTGAGTCGTTCACCTACGACCTGCGCGGCTGGCCGAAGTCGTATTCGGCAAGCAGCTATAGTGGCGGGACCATCTTCTCGGAGAGTCTGAGGTATGCCTCACCCCAGAAGTCGGGTTCCATCGGTTCGTGGTCCGGGATGGTATCAGAATACCAGAGCCAGCTTTACGGTGGCTCCGCGCGGACTTACGACTACTTCTATGACAACGCCTCACGTTTATCAAACACCGCGCATTACAACGGGAACACCTTGTCATCCACAAACACCGAGAAAGACATCACCTACGACCTCAACGGCAACATAAAGACTATCAAGAGATATGTATCCGTTTTGGACGACAACCTGACGTTCACGTACAGCGGGAACCGCCTGAGCTCTGTCAGCGATGCGGCAGACGGCGCATCCTACACCTACACCCACGATGCGGACGGCAACCTGGCCTCTGACTCAAGGAAAGGCGTCAGCGTCGCCTACAATGTCCTCGCCCTCCCCAGGACAGTCTCCTCAGGGACGACGGTACTCTCTCATTATGAGTATCTTCCTGACGGGAGCAAGCTCTCCGCCCTGGCGGGAAGCGGAGCCGGGTACAAGTACCGCGGCTCGTTTGTGTATTCCGTCGATTCGTCAGGGAACGAGAAGCTGGAGAGCGTGGCCTGCGACGAGGGCAGGATCTCCGTGACATACAACAGCTCCGGTACTGCGTCTTACCGGGACGACTGGCACGTCAGGGATTACCTTGGCAACACAAGGCTCGTTGTGAACATCACCTCCGCCTCGACCCCTGCCTCGGCAGGTGTCCTGGAGAAGAGCGACTACCTTCCCTTCGGGACGAGGGTCGCCACCTCCAGCACCCCGCTCAACCGTTGGCGCCAGTCAGGCAAGGAGGAGCAGGTCATTGGCGGGAATGCCCTCGGAGTCCTCGACTTCGGGGCCAGGCACTTCGACCCTTGGCTCGCGAGATGGACCACACAGGACCCGATGGCCTGGAAATACACGAGTTTCAGCCCGTATTCCTATTGCGCCGGGAATCCAGTGAATGAGGTGGATCCAGATGGAAGTATAATCATTCCATGGCCTCTCTTGTATAAGGCATATGCATCATCCCTCGAAAAATCAAACAATCCGCGATATAAGACTATAGGTTATTCAATGCAAAATCCGGTAATTGCTCTTAGAGTAGGTAGTTATTCAAGTTGGATGCGAAATATCTCAACAGTTTCTGTAAACTATTCAGTTAATATTGCTCGCGCAGCGGGGTTAACTATTGAGCCTGAAGGTTCTCATTCCAATGCTCTTCGGCACACTATATGGCAAGCTCTTATCACTAAAGATTTCGGGGTAGATCAGGCGATTCGCATAGGGATGGCTCATGAGAGTAATATAAAGGTTTATAAGACCTCCGGCTTTGAAACTAAGGGAGGTGCTGATAATGTGGCTGATCTCCTTAATAATGAAATCGGACGACAAATTGGGAAGGAGTTCCAGGGGTCAAATTATGATCTTATTCTTTCTATCCTTGACCAATTTAGAGATAAAGGTCTTTGGCTTGTTCAGGAATTGGATGACGGTATCTATACTGTAAAATTGGAAACAATATCCAATGAACAATATAATAATGGTATGATTGAATTGAACAAACTGAATAAATATGGAAAAGAGCAATAATCTTATATCATTATTAATTGCAATTGCAATCATTTTGGATTCCTGTGCAAATAATCGTATATATAAATCCATTGAAAGTGTAGTACAATCTGGCGATAGTATTGTCAAGATAGACATCCCATCTACGATCCATCATCCGGTTGATAGTTTTTTTTTGGTTTCCGAATATGGGCTTCTATACAAAAAATATGATATTAAGCATTCGGGGAGAGGCCCTTTGGATAGTGAATACATGTTCGTGATGTGTGATAAAGGAAAGGAGGTTTATTCGGAAATAATTACTTCACAACGCAATATAGACGCTTTTCAAATAGACTTCAAATACTGGCGATGGGACTCTCCTGCTTATTACAAAGTTCCCCAATTAACTATATCAGTAGATAGAGATATGATGGTTATTACGATTAGTCCCAGCGAAGATGAAAAACAAGACTTTATGGATTTAAACATTATAAACTCTTTCACAACAGATAAAAAATATGAGTCTGGAAAGAACAGAGAATAATTCAATGAATACCAATCTTCCACCATTGCTCAGAAACAGAGCCGGGTACAAGTACCGGGACGACTGGCACGTGAGGGATTATCTTGTCCAGCAGGACTTCGGGGCCAGGCATTACGACCCATGGCTCGCGAGATGGACCACACAGGACCCTATGGCCGGGAAGTAGATCAGCGGATGTCAGCGATCTTCACAACCTGGTAGACGAGGTGGGACTGGCTGCCCTCGTAGAGGATGCCGACAGTCTCGTCATCGATCATCGCCATGCTGGAATATCCCCAGCCGCCCTCCTCGTCCAGGAGGAGGGAGCGTCCCCAGGTCTCTCCGAGATCATCGCTCGCCTTGATTGTGAACATGTTCCGTGTCACTTTTGAGTCCGGGTTGGCGAAGAGGAGGAGATTCTCCCCGGCCTTCAGCAGGCTGGCCTGGCAGACCGGCTCGGTCAGGGTGTTGTTGGACACATGGGGAGTCCAGGTCTTGCCGAGGTCGGAGGTGACATATACCTTCCTCGCGCGGTCATCGCTGCCATGATTGCGCATGTTCAGCATCAGCACTCCGGGAGCGATCTCGGCGACCTGGTCCTCACATACATGATCCACGGCCATGGAGGAAACCGCCCAGGTCTCGCCATGGTCCTTGCTGTACATGATGCCGCCGGAGGGGTTCTTGTCCTTGTCCCATTCCTGAATGGGCACGACCAGGGTGCCGTCAGACATGGTTATCCCGCATCCGGGCCCCTGGAACAAGGTGGAACTGGCGGGATTCTTGACCTGCGGGGTGATGATGACCGGCTTTGACCAGGTTTTGCCCTCGTCCGCGCTCTTGACCATCACCAGTTGCGCGACATCGATCGGATCCAGGCCGGATGAGGACGCGAAAATGGAGGACCTGCCTTCGAGTCCGTGCGCCCAGATGGCGAACACGAATATGTCCCCGGTCACCTCGTCAACCAGCACGCAGGGATCCCCGGTGCCATTCTGGTCCTTGGGCAGTCCGTCATATTCTCCCATGTCCATCGCCACCCGCATCTTACTCCAGGAGCGTCCGCCGTCCTTGCTTATCTGGTAACCTATGTCGATGTCTGCCTGAAGGTCATAATACGTGTTCCAGCGGATGTCGTAGACGGCGATCAGATTCCCCGACTTCATCCTGGCGAGCCCCGGGATGCGGTACGTGTCCACCCCGTCGTCACCATGATTTCGCAGGGCTATGCCATAACGCCTCTCCCCGGAGGGGCCATGCTCGTCGATGGTGGCTTTTTCCCCATTGATTGTCAGAGATTTGACCTTGCAGGAAAAAGTGTCCGTAAGGTCTATTCCCGAGGAATTAATGTTCAGGCTGACATAAAAATGGTTATCCCCTTTGACGAGCTGCCTGTCGAAAGGGAGCGTGACAGTTCCGCTCCTGGGCTTTGTCTTGTGTTCCACAAATGAGGACCGGGAGGAGTACCAGTCCTCCTGCCCGGCGCCCCAGTAATTGTAATGCGATTTCATCACATTGGATTTGGTCCTGGACATGACGGGGGAGATGGTGCCCAGATAGACCAGGCGTATGTCCTTTACCGCTTTGAGAGGAATCCCGTCAAGAGACACTTCCACCTCGCCGGAGACTCGTCCGGCGCTCTCGCGGGGAATGACTATCTCGGATACGACATTAAACTCGCGGTCCACTATTACCGGGACCCTCGGAGTATAGACTGTGGCGGACGCCGCCGCCAGCAGTGTGGAGATAATAAAGGCTAACATGGCTTAAATATAGAAAAAAACCACCGATTCCCTGTCTTTACATCGCCAAGAAATGATTAAATTCGCGAAGATTTGCCCGAAATGAACAGGACAGCGGATTTTGATTTGACCATCATCGTCCCCGTATTCAACGAGGAGGACAATCTCCGGAGGCTTGAGGAGCGTCTGGCGGCGTTTTTACCGGAATGTTCCCGGAGGGCTTGCGTCTTGTTTGTGGACGACGGGTCAAAGGATGGCAGTCTCCATGGAATCAAGGAGATATGTGCCCGGCACCAGGATTTCCTCTACATCTCCTTCGAGAAGAACGCCGGTCTGTCGGCTGCCCTGAAGGCCGGGTTCGACTTTGCCCAGTCCCCGCTTGTGGGCTACATGGACGCCGATCTGCAGACGGCTCCGGAGGATTTCAATCTCCTGCTTGGGGATATTGACGACTACTCGATGGTCGCCGGTATCCGCGCCGGACGGAAAGACTCCTGGTTCAAGAACACCCAGTCCAGGATAGCCAACGGGTTCCGCAGGATGATGACCCATGACGGCGCCCTCGACACCGGCTGTCCCCTGAAGGTGATCCACACGGATGTGGCTAAGAGGATCCCCATGTTCAAGGGGATGCACAGGTTTTTCCCCGCACTTGTCCTGCTGCAAGACGGTGGCACGTATAAACAAGTGCCTGTCAGGCATTTCCCCAGAGAGGCAGGGAAGTCCAAGTACCATCTCTGGAACAGGCTTTGGGGTCCTTTCGCCGATTGTTTCGCCTACAGGTGGATGAGAACCCGCTACTGTAATTACAAAGTCTCGGACAATAATTTGTAGGATGAGCGGTATTTCCCACTGGATAGTCTACGCGGTCGGATTCGCCGCCCAGGTGTTCTTCGCGGGAAGGACTCTTTTCCAGTGGCTGGACTCCGAGCGCAGACGCGAGGTGACATCACCCGCCGCGTATTGGGGACTAAGTGTGGCGGGAGCGTTCCTGATGTTCATATACGGGGTTCTCAGGGATGACTTCTCGATCATCCTGGGTCAGTTCATCACGTATTTCATCTATCTTTGGAACCTGGACGCCAAGGGAGTGTGGGGCAAGCTCTCAAGAGTTTTGAGAGCCGTCCTGCTGCTGACCCCTTTCGCGGCTCTCGCGTTCTTGCTGCATGACGCCGGGACTTTTGTCTCCAATATGTTCAGGAATAAGGAGATACCCCTATGGCTGGTCCTTTTCGGCTCGGCCGGTCAGGTGATATTCACGTTGAGGTTCGTGTACCAATGGTTCTAGTCGCGCAGCCGCCACCAAAGTGTTCTTCCCATGGGTTTCTGGGTCATAAGCCTGATCGGCTCCGGGGTCATCATCGCTTATGGGATAATCAGGAGGGATCCAGTCCTGATCCTGGGACAGTCATTCGGTTTCGTGGCTTACATAAGGAACCTTATGATAGGATTCAAGAAAGATATTGGAGATGCGGAAGATAGAGTTTGACAATTTCCTGTCCAGACACCCTCTGGCGGTCACGTTCCTGTTCATCACCTTCTGTCTGCTGCCGGTGATGATCCTGAGGGATTTCACCCCGGACAATGAGCTCCGTTATCTCCAGATCGCCGACGAGGCCATCGGAAACGGGAATATGTTCGCCTTTACCATGGACGGGGAGGCGTATGCCGACAAGCCTCCGCTCTATCTCTGGATCGTGATGCTTTGCAGGATTATTCTCGGTAAGCACTCCATGCTCCTGCTGTCGCTGTTTTCCCTGGTCCCGGCGTTCGTGACCATCTCGGTGATGGACCGGTGGGCTGGTCTTGAGAAGGTCTCCGACCGTCTGGCCGTGGCGTTCATGATGATGACCTGCGCCCTGTTCCTCGGAATGTCCGTGTTCCTCAGGATGGATATGTTGATGACGATGTTTATCGTCCTGGCACTGAGGTCGTTCTGGCTTCTGTACACCGGGGAGGGGAGCTGCCGGAGGCAGGAGATCCTGCTGCCGGTGTGGATATTCCTGGCCCTGTTCACTAAAGGCCCTGTCGGGATCCTCATGCCTCCTCTGGCCATCATCTGCTTCCTTCTCCTCAGGGGGAAAGGCGGGGAGATCGGGAAGTACCTCGGCTGGAAGACCTGGGGGATCATAGCCGGGCTTTGCGCTGTGTGGTTCGCCGGGGTGTATCTCGACGGCGGCAAGGAATACCTTGACAACCTGCTCGTCCACCAGACAGTGGGGCGGGCGGTCAACTCTTTCCACCACAAGTCGCCTTTCTGGTATTACCTGGCCGCCGTCTGGTACATCGTCGCCCCGTACATGTTCCTCCTCGTCGGCGCTTTGGTTTACTCCATCTGTCATCCTGGGCGAAGCGAAGGATCTATGCGAAGCGAAAGATCCAGCGACAAGGAGCGGTTCTTCCTCGTGACGGTGGTCTCCACCTTCGTGATGCTGTCCCTTTTCAGCGCCAAACTCGCCATATATCTGGCCCCGATAATGCCCTTCATGGTTCTTCTTTTCGTGGAGGTCTTGCGTAGGACCGGATGGACTAAGTGGATGACCTGGACGCTGGCGGTTCCAGTGGGTCTTCTTGGATTGGTGGCGTTGGCCGCGCTGCTGGCGCTGTGCCTCGGCGGAAGGATCCCGGCTCTCGCGGAGATTTTGTCCCCATATCCTTTCATATATTCCTGGACAGTCAAGCTGGCGGCCTTGCTGCTCCTCTCCGGAGCGATATTCGCCTTGTACTACCTGTTCTCTAAAGAGAAGCCCAGCGTGGCCCTGATGTTCGTGGGGGCCTCGATGCTCCTGGCCGTGTACCCGGCCTCGTCAGTCCTGCCACAGGCCAACGACTGGATAGGTTACGGGAATCTCTGCGGGACCATCCCGCAGGATGCCGAGGTTGCCGCCGTGCAGGTCCGGAGACCCGGGCCGATGAAAGTATATCTTGGAAGGGAAGTGGTTGATTACCAGAAAGATTTTCAGGCTTTCAAAAAGGCTGAGGTGGACGGGCGGCTTGCCTCCGAAGACCCTCTTGTCCTGGTTACAAGGACGAGGAAACTGTCTTCGGACAAGGAACTGGAGGCCTTTGTGAACGGGCACTACCATTGGTTCGTCGGGCCGTACTGCGCGGTTCTGTACGACGTTGAAGAAACAACGGATATTAACAAATAACACACATGAGTATCGACAGATTTGACCTTGTGAAGGAGTCCTTTGAGAAAAAGGCGGTTCCTGCCGAAGTCCCTGAGGGAAGACCCTCGGACTATTTCGGTGAGCTTGTGTTCGACCGTGACAAGATGGCGCGCTATCTTGACGCCAAGACCCTGGTCGCTTTGCTTGACTGCGTGGACAATGGGAAACCTCTCGACCGCTCGACCGCCGACAAGGTGGCCGAGGGCATGAAGGAATGGGCGTTGGAGCACCATGTCACCCATGTCACGCACTGGTTCCAGCCTCTGACTGAAGGGACGGCTGAGAAGCACGATTCCCTGATCGAGTACAACGGAAAGGGAGGCGTCATCGAGAAATTCGACGGCAGTTCCCTGGCCCAGCAGGAGCCGGACGCGTCATCGTTCCCCAACGGAGGCATCAGGGCCACTTTCGAGGCCAGGGGTTACACCGCCTGGGATCCGACCTCGCCGGTGTTCATAATGGAGGACACGCTCTGCATCCCGACTGTTTTCATCTCCTACACAGGTGAGGCTCTCGACTACAAGACCCCCTTGAAGCGGGCCCTGAAGGCGGTGAGCGACGCGGCTCTACCGATCTGTAAGCTCTTTGACCCGTCAGTCGGCAGGGTCTACTCATACCTCGGCTGGGAACAGGAATATTTCCTCGTGGACGAGTCCCTCTATGCGGCCAGGCCTGACCTGATGATCACCGGGCGCACCCTCATGGGACACGCCTCCTCCAAGAACCAGCAGCTTGACGACCATTATTTCGGCGCCATCCCTTCCAGGGTCGCCGGCTTCATGAGGGACCTTGAGATCGCCGGCCACAGGCTCGGGATCCCGATCAAGACCAGGCACAACGAGGTGGCTCCCAACCAGTTTGAGCTAGCTCCCATCTTCGGGGAGACCAACCTGGCCAACGACCAGAACCAGCTTCTGATGAACCTCATGAACACCATCGCGCGCAAGCATGGTTTTGTGGTCCTTCTCCACGAGAAACCCTTTGAGGGGGTCAACGGCTCCGGCAAGCACAACAACTGGTCTTTGGGGACTGACACCGGCACCTTGCTCTTGGCTCCGGGCAAGGACGCCATGGGCAACCTGCAGTTCATCACGTTCTTTGTCAATGTGCTGGCCGCCGTGCAGAAGCACAACGGTCTGCTGAAGGCGTCGATAACCTCAGCGACCAACGCCCACCGTCTCGGAGGCAACGAGGCCCCTCCGGCGATTATCTCGGCTTTCCTCGGCAGGACCATGACGGGTGTCCTGCGTAAACTCCTCGAGGTCCCGTCGGACACTCCTATCGAGATAGCCGGGAAGAAAGGCAAGAATCTCGGGCTGGTGGAGATCCCGGAGATATTCGTGGACAACACCGACCGCAACCGCACCTCGCCGTTCGCCTTCACGGGCAACCGTTTCGAGTTCCGCGCCGTGGGCTCATCGGCCAACTGCGCCGGGGCGATGACGACCCTGAACGCCGCCGTGGCGGAGCAGCTGCTAGACTTCAAGGCTGACCTGGATAAGGAGCTGGCCGCCGGAAAACCGTTGAATGTGGCCATCATGGATTTGCTCAAGCCGATCATCGCGTCGATAATCGATGTCGTCTGTTTCGACGGCAACGGTTACGCCCCGGAGTGGGTCGAGGAGGCCCGCCTCCGCGGCCTCGACACCGAGACCAGCGTCCCTGAGATGATCAAGGAGTTCACCCGCTCCGAGTCAGTCGACATGTTCGATAAGACCAAGGTCTACACCCTCAAGGAACTTGAGGCCCGAAACGAGGTCAAGTGGGAGATGTACATCAAAAAGGTCCAGATAGAGTCCCGGGTGATGGTCCGCATGGCCATCAACCACATCATCCCTGCCGCTTTGGAATACAAGGGTCGTCTTCTCAAAGAGGTCGCCTTGAGCCATGCCGTGTTTGGCGACGCCTCCGGCTGTACGGTCGAGCTCGGACTCATCAACCAGATCAACAGTTACATCGAGGAGATAAGCGCCAAAGCCGACGCGATGAAAAAGGCCAGGAAGATTGCCAACGCCATTGAGGATCTTTACGAGAGGGCTGTGGCCTACCATGAAATAGCCGAGGCGCTTAATGACCTGCGTCGCCCGATTGACAAACTCGAGGAGAGGGTCGACAACCGCGCGTGGCCCCTTCCCAAATACCGCGAGTTGCTCTTCATCAGTTAACCGGTCAGGCTATGGTCAGATACATATTCATCACGGGGGGTGTCGTATCCTCCCTTGGGAAGGGAATTATCAGTTCTTCCTTGGGGAAGCTTTTGCAATCAAGAGGTTACAAGATCACGATCCAGAAATTCGACCCTTATATCAACATCGACCCCGGTACCCTGAACCCTTATGAGCATGGGGAGTGCTATGTGACGGCGGACGGTCAGGAGACGGATCTTGACCTGGGACATTATGAGCGTTTCACGGGAATTCGGACCACCAGGGACAACAGTGTGACCACCGGCAGGATTTACCGGAGTGTCATCGAGAGGGAGCGCAGGGGAGACTATCTGGGGAAGACCGTGCAGGTGGTTCCCCACATCACCGATGAGATAAAGAGGCGCGTCCAGTTGAAAGCCTCCCTCGAGGACCTTGATTTCGTGATCACGGAGATCGGCGGCACGATCGGCGATATTGAGAGCCAGCCTTTTCTTGAGTCGATCAGGCAGCTCAGGTGGGAGCTCGGGTCATCGAGGGCGCTCAATATCCATCTGACCTACGTCCCTTACATCGCCGCCGCCGGGGAGCTGAAGACAAAGCCGACCCAGACCAGCGTAAAACAGTTGCAAGGCCTCGGGATACAGCCGGATGTGCTTGTCCTTCGCACTGAGCACACCCTTGGGGATGACCTCAGAAGAAAAATAGCGCATTTTTGCAATGTCGATGTCGACGCTGTCATCCAGAGCCAGGACTTGCCGAGCATTTACGAGGTCCCGGTCAATATGGAAAGGCAAGGCCTGGACGCCATCTGCCTGAAGAAGCTGGGGATAGACCCCGGCCCCGCCCCTGATTTCGGGGAATGGCTCCGTTTCCTGGAGAGGCGGAAGTCCGCCACCCGTGTCCTGAGGATCGCCCTCGTGGGGAAATATGACCTCCAGGACGCTTATAAGAGCATCACGGAGAGCCTCGCCCATGCGGGGACATTCCACGATTGCAAGGTCGATTCCGTCTTCGTCAACAGTGAGGAGATCGGCAGGGAGAACGTCGGGAGGAAACTGGAGGGAATGGACGGGATAGTCATCTGTCCTGGTTTCGGCAACCGGGGCGTCGAGGGAAAGATCGTCGCCGCTGAATATGCCCGCGTCCATGATGTCCCCGCTTTCGGGATTTGCCTCGGGATGCAGATGATGGTGATAGAGTTCGCGAGGAATGTCCTCGGCTATCCCGACGCTGACAGCGTTGAGATGAATTCCTCCACTTCCCACAATGTCATAGACTTGATGGAAGAGCAGAAGAGTGTCACCATGAAGGGAGGCACCATGCGGCTTGGGGAATACGGGTGCGATCTTGTCCCGGGAAGCCGCGTGTTCGAGGCTTATGGCGGCGAGAGTCCCATCAGGGAACGGCATCGCCACCGCTATGAGTTCAACAACCGCTTCGCCGGGGAGTTTGAGGAGCATGGCATGAGGCTGGTCGGGAGGAATCCCGAGTCATCTTTGGTGGAGATCGTGGAGATCCCTTCCCTGCGGTGGTACGTCGGGACGCAGTTCCATCCCGAGTATTCCTCGACGGTCCTGAGGCCTCATCCTTTGTTCATGGATTTCATTAGGGTCTGCCGGGGAGATGGAAACGCTTAGTCACGAGTGCGGGGTCGCGCTGATAAGGCTTCTCAAGCCTTTGGAATACTACAGGCGGAAGTACGGGACGGACAAATACGGCCCAGAGAAGCTTTACATCATGCTCGAGAAGCAGCATAACCGGGGCCAGGAAGGCGCCGGTGTCGCCTGTGTCAATCTCGACGCTCCTCCCGGCGAGGAGTACATGTTCCGCGAGAGGGCTGAGGGGAAAGACGCGATCACCGAGATATTCAGTCGCCTCGACGACTCTTTCAACGGGCAGCTCTTCATGGGGCATCTCCGTTACTCCACCACCGGGAAACGCGGACTCGCCTATGTCCACCCGTTCCTGCGGAGAAACAACTGGAGGGCCCGTAACCTTTGCCTCTGCGGCAATTTCAACATGACGAACATCGAGGAGGTTTTCGCCAAGATGGTCGCCCAGGGGCAGTCTCCGAGAGTCCACAGCGATTCCTACATCACCCTGGAACTGATGGGACACAGGCTGGACAGGGAGGTTGAGGAGGAGTATAAGGAAGCGGTCGCCTCGGGTCTCGGGGGACTTGACATCACCAGGTATATCGATGACCATGTCCGGATAGAGAATGTGATACGGACTTCCCTGGCGGATTTCGACGGCGGATATGTGATGTGCGGGCTTACTGGCAGCGGCGAGATGTTCGCCGTCAGGGATCCGTGGGGCATCCGTCCCGCTTTCTATTACAGGGACGACGAGGTGGTCGCTCTCGCGAGCGAGCGCCCAGTGCTCCAGACAGTTTTCGACCTGCCATGTGAGAAAGTCGAGGAACTGCCTGCCGGACAGGCTCTTGTGGTCAGGAGAGACGGGGAGGTGTCGGTCTCGGGAATATTTCCTCCCAAAGGCGACTCCAAATGCTCCTTCGAGCGGATCTATTTCAGCCGGGGATCGGACAGGGACATTTATCAGGAACGGAAGAAACTCGGGGAACTGCTTGTCCCTTCGATAAAAGAGGCCATCGACGGCGACATTGACAACACTGTGTTCTCCTTCATCCCCAACCCGGCCGAGGTGGCGTTTTATGGCATGTCCGGCGGATTCTGGAAAAACGGGATGGATGTCAGGATCGAGAAAGTGGCGTGGAAGGACATCAAACTCAGGACTTTCATAACCGAGGCCGGATCCAGGGATAATCTGGCTTCCCTTGTGTATGACATCACCTATGGCAGCCTGCGCCCCTATAAGGACAACCTGGTGATAATCGATGACAGTATAGTCAGGGGTACCACATTGAAAGACAGTATATTGCGGATTCTGGAGCGGCTTCATCCCCGCAAAATAGTGATGGTCAGCTCTTCTCCCCAGGTCAGGTACCCCGATTATTATGGCATTGACATGCCGAGGCTGGATGAGTTATGCGTGTTCAGGGCGGCGACCGATCTTTGGGTGGAAAGGGGATGGACTCCGGGCCTGAAGGAGATCCGCAGGGCATGCGAGGAGGAGCTTGCCAAGCCTGCGGAAGAGATCCGGAATATCGTCAGGGAGCTTTACAGGCCTTTCGCTGTGGACGAGATCAACGCCAGACTGGCCAGGAACCTGTCTCCCGAGGGGATGGAGACACCTGTGCGGTTTGTCTTCCAGTCTCTTGAAGGGCTCAGGGAGGCCTGTCCCGGACATCGGGGCGACTGGTATTTCTCGGGAAGGTACCCCACTCCCGGCGGGAACAGGAAAGTGAATGAATCGTTTCTGGACTACGCCTCGAAGTCTGGGCTTTGATCCTCCAGCGTGTCTCTTGTGATTTTTTCTTATCTTTGTGAGTCTGAGAACAATGGTGATGAGAGTAAAACGAATTCTGATATGCCTGGCGCTGTTGCTGCCGGCCCTGTCCGCGAGGGCGGGAAAGGTGGTGACAGACAGTCTCCAGAGCGTGATCCTGGGATCACAGGTCAAGTACAATGTCTATCTCCCGGACAGTTTCGGCAAGACTGACAGGCTCTATCCGGTCGTCTACCTGCTGCACGGCCTGAGCGATGATTACCAGGCCTGGACCCGGAGAGGCAACATGCAGACCGTGGTGGATGAGTTGGTGGGCACCGGGGAGGCCGCCGAGATGGTCATCGTGATGCCCAACGCAGGAGGCCCCGACACCCATCACACCTGGAACGGCTATTTCAACATGCCCGGCTGGAATTACGAGGATTTCTTCTTCAGGGAGTTTCTGCCCAAGGTTGAGGCCAAGTACCGGGTTGTCGGAGACAAGGGCCACCGGGCGGTCATGGGTCTGTCGATGGGCGGCGGGGGAAGCGTCGTTTATGCCCAGAGACATCCGGACATGTTCTCCAGTTGCTACTCCATGAGCGCATGGCTGGACAATAAAAACGATGAGGTCCGTACCAAAAACGCCCCCAAGGACTGCCTCTACTATGTAGGTGAGGCCGTGCGGAGTCATTCCGCCCTGGATTTCCTCGACAACGCCGACGAGGCGACGTTGGAACGGCTACGGTCCGTGGCGTGGTTCATCGACTGCGGAGACGACGATTTCCTTCTGGACCTGAATGTCGCCTTTCACCAGAAGATGCGGAGCCGCAAGGTGAAGAGCGAGTTGCGGGTCCGCAATGGAGTCCATAACTGGGAGTATTGGCACCTCGCCCTGCGCCTTGCCCTCCCGTTCGCCTCCCGCAATTTCGACCGTTAAGGTTTCGGCATTCCCAGCCTGACCTGTCATCCACGCTTAGACCGGGGATCCCGTTCCTCTGTCATTCTGAGCATCCCTTCATGTCTTTCTGAGCGTCAGCGAAGAATCTACCGGCAGAATCGTCACGCCCCTCCACCCCCTCCACCGTGACATGTGTCCCAATGGGACGCACCACATGTCCCGCGGAGAGGGCTTAACCGTGACATGTGTCCCATCGGGGCGCACCACATGTCCCGCGGAGGGGGCTTAACCGTGACATGTGTCCCATCGGGGCGCGCCACATGTCCCGCGGAGAGGGCTTAACCGTGACATGTGGCCCATCGGGGCGCACCACATGTCCCGCGGAGGGGGCTTAACCGTGACATGTGGCCCATCGGGGCGCACCACATGTCCCGCGGAGAGGGCTTAACCGTGACATGTGTCCCATCGGGGCGCACCACATGTCACGCGGAGGGGGGCTTAAACGGCACTTTTGGCGTTGGGGGTGGGAGTTGCCAGATCAACATCAGCCTACCGCATACATGAAATAGATCCCCCGCAGCCGCGCTTCGGGACTCAGGGCATCGCTCAAAATGACAGGCCCAGGGGTTTTCCCAGGGTTCGTCCAATATGTTCAGGCGCGGGCTTGTCAGAGAAGCGGGGAGAAAAGACGGATAATGGACTCCGCGAGACGGTTGTACCAGGGACGCTTCGACCATTCTTCCAAAGTAAGTTCCCGACTCTTCTCGAGGTCTGTCTTGTAGATTTCCTTGCACCGCAGGGCGGTCTCCTCGTCATAGATGTAGGTGTTGATCTCGTAGTTGATGTCGAAACTGCGGCCGTCAATGTTGGCCGAGCCGATGCTGGAGAGGTAGTCGTCGCAGACTATGGTCTTGGAGTGGATGAACTCTCCATGGCGCAGGAACAGGCGGACTCCGGCTCCGAGAATCTCATCGTAGTAGGCCTTGTTCGCGGCCCGTGTGATGAAATTGTCCGCCCTCTCAGGCAGCATAAGGCGGATGTCAACTCCGCTGCGGGCGGCGATCTTCATGGCGTCGAGGATCGGTTCCGGCGGCACGAAATAGGGTGTCTGGAGCCAGATATATTTCTTGGCGTGCTGGATGATCCACTCGTAACTGTACTTGAGCATCGGTATCGGCAGGTCCGGCTCGTCGGGAATAATCTGCATCAGTTTTCCAGCCAGACGGGCGGCGGGGAAAAGCGTTGGTGGTTCGGGCGCCTCGCTCCGCTCGGCCACACCGTTCGCTTCGCTCCACTCCGCTCCGGTTCCCCCTCTTACAGTGCCGAGGGTGGCATGGTCCTCACTCACCAATGCTTTCCCCGCCGGAGCGGCGGCGGGAAAATAATCTAAGAGCGGGAGGTCGAGTGTTCCGCCTCCGGTCAGCCAAGAGTCCAGGAAAGCGTACTGTAAGGAGGCCACGGCAGGACCGGTGATCCGCAGGTGCGTGTCCCTCCAACGCTTGAAATAATTGTCGTTGATGTTCATCCCCCCGGTGTAGCCGATCTTTCCGTCAATAACCACTATCTTTCTGTGGTTGCGGTAGTTCAAGGACGTGACAAGCTCGATCAAGTGGGTCCTCGGGTTCGTGAAGCGCACAATCTCCACTCCGGCCTT
This sequence comes from Bacteroidales bacterium, assembly GCA_017478125.1. Classification (GTDB taxonomy): domain Bacteria; phylum Bacteroidota; class Bacteroidia; order Bacteroidales; family UBA932; genus Cryptobacteroides. The sequence goes on along the minus strand of JAFVED010000260.1, from coordinate 3,365 downwards.
CCCCATCTCATTGTAAAACTTGGGTCGTATCGGGAAATTGGCTATATTCTCAAGGATAAAGCGAACCTTGACACCTTCTCTGGCCTTGCGCATCAAGAGTTCCTTGATCGTCTAGCCTCCCTCGTCATTACCGAACTTGAAATACTCCAGATGGATGGATTCCTTTGCGCTCAGGATGTCCTCGCACAAGAGCTCCAATTTCCTGGAACCGTGGGTAAGGATCTCGAAATCGTTTCCGGAAGTGACTGATGGATAGGCCTTCATCCCCATCATGACGGCAAGAGGGCGAAAATCCTCCCTGACAATGGCGTCGGCCTCATGTCCGAACAGGAGGGCATTCAGGTCCTTGCTGGTTCCCTCCAAGAAGATGTCGGTGTATTTTTGGTGCCGTCGGTTGAATATCCAGTGATGCCGGTAGTTTATCCCTACCAGGAAATACAACAGGATCCCGAAGAGGGGGATGGTGGCGATGATGAGCAGCCAGGCGAACTTCCTGCCCGGATCGCCGTTGTCGACAATGATGACTATGACAACGGTGACTATCAGGAGGATGTAGAGTATGGTCGCGATCAGTTGGAGCATCTTTCAATCCTTAGAACACAAGCAGGTACAATCCGGCGGCCAGGACGCAGCCGAGCATGGGCCCGAGGACGGGAATCCAACTGTAACTCCAGCCGCTGTCCCTCTTTCCCTCAAGCGGGATCAGGGCGTGGACGCAGCGTGGACCCAGGTCCCTGGCGGGGTTGAGAGCGTAACCGGTGGTCCCGCCCAGAGACATGCCCAGAGACATGATGATGGCGGTAACGGGGAATGCCCCGACGCTGCCGAGCCCGACTTCGGGAGTGTTGCCGTTGGTGGCTATGGCGAGGATGAGGAACACCAGCACGCAGGTGGCGATTATCTCACTGAGGAGATTCATACCCTTGTGGTCGATGGCCGGCATCGTGCAGAAGGTGCCGAGTATGCCGTCAGGGTTAGAGGTGGAGGCTTTGTAGTGGTCCATGTAGTAGATGTACACGATCCCCGCTCCGATGAATCCGCCGAGCATCTGCGCGACGCAGTAGGGGAGAACCTCCTTCCAGGGGAAGGTCCCGGCGACGGCGAGTCCCACTGACACGGCGGGGTTGAGGTGAGCTCCTGAATATGGCCCGGCTATGAACACACCGCACATCACGGCGAAGCCCCAGGCGAGGGTGATCACGATCCAGCCGCCGCCTTTGGCCTTGGATCTCTCGAGGGTAGTGGCGGCGCAGACACCGTCTCCCATCAGCACAAGCACGAGCGTCCCGATGAACTCGAAGACACATTTTGTCCATAATGATACTTCCATATTCCTAAAGATTGTTGATGGTCCTCTTTATCGCGTCCGCCCATCCATCTTTTAGGGAACGGACTTGATCCTCAGTCGCTTCCGCGTGGAAAGAACGCTCCGCGAGCCACTGGCTCTTGATCTCCTCCACGCTGTCCCAGAACCCCACGGCCAGGCCGGCGAGGTAACAGGCCCCCTTCGCGGTCGTCTCGGTGACCTGCGGTCGGATCACATCGGCTCCGAGAATATCTGCCTGGAACTGCATCAGTAGGTTGTCCCTTGAGGCGCCCCCGTCCACTTTCAGCTCAGCGAGCCTGACCCCGGCGTCCTTCTCCATGGCGTTCACGATGTCCATCGTCTGGAAGGCTATTCCCTCCAGGGCGGCTCTGGCGATGTGTCCGGCCGTGGTCCCTCTCGTGATCCCGTGTAGGCAGCCTTTCGCGTACTGGTCCCACCAGGGGGCTCCCATCCCGGTCAGGGCGGGAACGAAATATACTCCGCCGTTGTCCGGGACTGTCTTGGCGAGTTCCTCCACCTCAGCAGAGCTCTTGATGATACCGAGCCCGTCCCTCAGCCATTGGATCACTGAGCCGCCGACGAAGATACTGCCCTCAAGCGCGTAATTGACTGTGTCGCCGATCTTCCACGCTATGGTGGTGAGGAGATTGTTCCGGGACATGATCGGCTCAGAGCCTGTGTTCATCAGAAGGAAGCAGCCGGTCCCGTAGGTGTTCTTGACAGCGCCCGGCTCAGTGCACATCTGGCCGAACAGGGCGGCCTGCTGGTCTCCTGCCATCCCTGCCACCGGGACACCTTCCGCGAAGCCATAGCCGGCGGTCTTCCCGTAGATCTCGCTGGAGGACCGCACCTCGGGTGTCATGGACGCGGGAATATCCAGCAGATCAAGAAGTTCCTTGTCCCACTGAAGGGTGTGGATGTTGAAGAGCATGGTCCTTGAGGCATTGCTCACATCGGTGACATGAACCTTGCCTCCTGTGAGGTTCCAGACCAGCCAGGAGTCGACGGTCCCGAACCGGAGATCTCCGGCCTCGGCCCTCTCCCTGGCTCCTGGGACATTCTCGAGGATCCAGCGGATCTTTGTGCCGCTGAAATAGGCGTCTATGATGAGGCCGGTCTTCTCCCTGATCTTGTCAGTGAGCCCGGCGGCTTTTAGGGAGTCGCAATACTCCGATGTCCTGCGGTCCTGCCATACGATGGCGTTGTGGACGGGAATACCGGTCTTAGCGTCCCACACGATCGTGGTCTCCCTTTGGTTGGTTATTCCGATCGCCGCGATGTCGGCGCCGGTCAGACCGAGCGTGGAGACAGCCTCCGCGGCGACCCCGGCTTGGCTTGACCATATCTCCATCGGATCATGCTCGACCCAACCCGGTTTGGGGAAGTGCTGCGTGAACTCTTTTTGCGCGACCGATACGGCGTTGCCCGCATGGTCGAACACGATTGCCCTGGAACTGCTTGTTCCCTGATCCAAGGCGAGTATGTACTTGTCCATATATCAATTGGTTCTGTGTTATCCGACGATCTCGGCGAGCAATGTGGCCGAGGTGCAGTCCTTGACCCTCACGCTCACATATTCCCCGGCCTTGTGGCCTTTGGCGGGGAAAACGCACATCTTGTCGCTCCCGGTCCTTCCGCACAGTTCCTCCGGGTTCCTCTTCGAGGGACCTTCCACGAGTACCTCGAAGGTCTTGCCGATGTCCCTCTTGTTGCTTTCAAGGCTTAGCTGGTTCTGGAGTTCTATGATCTCGTTCAGGCGTCTTGTCTTGACCTCGGCCGGCACATCGTCCGGATAGTGGCGGGCGGCCAGGGTTCCAGGCCTCTCGGAGTAGCAGAACATGTAGGCATAGTCGAAAGCGGCCTCCCTGAACAGGGACAAGGTGGCCTGGTGGTCTTCCTCTGTCTCGGAGCAAAAGCCCGCGATAACGTCCGTCGTGATACCGCATCCTGGGAGTATCTCCCGTATCTTCCTTACCCTCTCCATGTACCATTCCCTGGTGTAGCGTCTCCTCATTTTCTCGAGCATCCGGTCGCTCCC
>JAFVED010000259.1 GCA_017478125.1 Bacteroidales bacterium | reverse complement strand
TCCATCTCTGGAGTCTTGTAATGATACTGGTAAGCGACATTCTTATCCATATTGGTTGAGGTGCTGATAGACCCCTGTTTCAGAGAGAAAGTAGAGGATATGACCTTCTCTCCAGTCATGTTATCACCGGACATTGTGAATGTCACTCCCTGGCTGAAAGTGACTGGCAGGGTTATTATGTAATACCATACGCCTGTTTCAAAAGCAGAGCTATCAGGAGCCGAGACCGTTATGCTAGACGATGGTTCGACGATCGAGTTGATCACTGGTTTACCATTCTCATCCATCCCGGCGGTGAACTTTCCAGCAACCGGCTCACCTCCATTAGCTGTCAACGTCACCGACTTGACACCCGGTCTAGTCAGGGTGAAGCGGAGACCTGAGCAGACATGATAGAATGGGATACTGAAGTTGAGTGAACGCCCATTGTGATAAGAAGATCATCGGCAAACGTATCAGCTTTTCCTTGCTGATCAGATGGGAGTGAGGTCGTGATTTCCCCGTCAGAAAGTGTCGCATTCTCGTCATAGGGATAAAGTCCCCAGATGTAGGAGTCTTCCATGTCGTCATTCACTCCAGACACAACAGATATCATTCCCTTGAATTTGGCGGCTTTAGATGGTTCTTCGTTTAATGACACGAATTTGGAGTTTCACCAGCGCTGAAAACAACAATTTCATCTGAAGGTAGCCAATAGACTTTTTTATAATCTATGTGTTCTGTTCTTGTGTCACCAGGATCATCCAAACTCGCTGTTATAATGACCTCTTTGGTTTCTTTTGGAGAATTTTCAATAGTAGGATCGTCTTCCTGAATCTGACATGAGACAACAACAGTCGCTGTCATCATGAGTAATGATGATATTCGTTTCATCTATTTAAGGGTTATATTTGACTACTCTCCAGGTATTTCCCCACCTTCATCGGTATCGGGAGTTTCACCTCCGCTCGCACATATCACGTTCTCGAGATTGATTTTGATGCACTCACTTTCAGGAGAGACATACTCTCTTTCAAATACGATGTTTTTGTTCATGATGTTGTTTTCAAGTGGGATCCTAAAATCCCTTTCCGGGCTGCTCCTTTTCCGGGGATTGCTAATAAGAAAGTGTGGAGCATCTTTCGTTGATTGAATAGGAGGCTCTGGAAAGGCCCTTGCATCAATAAACAATACCCCACACCCGTATGGGGTATCGCTAGAATGCTGTTCGCTCCATACAAGGTGATGAATGTTGCTTATCCCGACGCATTGAAATTTTCCAGATTTCCTATTCAGGACAAAGCGAAAACACTTTCATCAATAAATATGTCGGTGACGGAACCTGCCTTAAAAGTTATGTGCTTCCAGGACAGAGATTCCCACACTCAGCAAATACAAGTATTTTTTTGAATTATTTACAGAAGCACATATATCCAAGCCTTTTGTATGTGATTGGAAAAGCCGGTGATTTGCATTATATTTGTAAGGAACCATTGAGATATAAACACTTGACATCATGAAAGGAGATTCTTTTTTCGCTTTGATAGCGGGGGCTGCCGCAGGGCTGACCCTCGGTTTGTTGTTCGCCCCTGAGAAAGGTGAGGAGACCCGCCGCAAGGTTAAGGTCGCTGCCGCGGAGGGATGGGACGAGTTCGTCGATGCCACCGATGAGGGACTTGACAGGGCCAAAGAGGCTTTTGAGGATGTCAAGGAGGGTGCCGACAGTGCCACTTCCAGGCTCAGGGCCCGCGCCAGGCTTGCCAGAAGGGAACTTAAGGATCTGAAGGCCACTTTGACGGACCAGGCCTCGGATCTTAAGGATGAGGCTCGTCTGAAGATTCTCGCGCGATTGGACAGACTCGAGAAGGCCTTGGCCAAGGATCCTGACGAGACTGAGGATCAGTGGAATGAGCAGGACGCTTAAGTCATGGGAGATTTCACAAGACCTGTCGAGGATCTCGGGGAGAAGGTTTCAGAGTACATCGACCTTCGCCTCGATGAGTTGAAACTGAAAACCGCCAAGGGCTTGTCCTTGACCCTCAGTAAGCTGTTGTACATGTTGCTGGTTCTCTTCGTGGTGTCCATCATCATGATCTCGATAGCTCTCGGGGGAGTCATGTGGATAGGAGAGCTTGTGGGCAGTTACGCTGGAGGGGCGGGCATCGTGGCAGGTTTCTTCCTGCTTGTTCTCGGTGTTCTTTTCTTGTTGAGAAAGAAGATGTTCCGTGACACATTCGTTCCTTTGTTCATCGACCTCTTCTTCGATGAGGATCAAGACCGCGGTGGCCATGAGGTACAATGACATCAAGACAATGGATCAGCTTGAGGAGGCCCAGAGGTAAGTCAAGCGGAGCGTCTCCATGCGGGAAAGCGCGGTGAAGCGCTCTTTCGCCGACATGAAGGAGTCTTATTCTCCCAGTAATATGCTTCTCTCGGGATTGAAATCCATATCCTCCTATATTCCTGTCGATCAGTTACTTCTGTCGACAGTAAGAGCCGCTAAGCGCAAATTGTTGAAATGAGGGACAGGATAGGCGCCATAAGGAGCATGATGCGCTCAAGGGGATGGGACGCGGTCATCTTGACCGGGAACGATCCCCATGCCAGCGAGTATTCAGCCCCTCGGTGGCGTCAGGTCGCGTGGGTCTCCGGATACACCGGTGAGGGCGATCTTGTCATCACGGAGGATCATGCGGGATTATGGACCGACACGAGGTATTTCATACAGGCCGGAAGGCAGCTGGAAGGCACTGGGATAGAGCTTCATAAGACCCGGGTGCAGGACCAGGTTCTGATCCCGGAATGGCTCTCAAGTCACTTTGCCGGCTATGACGAGGTCGTGGTGGCGGTTGACGGGCTGGGGATGAGCGCTCTTTCCGTGAATGAGATCAGGGATGCCGTCGGCCGGGACAGGACAGCCATAGCCAATGTCCCGGATCTTCTCTCTCCTTTGTGGACAGACCGGCCTGAGATCCCGAGAACCCCTATCATAACCCTCGGGACCGAGACTGTAGGCTGGTCCCGCCACCAGAAGATCGTTTGGTTGCGGAAATGGTTGTCGGACAAAGGCTTCGATGCCATCTTGATCTCCGCTCTGGATGAGATAGCCTGGTTGCTGAACGCGCGGGGGAGCGATGTGGCCTATAATCCCGTGGTCATATCCTATCTTCTGGTCACCCTCGACACTGTCCAGTGGTTTGTCCGTAAAGGACCTCTCGCGGAGGACGATCATGAGACCGGGGACAGTTTTTACGAGTTGACCGCCGACGGGGTCAATATCCAGGACTATTCCGACATCGGGATGGCTTTGGCGGAGATGGTGGATGACGACTACATCAAGAGGCTGTTCGTGGATTCTTCCACTCTTAATCACAATCTTTACAGGCTACTCAAGGAGAACACCCCGCAGGACAATGTGGTGGCAGGCAAGTCACCGGTAGCCTTGCGGAAAGCGGTGAAAAATGAGGTGGAGATCGCCGGGATGAGGGAGGCTCACCTTGAAGACGGGATAGCGATGGAGAGGTTCCTGTACTGGCTTGAGACGATGGTCGCTGCCGGGGAGCCGCTTAATGAGTATGAGTGCTCGGCCAAGCTCCACGAGTTCCGCTCGGAGATAGAGGGTTTCAGGGGCGAGAGTTTCGAGACCATCTCCGCGTACGGTCCTTCCGCGGCCCTTCCACACTATGTCACCCCAGAGGACGGCTCCTCGGAGTTGTATTCCAACGGACTCTATCTCTGCGACTCAGGCGGGCAGTACCTGTTCGGAACGACAGACATCACCCGCACGGTACCCCTGGGACCTTGCTCGCAACTCGAGAAGGAGGACTATACGCTTGTCCTTAAAGGACATATAGCTTTGTCCAAGGTGGTTTTCCCAAAAGGGACGGCTGGTTGCCAGCTGGACGCCTTGGCGAGGGCTCCGCTCTGGAACTCAAAACGGAATTTCGGCCATGGGACAGGTCACGGGGTCGGGTTTTACCTCAATGTCCATGAGGGGCCGCAGGACATCCGCCAGAGTTTCAACAAGCAGGCCCTGCTTCCAGGGATGGTTACTTCCATAGAGCCGGGAATATACCGTGAGGGACGGCATGGGATCCGTCACGAGAATCTTGTCCTTTGCGTTGAGGCCGGAGAGAACGATTTCGGCCGATGGCTCCGTTTCGAGCCTCTCACGCTCTGTCATTTCGACACCTCAATCATCGTCAAGGACCTTCTTGACGACTCTGAGATCAAGTGGCTTAACGAATACAACGGGAGGGTGTTCCGTACCCTCTCTCCTCGCCTTCCCTCTGACTTGTCTTCTTGGCTCAGGACCAAGACCCTTCCGATCTGACAAGCCGGTCGGCGGACCCTGTTTCACTTCCCTTTCGGGACAGGGATCCCGAACTCGGCGTAAACCGGGTAATGGTCTGAGATGAACCTGGCGCCGAATTTTCCGTCCGCGACCTCATATTCCTCAACCTTGGCGTTTCGGAAAAGGATGTGGTCAGGCCAGCGCTGCGCGTCACCCGGCTTTCCGAACCCGTTGTACGAAGCCTTGGTGTCAGGCTTCTTAAGCTCGTAGTTGGAGTCTTTGGCATAATTTGAGAGCGGCGACATGATCCTGTCCGAAGAAGCCATCTTGAAGTCTCCTCCCACGAACACCACAGCGTCGTCTCCGGCTATCTCCTTGATCTTGTCGACCATGAGCGCGGCTGACCCCTTGTCCGCCAGCTCCCCGCCGGAGAACTGGGTGTTGAAGCAGAAGAAGATCACTCCGGACTTCTTGTATCGGAGCTTTATCCAGGTCGTGTTCCTGGCTTTCGACGCGTCCCATCCGGGAGAGTCGGCTTCCTGCTTCTCGTTGAGCCAGAAGGAGCCATAGTCCAGAAGCTCGAACTTGTCCGCCCTGAACATGATCGGATTCTCGTTGAAGCGGATATCCTGGTCGACTTGTCCAGGCTTGGAGCTGCGGTCCACCAGCATGTGCTTCTTCAGCTCTTTCATCAGGTCCGCCTTGTGGTAGGCGTAAGCCTCCTGCAGGAACAGCACGTCGGGGTCGTATTTCCTGATCGCTTTCATGCAGCCTTTTTTGCGAGCCTCCCAGCTGAAGTCTCCGGCCTCATCCTTCTCCTGTCCATGGATGTTGAAGGACATGACGCTAAGATCCTCGGTTTTAGCCTTTGCCGTGGCGCCGGAAAAGACCAGTGCCGCGGCAAAGACCAAGGACATAAGTAACTCTCTCATAACCTGCGGGTCAAGAGTTTATTTCGATATCTTGGCCACCCAGCCTCCGCCTGGCGCCATGTGGATCTGGACTTTCCCGTCTACAGGAAGATCCTTCGAGACTTTCTTGTAGTCCCGGGCGGCCCTGTGGGCGTTGACACCATCCTGGAAGATTGTCATTTTCCCTCTTCCGATGAAGCCGAGGTCAAGGACGAGGTCGCGGGCATCCCAGCCGGTGAGAGCGCCGACATACCAGTCGTTACCTTTGCGGCGGGCTATCGCCACATACTCGCCTATCTTTCCGCAGACAGGCACAGTCTCGTCCCAAGTTGTGGGGAACGCGGAGATGAAGTCGGTGCACTCGGCCTCGGCCATATAGTTGGACGGGGAGTCGCAAAGCATCGTGAGCGGAGCCTCGAAGATGGCGTACTCGGCCAGCTGGCGGCAGCGTGTTCCCTGGCTCATAGGGGTGGAGTTGTTGGGGTAGGCCTTGCCTTTTGTGCAGTTGATCATGGCGCCCTGGGTGTAGTCCATCCTTCCAGCCGCCATCCTGACGAACGGGATGATCACGTCGTAAGTCACCTGGTCATATTCCTTCGCGCCCCATTTCATCTGCTCCAGGCCGGCGACACCCTCGTAGTTGATGATGTTGGGGTAGGTCCTCTCAAGGCCTGAAGGTTTGAACGCCCCGTGGAAGTCAACGAGCATGTGGTACTTGGCCGCGGTCTTTGCCACATTCTCATAGAACCGCATGACGAGCTGGTCGTCGCGGTCCATGAAGTCGACCTTGAAGCCCTTGATACCCATTTTCGAATAGTGTTTGAAAACACCTTCGATGTCCTTGTCGACAGCCTTGTAGCCAGCCCAAAGGATGAGTCCGACATTCTTCGTTTTGGCGTAGGCGACGAGTTCCTTGAGGTCGATCTCCGGAATTATCTGGAACAGGTCAGTCTTCTTGTTGACCGCCCATCCCTCGTCGAGGATCACATACTCGATGCCGTGCCTGGACGCGAAGTCAATGTAGTACTTGTAGGTGTCGTTGTTGATACCGGCCTCGAAGTCAACACCATAGAGGTTCCAGTCGTTCCACCAGTCCCATGCCACTTTTCCCGGCTTGATCCAGCTCCAGTCGGCATTCTTGTCGGCGGGGGCGCCGAGAAGCCAGGTGAGGTCGGAATTCACCAGGTTCTTCTCCTCCTCGAACACACCCACGATCCTCCAAGGGAAGCCGCGTCCCGCGTCGGTCTTGGCGATGTAGTCGTGGCGGCTCTTCACGACACCTTGGAGCATATTGTGACCACCGATCTCGGTCTTGTCCGGGACAGTCGCGTTCACACCCGTGAGGGATTTCCCGCCATGGCCGTTGAGGTAGAGGCCGGGATAGTCGCGCAGGTCGGACTCGGTGATCATCACTTTCACTCCATCGAAAGCGTCCACTACGACAGGCAGGAAAACCAGGCGCTTGGTGTCCCAGGCCGAGAGGTTGATGTGCTCGTAATAGTTCTCAAAGGAGTTGGTGAACTGTTTTTCAAAGGTTTCCCCATCCCTGACATACGGGACCCAGCTCATCCAGTCCTGGGGGAAATTGAACTCCGCTTTCTCGGATTTGACCTCCAGGCTGCCCTTCTTGGCGGTCGACACGAACCTGTAAGCCACGCCGTTGTCATAAGCCCTGAACTCAATGGAGTGGTCCTTGAATTCGAGGGTGAGCCATTTGTAGGCATTGTCAACAAGCGCTTTCTTGTAGGCGACGGCAGGGATCGTCTCCGACACTTCGCCGGACTTGACCCCCTTGACCTTGCCTTCTCCGAACACGTTTCCGTCGCTGATCTTCATAGCGATCTCTGACGGGGCCAGCACGGTCTTCCCGTCAAAAGTCACGGAATATGAGACCTTGCCGTCAGCTTTGATCTCAGCCGAGATCCTTCCGTCGGGAGATGTGAGTGTCCAGGCTTTTTTGGCGGCTGAGGACACGACTGGCAAGCAGACTGCCATCAAGATGGCGCAGATAAGGTATTTCAGTTTATAGCTCATGATATAGGGTTTTGAATCATTTACTCTGAATTGTAAAAATAAACAATTCTGATAAAAATCCGTACATTTGTGGTAGTAAAATCTTGAGATATGGCGAAAGGGAAGGCTCCCGAGGACACCCCGTTGATAAAGCAATTCTTCTCTGTGAAGGCACAGTACCCGGAGGCGGTGCTGCTTTACAGGGTAGGTGACTTCTATGAGTCTTACTCCGACGATGCTGTCCTGGTGAGCAAGGTCCTCGGGATCGTCCTGACCAGCAAGTCCAACGGGGACAAGGGCAAGGTTGAGATGGCCGGTTTCCCTCATCACGCCTTGGACAACTATCTTCCAAAACTTGTCCGTGTCGGATACAAAGTCGCTGTGTGTGACCAGCTTGAGGATCCAAAATTCGCCAAGAAGCTCGTCAAGCGCGGTGTGACGGAGCTGGTAACACCGGGAATCGCTTTCAACGACCAGCTCCTGGAACAGAAAGAGAATAATTTCCTGGCTGGTTTGTCCTTTGACAAGGAGGAGTGCGGGGCGGCTTTCCTGGATGTCTCCACAGGCTCTTTCCAGGTCGCTCAGGGTTCCCTTGACTACATAGGCACCCTCCTTGCCTCGTTGAGTCCCAAGGAGATAGTGGTGCAGAGAGGGTATGAGAAAGGTGTGCGGCAGAAGTATGGCGAGGGTCTGTACATCTCCTCGGTCGAGGAATGGGCCTTTGTGTATGAGGCGGCTCTTGAGCGGCTGAAAAAGCAGTTCAAGGTTGATTCTCTCAAGGGGTTCGGGGTGGAGAGATACCCTCTGGGGATCTGTTCCGCCGGGGCTTTGATGGTATATCTTGAGCAGACACAGCACACCGGGCTTGGGAATATCTGTTCCATATCCCGTATCGACGGTGACAAGTTCGTGTGGATGGACAAGTTCACCATGCGCAACCTGGAACTTTTAAGCTCGGCGGCTGGAGGCGAGGGTGTCAGCCTTGTCTCCGTGATCGACAAATGTTCCTCACCGATGGGTTCAAGGCTCCTTAGGAACTGGCTTGCGATGCCGGTTATGGATATTAAGGAACTATCTGATCGTCAGGATGTTGTAGAGTTTTTTGCGAATGAGGACGACTTTCGGGGGAGAGTCTGTGACTTGATCGGAGGCATTGGAGATCTCGAGAGGATCATCTCAAGGGCGGCCATGGGCAGGATCGTCCCCAGGGAAGTCATGCAACTCTGCCGAGGCCTGGAGAGAATGGATCCTGTCTCGGGAATATGCTCCGGCAGCGGCGTGGAGGCTTTGTGTTCCCTGGCCGCCGGCATGAGGGATTGTTCCGCTTTGAGAGACGAGATCGTGAGGGTGATGGATCCGGAACCCGCCGCCGCGGTTGGGAAGGGACCGGTGATCGGCAGAGGTGTCGACAGGGAACTGGATGAGCTCCGCGAAATCTCCTCAGGAGGGAAAGACTATCTTCTGACGCTCCAGCAGAGAGAGGCGGAGAGAACAGGAATATCCTCTCTCAAAATAGGTTACAATAACGTCTTCGGCTATTACATCGAGGTCCGTAACACCTTCAAGGACCTCGTCCCCCCGGAGTGGACACGAAAGCAGACCCTGGTCGGGGCCGAGCGTTATATCACCGGCGAGCTTAAAGAGTACGAGGAGAAGATACTTAGCGCCGAGGACAGGATATATGCCTTGGAGACAAAGATATATTCGGATCTTGTGGCCCTGGTCCAGAAGAATATATCCGCGATCCAGGCCAACTGCCGGATCATTGCCAGGGTCGATGTTTTGAGAGGGTTCGCTACCCTGGCGGTGGAGAACAAGTACCACCGTCCCGAGATGACAAAAGACCTGACCCTCGACATCAGGGGCGGCCGTCATCCTGTGATCGAGACACTTATGCCTCCCGGAGAGGAATATGTCCCGAACGATGTCCGCCTGGACGCCGACAGCCAGCAGATCATCATCCTCACGGGACCCAATATGGCCGGTAAATCCGCCTTGCTCCGCCAGACCGCCCTGATTGTCCTTCTGGCCCAGATAGGCTCGTTCGTGCCCGCCCAGAGCGCCCGGATAGGGTATTTCAACAAGATTTTCACTCGTGTGGGAGCCTCGGACAACATCTCGCGGGGTGAGTCGACCTTTATGGTGGAGATGTTGGAGACCTCGATGATCCTCCACAACCTGTCCTCCCGCTCACTTGTGCTTCTTGATGAGATCGGAAGGGGCACCTCGACCTATGACGGCATGTCGATCGCCCGGGCGATCGTTGAGTACATCCACGAGTACGGCCACGGGGCCAAGACCCTGTTCGCCACCCATTACCACGAGCTGAACGACCTTGAGGAGATATATCCCAGGGTAAAGAATTTCCACATAGCCGTCAAGGAGGTGGGGACTCAGGTCATTTTCCTGCGCAAGCTCAAAGAAGGTGGCACCGCCCATAGTTTCGGTATCCATGTGGCCCGTATGGCTGGAATGCCAAGAGAGGTGGTGCAGAGCGCGGAGAAGACGTTAAAGGCTCTGGAAGCGAATGATTCAGAGCATCTTGTGAGTTCAAAGAAGGGACAGATCAAGAAACCTGTCCAGACCAAGGCAGGGACATTGGAGAGCGACGGGTCCCTGCAGCTCTCGTTCTTCCAGCTTGACGACCCGACCCTTTCCTCAATAAGGGACAAGCTCTCCGGGGCCGATCTGAACAACATGACCCCTCTTCAAGCCTTCGACTTGCTCCGGTCTATGAAAGATGAGTTGGGGGTATAGGATTTTTTCTTAAATTTGAGAGTTTGAGAAATCAACGGTGTTTCAATGAAGCGGGTCTTGATAATCACATATTACTGGCCTCCGTCCGGGGGCTCCGGAGTGCAGAGATGGGTAAAGTTCGCCAAATACCTTCCTAAGGAAGGGTGGCAGCCTGTTATCTATACTCCTGAGAATCCGGAACTTACGGTGATTGACAAGACTCTCGCCGAGGAAATTCCCCCGGAGGTGGAGATAGTCAAGAGGCGCATTTTAGAGCCTTACGGCATCTACCGGGCCCTCATGGGGAAGGGCAGTTCCACCGACTTGAAGACGCTCACGTCCGCGGGGTCAGATGGCGGGGAGGTCAATCCTGTCAACGGCGGAAACAAATCCTGGAAGCAGCGTCTGTCACTCAATATCAGAGGGAATTGCTTTATTCCTGATCCCAGGATCTTGTGGGTAAGGCCTTCCGTGAAGTTCTTGAAATCGTACCTGAGAGAGCATCCTGTCGACGCCATAGTCACGACTGGGCCTCCTCAGAGCATGCATCTGATCGGCTTGGACTTATCCAAGGACACGGGTCTCCCCTGGATAGCGGATTTCCGTGACCCTTGGACGAAAATGTTCTATTTCAAGCATTTGGGCTTGACTTCAAAATCGGAGGCGAAGCATCATGAACTGGAGAGAAAAGTGCTTGATGGGGCGACGAGGGTGATTTCCGTGTCGCCTATGGTCCAGAAGGATTTCCAGGCCATGACCTCCACTCCTGTCGAATTGATAACCAATGGTTTTGACGAGGAAGATTTCAACAAGCGTTTCGATTTTGACGAGAACTTCAACATAACTCACACCGGCCTGTTCGCCTCTGACGGCAATCCGGAGTCTTTGTGGAGGGCTTTGTCTTATAAATGCTTAGAGGATAAGGAGTTCCGTAATTCTCTAAGGATAAGGCTTGTCGGAAAGACTGACAAGGAAATCATCAAGTCGATCAAAGAGGCCGGTCTCGGGCCGAATCTCAAGGATTTCGGTTACCAGAGCCATGAGGTCGCGGTCATGGAGCAGCGCAATGCCTCCGTCCTCATTCTTCCTTTGAGGAAAGAGCCTGAATATGAGGCGGTCCTTCCTGGAAAACTGTTCGAGTATCTGGCCTCGAGAAGGCCTGTTCTCGGAATAGGCCAGGCAGAGGGAGCCATGGCGAAGATTGTCCAGGACACCGGTTCCGGGGTTGTCTATGACTGGGATGAAGAGAAGAAGATAAAGGCTTACATTGACTTCTGTTGGGAGGAGTTCAAGAATGACGAGTTGAGGGACAACAGTTCCGACATATCGAAGTACAGCCGCCTACGGCTCACAAAGCGTCTCGCGGCTCTTTTGGAAGAAGTTGTAAAGTGATGAACAAGACTCTTAAGAATATTCTCACCTACGCGGGTATTGTCCTGCTGTTTCTCGTGCTGGCATATTCCTTTGTGCCGCAGGTCTTGACAGGGAAAGTAGTGAACCAGAGCGACATCGTCGGCTACAGCAGCATGGCCAAGGAGGGTTCTGACTGGAGCAGGAACCATCCTGACGACCCGCCGCTCTGGACGGGAGCCCTGTTCAGCGGCATGCCGAACACCTCATTCCAGTCTTCCGGATCCGGCGATTGGACTAATCCTGTCTATGTCAACCTGTTCAGGGGCAAGAGGCCTGCCAGCTGGTTGTTCGTGTCCCTGCTTGGGGCTTTCCTGCTGATGCTGTCCCTCGGGGTGGATAAGATTCTGGCCATTGGAGGTGCCGTGGCGGTCACATTCTGCTCGTATAACTTCCAGATCATAAAGGTCGGGCACAACACCAAGATGCAGGCGATAGCCCTGCTGCCTTGGGTTTTGGCAGCTGTGATATTCACTTACAAGTCCGCTATGAAAAGCGAGGGTGGATGGAAACGCTGGCTTCCGCCAACTATTCTCGGGTCGGCCTTGTTCGGGCTCGCCTTGAGCCTCCAGATCAAGGCCAACCACCAGCAGATCACATATTACCTCGCCCTGATGCTTGTCGTCTATGTGGTCGCTCTTTTTATTGAGATGCTCATTTCCAAGGAGTTCCGTTCCAAAGCCGGGCGTTTTTTCGCTGCTTCGGCGGCTCTGCTTGTCTTGGGTGTCGCGGGAATAGGGAGCAACGCCAACAAGCTCGCGCCCCTCTATGAGTACACCAAGTACACGATGAGGGGAGGGACAGAACTGTCCCATCCGACCGGCGGAAGTGTCAACAGCGACGGCCTCCAGATAGACTACGCGACATCCTGGTCCTATGGATGGGAAGAGCTTCCGAATCTGATGATCCCCAATTTTAACGGCGGATCCTCCGCCGGGGCTGTCAACCCGGATAAGTCCGAGGTGGTCAAGCTCTTCAAACGCGCCGGCCAGGGCAATCCGAGAGAGATCGCCAAGGCTCTTCCGCTTTACTGGGGACCCCAGCCGTTCACGGCCGGGCCGATGTACATGGGAGCGATAACTGTGTTCCTGTTCCTGCTCGGATTGTTCCTTTACAGGGGTAAGGAGAAATGGTGGATGCTGGCGGCCTCTATCCTGGCGGTGTTCCTGGCGCTCGGAAGCCATTTTATGTGGTTCACAAGGCTTTTCTATGACTATGTCCCGATGTACAACAAGTTCAGGACAGTCTCAATGGCCTTGATCATCCTTCAGGTCACTCTTCCGATGCTCGGCTTCCTCGTCCTGGACCGTATCCTGAGGAATGATTATTCAAAACAGGAATTTCTCAAGGCAGGGTGGATAGCCCTCGCGCTATCGGCCGGTTTCTGCCTTCTTTGTGTGCTGTTCCCCGGGATCGCCGGATCGTTCACGGGAGCCTCGGACAACAATATGCAGGATGTCATTGTGGATGCCCTCAAGGCTGACCGCCGGCACCTGCTCGTGAGTGACGCGTTCTGGTCCATGATCCTCATACTGTTGACTTTCGGTCTTATCCTCTGGGCTTACAGCGTTCCTCCGAAGGCTCCCAGGTCCTATGCTTCTGACCCCCATATCGGCAAAGCCAGACGGGTAGAGGCTATTGCTGGAATTTGCCTTCTTGTTTTCGTCAACATGTTCGTGGTGGGCAAAAGATATCTCAACGCTGATGATTTCGTGACTCCCCACCAGTTCAAAAGCCATTTTGACCCGCGTCCAGTTGACAAGTTGATTCTGGAAGACAAAGATCCGTCTTACAGGGTCGTCGACCTGACCGCCGACATTTTCAATGACTCTTACAACTCTTTTTGGCACAAGAACATAGGCGGTTATAGCCCGGCGAAACTCCAGCGCTACCAGGACCTGATCGACAGGTATCTGTCAAAGGAGATCAACGACGTGTTCAAAGCGTTGTCAGGAGAGAATACCATCCAGGACATGGAGAACGCCCTGCCAGAGATGAAAGTGCTGTCGGCGCTAAACACGAGGTACCTGATTGTCGGGGAGGACGTTCCTCCGGTCGTCAACCGCCACGCTTACGGGAACGCTTGGTTCGTGGATGGCTTCGTCGACGCCCCGACCCCTGATGACGAGATCGGCCTGATCGCCTCGGCCGACCTGCGCGCGACAGCCATCATCGGATCCGATTTCAAGGATGCCGTCTCCAATGTCATCCTGAGCGGAGCGAAGGATCTTGACGGAGCGGAGGATACCGATACCATCGAGTTGACATATTACAGCCCCAACGAGCTCCATTACCACTACACAGCCTCCTCAGATCGCCCCGTTGTCTTCAGTGAGATTTATTATCCTAAAGGTTGGCATGCGAGTGTGGACGGGAAAGATCTTCCTCTTTTCCGCGCGGATTGGATATTCAGGGGCGCTGTTCTCCCTGAAGGGGAGCATGACATTGTGATGCGTTTCGATCCCAAGGTCTATCCTGTCAGCGAGAGCGTGTCAGCCGCTTCATCCATCACTTTGCTGCTGCTTGTCGTGGCCGCGGTGGCGGGGATGGTTTTTTTCAAGAAGAAGGAAACGGAATAATCAACCTTTTAATATTCACCACAATGGAAGAGATCAAGAATCAAGAGACCATCGATCCTAGGGATCTGAATGGAGACGGAAAAGTGACATTTGCCGAGAAGGTCCAGTATGCCGCCGGGCAGGCCGCCGAGAAGGCCAAGGATGTGGCCGGGAAAGTCGCTGACAAGACGAAAGAGGTCGCCGGCAAGGTGGCTGACAAGAGCAAGGAGATTTACGCTGACGCGAAGGAGATCGCCGGTGACCTGAAAGAGAAGGCCGCCGACAAGATCGACACCGCCAAGCAGAAGATCCAGGAGAAGAAAGGCGAAAGCGAGGTTTAGCCATGGGAAGACGTGGTTTGGCTGCCGCCGCCATACTGTGCTGCGCCCTGACTGTGTCAGGGTGCGGCCTTTTAAGGGTGGCGGGAGCGATAGGATCGCTTTTCGGTGGCAAGAAGACCTCAACTGTCACCACGATAGTGAAGATATTGGGCTCGGTTCTCGGCCAGTTCTACGACACTACCACAAAGAAGGCGCTGGTCGGCTCTTGGGTCTACGAGGAGCCTGCGATCCAGTTCGAGAGTCAGAATCTTCTTGACAAGGCCGGCGGTGTGGTCGCCAGCCAGAATGTGGCCGACAACATCAAGCCTTGTTTCGAGGCGCTCGGTTTCAAGACCGGCGGCGTCAGGATCGACATAAGGGAAGACAACACATGCTCCCTCACCTTGGGAGACAGGACCATTGACGGGACCTATGAGTTTGACGATGAGACGAAGAGACTGTCGATGAAGGCTGGATTCATCCCTCTCCCGGCGGCATATCTCTCGATAGTCAACAACCAGATGGCGATGACTTACGATTCCAGCTTGCTGCTGAACATGATAAAGGCTGTAGGCTCCGTCTCGTCCGGCCAGTCGAGCCTGGCCTCCGTGGCCAAACTCGCCGACAGTTACGACGGCATGAAGACAGGCTTCACATTCCAGAAGTCCAAGTAGGGTCAGCCGGCGGCCTCGGCGATCGTCCTGGCCAGGTCTATGAAGGCCAGCGCGTCAGGACGGGTCGAGAGTGCCGAAGGCTCTCCGTTGTCGCCTCCCTCACGGATGCCCTGGACAATCGGGATCTGCCCCAACAGGGGGATTCCGTATTTCTCCGCCATTTTAGCCCCTCCGTCCTTTCCGAATATATAGTATTTATTATCAGGAAGTTCCTCCGGTGTGAACCAGGCCATGTTCTCGACAAGGCCATAGATCCGGCGGTTGATGTTCTCGTTGCGGAACATGTTGACACCCTTCTCAACATCCGCGAGCGCGACATCCTGTGGCGTGGTGACGATCAAGGCTCCCTCCATAGGGATGTCGTTGACCAGGGAGAT
>JAFVED010000258.1 GCA_017478125.1 Bacteroidales bacterium | reverse complement strand
CTCTATGGGATGCTCCCTTCTTGAAGCCCTGGAAGAGAACCTTGACAGGATACGGAATCCTAAAGCTTCCCAGTTCGTCAACTTGATTAAGGACGCTCGTAAGGAGTTGGCAGTCAGCTCTATATCCGGCCTTTTGGAATCACTTCTGGAACGGAGCGGGCTTCTTGCCGAATACAGGACAGACACGGAGGAGGAGCGCCTGGAGAACCTTCAGGAGTTGCTTAAATCTGTGCGGATCTATGAGGAGGACAATAAAAATGAGGAGAACCTCTCGGTCCGGACTTATTTGCAGGATATAGCCTTGTACACCAATGCCGATTACCGGAAAGATGACAACAAAGTGAAACTGATGACCATCCATCAGGCGAAGGGATTGGAATTCCCCCTGGTCTGGATCTACGGTTTGAACGAAGGGATATTCCCAAGCCACAGGACCATCCGTGAGCGCGGCGAGGCCGGACTGGAAGAAGAACGCCATCTGATGTATGTGGCTTGCACTAGGGCTATGGACAGGTTATGTTTCTCGGATTCAGAGGGTTTCAATGTCCAGAACTCACTCGCCAAATACCCCAGCCGCTTCATTCGGGAGGCGAGGGACGATTTTGACGGTTACCAGTATTACGACATCGAGGGCCAGTTCGCTCCCGACCTGTGGAAGGGTACCGACAGGTTGGTCTCTTCTCTGGAGCCTGATGGTCCGGAGACAGTAAGCCCCCTTGCCGCCGGTGCCAAGGTGCGCCATTCCAGGTTCGGAGACGGGGAGGTTTCCTATGTCGATGAGGATCGCGGGACGGCGGAGGTAGTTTTCGGCGGATTCGGGAAAAGGCGTCTGCGCTGGGATCTCCTGACACTTCTGGACACCCCGGACAATTAATTTCCGGCGAAAATGATCAGATTTTAGCTTAATGCCACTTTTTGGCAGGATGGTGGTCTATCTTCGCGTTGTGAAAGATTATATGACCATGAGCAATACGATTATCGAAAGGATGTGCGCTATCTCAACCAAAATGCGCGAAGACAGTTCCAACAGTCTTGAACTGTCAAAGGAAAAGCTTCGCAAAGCCGGTTCGGACCTGAAAAATCTGGAGAATACCCTCGGGCTTTCCAGAATGCAGGTGCTCTTTCTCACTGCTATAGTCCAGAAATCCTGCCGGTTCAGGATCGATGGTGATGACATCTCATCTTATCTTGGGATGGATTATCTTGAGTTCCTGACCTATAGCGGCGAGATGGACGGGCTCAAGAAGAAGGGATATGTCAGGATAGATAACGAAGGCCATATAGTCATGCCGCCGGAGGTGCTTCGCTCCTTGAAAGACAACAAACCAGTCGAGCCTGAGGTGACTTCAGGCCTGGACACAGCCAGGATCCTGACCAGGATCCGCAAGAAACTCTCGATCTTATCCAACAACCAGATGAGCGCGGACGAGACGCGCGCTGAGATAGAGTTCCTTTTCAGCGAGAACCCGGACACAAGTGTCTCGCGGGCGTGCCGTAAAAGGCTCGAGAAGGTCTGGGATGACGAGAGGCTTGTTTTCTACGTCCTTCTGTACCGTTATTATTATGAGGATGACGACATGGTGGGCTGGAACGACATGGACGATTACTTCGAAGACGAGGATTTGGATAACCTCAAAGGAAGCTACGCCGTCGGACAACTCAATCTTCAGACCGAGGAACTTATCGAATATTCCGGTCAAGACGGGATGCTGACAAAGGATTTCTTCAAGATCAAGGATAGCGTCATTGACGAGGTTCTCGCCGATGTCGGCGGGGTTAAGAAGAAACAGGTCGCCATGGGCGCCTCGAGAAAGATCTCCGCGAGTGCCATTCCCCCTAAAGAACTGTTTTACAACCCCTCAGAGGCACGCCAAGTCGCTATGCTCGATGACCTTATGAGCGAGAAGCGCTTCGCCGGGATACGTGCGACGATGAAAGAGAAAAACTACCGGACCGGCTTCACTTGCCTCTTCTACGGCGGTCCGGGGACAGGCAAGACCGAGACTGTCTATCAGATCGCCCGGCGGAGCGGACGCGACTTGTTCCTTGTGGACGTGTCACAGATCAAGAGCTGCTGGGTAGGGGAGAGTGAGAAGAACATCAAAGAGGTGTTCAAGAAATACCGCGAGTGCGTGAAGACAGCCGAGAGAGTCCCGATCCTGCTGTTCAACGAGGCTGACGCTATTTTCGGAATACGAAAGGAGGGAGCCGGAAGCGCCGTGGACAAGATGGAGAACTCAATCCAGAACATCATCCTTCAGGAAATGGAGGACCTGGACGGGATCCTTGTCGCCACGACCAACCTGACCACCAACCTTGACAAGGCTTTCGAGCGCCGTTTCTTGTACAAGATACGCTTCGAGAAGCCCTCTGTCGAGGCAAAGGGGAGAATCTGGCGCTCCATGATGCCGGAACTGACTGAGTCAGAGGCTATTCAGCTTGCCAAAGACTATGACTTCAGCGGGGGCCAGATTGAGAATATCTCAAGGAAGAAGACTGTCAAGGCACTGATCAGTGGCGTGGAGCCGACCTTCGCCGAGATCAGGGAATACTGCGACGAGGAGAACATAGACGACCGCAAGCCCGCAAGGAGGATCGGATTCTGATTCTGCCTTCGTCCCAATCAAACCATTTTTACAGGCAAGGTCTAAAAAAGTGTTCCGATCTTGCCTGCCTTTTAGGCCACCAAGCTCATCACATCTCATTATCCTTGGGCAAGGTCGCCTGATAATCACTCTTCGCAAAAATAATATCTAGCATTTTCTCTTGATGCACTTGCATATCTTCCGCATCCCATTCCAGTCGATTCTCCGGCAATATACCTTTTAGCTTGGCAGCACAATTATCCTTGCACATCTGCATCATTATCTTGAATTTAAGAGATGCCACACTAACCGGATCCGACTTAGCGTCATTATAATGATCGAGTTTTTGTTTCGGATCCCAATTAGATCCAGAGCTATTGGCTTCAGCACCTATCATGGCGAAATTACCAAAACAATTGATATCAGAAGAACTTAAAACTTTCCCTTCATCAGCCTTAGCCTGTGGATAGTAATGCTCAAGAGATCTTCTTGTGCGTGAGAAATAGAAGCTACTGAATGGGTCTAACCCAAAATCAGAACACCCCAGGGCTCCAAAGAATCGTCTTCGAATATCATCCTCCAACTTAGACTGCTTTCCTCGTAATTCATCCGAATACTTTTTCCACAATATATAGTCCGTATAATTGAACACGTACAATGGGATATATGATCTGCCTTGTCTGTATATTTCCTCAAATCTCACTCTAAAATCAACATCTTCTTCCCAGGTATTATCCAGATTCAATTGTCCATCTTTCAACAAAGCCTTGTCAAATTCATTGGGTCCTGGCAAATTTCGTTCGTTGAGGCTTTCGGGATTCAAATAAACAGCATAGAAATACTTTTTCGCCAGCCTCTTGAGGAAGTCCAAGTAAGAATCCACACTCGGTTCATTGTTCTTAAACAAGAATAGCATACAATAGAACAAATAATTCTTGCGTTGTTTAGGTGTAAATGAAACCTCAAACATTGAAAGTAAGTGGATCAGTTCTTCCTGTTTTTCTTGTTCTTTCTGACCAGCTAAGTTAATAGGGTATTTCTTCTTCCGATCCTGATAGTAATACTGCAATTTCCATGGATTATCTCCCGACATCTCTTTGTCGATATTGGAGTGATGGACAACATAGTTGTCGAGATTATATCTTGCCTTTAAGAGATTAAACGCAAACTGTCTTGCTAATGCATCTTTCTGATTCTTAATTCTTTCTGATTCGAACGCATTCTTAAACTCTTTGAGCAATTCTTTGTCATCCAGAGCAAAACCTAAAGGATCAAAACCCTCATAATCCATCAACGTGACTTTCAATACGATCAACAGGAAATTCGAGAAATCTATTATAGGTTGGAATCTGTCACTTCGCTCCTTCGCAGAAGACACTTTCATCTGGCGTATCGGCTCTCCAAGGAGGTGCGAGACAGTGGTTTTCCCATTCGACTCCGAATGCTTTGATATTCCATCAAAAGAATCAATATTGAAATCTTCAAGGTGCGGGCCGAATACTTCTTTATCATCAAATGTCTGTTGGATGTAAACATTCATCTCACTACAAGCTTCCCAAATACGGCTAAAAGTAACCAGTTCTTGCTCTTTGAGAGGTTGACCAAGCATAGACTTCACAATTTCATGTTTCTCCAACTGCTCTCCACGAGAATTCATCACCTCGAAGTAGTGATTCAAATCCACGTCTTTGGGGACACTATAGTGAATTATATGCACTTTGTCTAAAAAATATGACGTGAACAGTTCACGCTCAGTATCATCCAATCGTCTATCAATGACTCTTTTCGCAATCTCGAATCCCCTTCTGATTCCCTCATCCACCTCATCTCCAAAATCAGGCAAGTTTTCGATAGTGGTCGCAGAGACTTTTCGCGCCCTATAGGTTAGTCTGTTCTTTATATCATTGATACCCAGAGCCTTCAGAACAATGTAAATAGTGGTAAGCCGTTGCTGCCCATCAATCACTTCGTACACATGATCATCACGCAGATAGGTAACCAAAGTTCCAATATAATAGTAAGCGTCCTTATTCTTGATGAAAGAATCATACACATCTTTTATTAATGCCGCTATCTCATCCTCTTCCCAGGCATAGTTGCGCTGATAAACAGGGATCATGTAAGTCATGACCTCCTGACTTGATATATATATCTGTTTAAGAGAACGCTCTTCAAGCGGAAAAGACTTATCCATCTTAGTTGTCTATATAGAAATTATTATCCCTAAATAACTTAATATAATTCTTCACGATCCCATCTTCATCCAGGGCATCAAGAGTTCTTTCATCAATCCCTTTTTTCACAGTATCCTCTATCATGCTGTATGACAAGGGACTGAGTCTGTCTGCCAGTATGCTTAATAACGAGACCGGGGTGTCTGAATCGGCAATGAGTTTATATATATTAAGTGAATTAACCTTGTCACTTTGCCCAAGAACAAAATTCTGCGCAGACTGCCACCCTAAATGCGAATACTGAGCCCGAAGTGAGTATGCCCATATAAACGCGAATGTCACAAACTGCTCAAAGAGTTCCACATCTACTTTTGTCGGGTATGTCGCGGGACAGAAACGGTCCACATATAACAGCAATGATGTGTCAAATAGTAAGCGGGATATTCTGTTGCCAACACCTTTGCTGAAATACTTATCCAGAGTCTTGACAATCTCATTACCCTTGATATAGAACCCCTCATACTGACTATTGTCTTGAAGATCTTCCAATATACTATAATAATGCTTCGTAAAATCAAAGAATGGTTTCCCGCAATAATCGGCGTATTCAACTGAAAAGCATTAACTTCACGAATGCCTGAAACGAAAGGCATGGCTGATGAATTAATGAGATCCGCATACGAGAACGCACCTTTGTAGAATTGGGCATACGGAGTACGCGCCAACTTGGTAATGCCCTTAAACTTATAAATATTTTGCTCAGATAACTTATAAGCCCAATCACCATTAATCCATTCCTTGATTCGATACAGGTAATCACCAAAGAATGACGCCAACTTCTGTTGCGGAATACTTTCCCACTCCTTCACGATTTGCTCCGTTTTAGCTTCATCGATATCCACCATTTCGCGTAGGTGGTAGGCTTTAAGCAAATCATGAGGATACAAAGTCTTTCCCCTGGCATTTTGTGAATCAAAGAATTGGAACGCCTCGGACAAATCATCCGTTATCACCACTATTAATTCACACCGATCCTCAATGAAATCACGCAAGCGCCTCATATCCCTGACATGATCCTCAACACCCTCCTTTGTCGCTTTCTTATCTGTCCTGCGTCTAAACGCATTCATATTATTAGGAATATTGTGACGACTAAATTGATTATCATACACTTGCTGGGTAAGGAATTCGATGCTCGGCCTTTTATCAGGATTGTCTTCCAGTTCATACAACGCATGGAGCAATAACGAGAACGTGATCATCCTCTGCTGCCCATCGACTATATTGTAGCACTCATGCCCTCTATCATCTGAATCTCTGTGCAAAATGAGTGTCCCGACCCTGTAAACTTCTTTATTATTATTTCTCGCTTCGATAATATCGTCCAACAATTGAATCGCATTACGCGCTGTCCATTTGTATGGACGCTGATATTCAGGAACAGAAAGCCTTACATTTTCAATGGACTTACCATCTTTCTTCCTGGTGATTGTGTTTTTCAATAGCAAATCGCCAACTTTTGTTATCGCCAATGTCAAGTTACCCATTTCATAAGAATAATTATTACTGCGGCCAGACTCAGTAACGGGGCAGTGGTCGCAACGAATCGTATCATTCAAGGCAAAGGTAAGGAATTATTATCATACACGAAGACCAAAAAATCCGGTTGAAACAATGATTACCCGAAAGGCGTATCGTATCGAGAGCATTAAATTAGCTCTTATGTACTATTCTGCCGAAAAAGCCCCACAGAAGTGGATGAAGGAAATCATGAAGAAACACGAATGGCAAATGATTAAATTATTGTATGACTATTATCAGGCTCCTATTTAGGCTATCGGATCCCCGCAGTACTGCCTCCTGCGGCAGCCCTTGCACTTGAAGCCTGCCCAGACCGAATCGAACTGATTCATAGCGGCTTCCACGAGGGCAGGATCGTCTGTCAGGACTCCCGCCTCAAAGTTTCGGGTGGTATTCCCCTTCATCCCGATGCCCGCGCCCGTGAGGTTCGCGGAGCCGATGTAAGCCACCTTGCAGTCGAAGATAAGCATCTTGAAATGGACCCGGGGGCACAGCGCACGCTCCAGTCCTGTGAACAGGACCGGATAGCGGTCGAAGTCTTCACGGAAATTGGGGCCAGGCTCCTTGGCATGAATAAGCCGCACTTCCCTGCCCTTCGATATCAGACCCGCGAGGATTTCCAGGAACGGCCGGTCGCCGACATACAGATCCTTGATGTCAGCCGTTCCTATCCATAGGGAACGCCTGACATTGGGAACCTTGGCAATAACCTCCTTGAAATGGGCTTCGTCAGCGATGTACTGAATCATATTTATACAAAGATGCGGAATAAAAATGTCTTTGCAAAGAAAGTGCTCCAGTCTGCCATATTTTGGCAATTATTATCCTTATCTTTGCTGTCAGAAAACAATGATAATAAGAGTTAAAGTGTTCAGGCCCCCACGGAGACGCGCGGGCCCTTTCAAAAGAAAACCGAAAAAGAACAGATATATGGCAAAGAACTATTTCAACAGGTACGTGTGGCTGATTGACACGATCAACAGGCACGGGTATATTTCCAGGGAGGAGATCAGCCGTCTCTGGGAACGGTCGCGTCTCAACGAGACCGGTGAGGAACTCTATGAGCGCACATTCCATAACCATAGGGAGGCCATCCTCGACACCTTCGGCATCGAGATAAAGTGCGACCGGTCAAAAGGTTACTACATCGCCAACAGCGAAGACCTCGAAGATGACGGCATACGGCAGTGGCTTTTGGAGTCCCTGTCGATGAACAACCTGCTGAATGAGAGCTCCGACATGCGTGACCGGATCCTTTTCGAGAAGATTCCCTCCAGCCAGAAGTGGCTGGCTGTCATAGTGAACGCTATACGGGACGGCAAGGCAGTCGAACTGACTTACCAAAGTTTCACAAAAGAAGAGCCCGCCACATTCACGGTCCATCCATATTGCCTGAAACTTTTCAGGCAGCGCTGGTACATGCTCGGCAGAAGCGAGGACTATAAGACCCCGTTTGTCTATGCCCTGGATGAGCGGACCAAAGATGTTCATCCCCTAAAGAAAAGCCTGAAAGTGCCCGCGAGATTCAACGCGGAAGAGTATTTCTCCAACTATTTCGGAATAATCACCGGCGACCGGAAGCCTATCCCTGTCAAGATAAAGGTAACGGACAGTCAGGTCAGATACTTCGAGTCCCTGCCGCTCCATGAGAGCCAGAGACTGATTGAATCCTGCCCGGAATATTCGATATTCGAATACCGGCTTGTCCCGACATACGACTTCAAACAGGAGCTTCTAAGCCACGGCCCCAATGTGGAAGTCCTTTATCCAGAGGACTTTCGGGATGAGATCAAGGCGGACATAGCCCAAATGTACAAGAATTACGGATTATGACTGATTTCGCGGCGATAGATTTCGAGACGGCCAACGAGTGCCCGTCCAGCGTATGCAGCGTCGGAGTCGTCGTTGTCAGAAACGGCGAGGTCTCCGACCGTTTCTACAGCCTGATCCACCCCGAGCCTGAATATTACCAATGGTTTTGCATGAGAGTACACGGGCTTTGCCAGGAGGACACTGAGGACGCGCCTGTATTCCCGTATGTCTGGGAAAAGATCGAGCCTCTGATCGAGGGGCTGCCACTCGTCGCCCACAACGCCCGTTTCGACGAGGGCTGCCTCAAGGCCGTGTTCCGGGTCTACCAGATGGATTATCCTGATTATGAGTTCTATGACACCCTCTGGGCTTCCAGGAGACACTTCGGACATCGGCTCCCGAACCATCGGCTCGAGACAGTCGCGGCGGCCTGCGGCTACGACCTTCTGAACCATCACCACGCCCTCGCCGACGCCGAAGCCTGCGCCGCAATCGCCACGGAATTACTCTGACTCCTCCCCGGAACGCTTCATTCGCTCATAAGCGAGCATACGGGCGTCCTCCGCCTTTGCCCTGCGCTCATCATATTTCCTGTCCCACTCCCTGTAATACTCCAGCTTCGGATCCTCGAAAAGGGACATCTGGACATAACTCTCGTGGGTGAGCTTGGAGACTCCGAGCCCCACCTGGCGAAGCGGGGTCACACCGTCCCAGACCTCCGAGAGCATACGGCGGGCCTCATTGAGGATCACGGCGGTAATATCGGTAGGCTGCGGAACCTGGCACTGCTTCTGCGCCACCGAGAAATCCTTGTATTTGATGAACATAGAGACAGTCGACGCCCGGAAACTGTCCCGGCGGATCCTGTGGGCGACAACGCAAGCCACATTGAACAGGGCCTTGTCTATGTCTTTGGGGTCAGTCAGGTCCCTCGAGAATGTCCTCTCAGCGCTATAGCTCTTGGCCTCAGCGGTTTCCGTCTCCACAGGAGAATTATCCCTCCCGTTGGCGTTCTCATGGAGCTGGAAGGCGAACTTGCGCCCGACAAGTCCTGTCAACGACCCGATCCCGAGGCTGGCCAGATCCCCGATAGTCCGGATCCCGTAGGAGAGAAGTTTCTCCTCCGTTTTCTTCCCGACCCAAAGAAGATCCCTTACCCCGAGCGGCCACATTTTCTCACGCACCTCGCTCTCCCACAGAGTATGCACCTTGTCGGGCTTCTCGAAATCGGAGGCCATCTTGGCAAGCAGTTTATTGGAACCAACCCCCACATTGACCGTGAAACCCAGTTTGTTCCTCACCTCGTCTTTAAGCCTGGAGGCGACCTCCACCGGATCTTTTCCGTAACAACGGAAAGACATGTCGAGGAAACACTCATCTATGGAAAACTGCTGAAGTACAGGAGAATAGCTACGGCATATCTCAATGAAGCCTTCCGAGCAGCGCTTGTACCACTCCCAATCTCCCCTGACCACCACAAGCGTCGGGCAGACGCGCATGGCCATCGAGAGCGGCTGAGCGGTCTTGATGCCAAGTTTCTTGGCAGGAATAGAGGCGGCTGAGACGATGCTGCGGCGGTCGTCAGGATCTCCTGACACGACAGATGGGACAAGCCGGATGTCAGGCTGTCCCTCCCGGACCATCTTGACAGCGCTCCAGCTCAGGAAGGCCGAGTTGACATCTATGTGGAATATTATCCTTTCCAACCGCTTACTCCTTGTTCTTCGTGTCGATACAGATTGTGACCGGGCCGTCGTTAACGAGAGCGACTTTCATGTCCGCGCCGAATTCTCCTGTACCGACAGGACGGCCGAGAGCCTCTGACAAAGAGGAGCAGAACGCCTCATAAAGCGGCACCGCCAGCTCATGCCCCGCGGCCCGGATGTAAGACGGCCTGTTACCTTTCCTGGTGGAGGCCATAAGGGTGAACTGGCTGACTACCAGCGCGTCGCCTCCGACCTCCACGACACTCCTGTTCATCACTCCGCTCTCGTCACCAAAGATCCTCAGGCCGGCGATTTTACGGACAAGCCAATCTATGTCGTCCGACCCGTCCTCATGCCCCACACCGAGCAAAACAAGAAGGCCGTTCCCTATCGAAGACCTCACTACCCCGCCGATGGTGACGGACGCGGAGGACACTCTTTGAATCACAGCTCTCATCTTTACGCAGAAAAAACATCAGGACAAATGTAGCTATTTTCACAGATATTGCAGTAAGGGACTGAAAAAGGATCGCCATGAACCGAATACTTCAAGTGTTGTTCCTGTCCCTCGCCATGATCTCCGGAGGGCACAGGATCTCAAGCGTTGAGACGAGCGGAAGCTGGGTCTACATGTATGACGAGAAAGGGAGCCGGTATAAGACACTAAGTGCCAGCTCAGTAGGAGAGGTCAAAGGATACAGTTCCACATTCTTCGTCTCCAAGAGCGGAAGCTGGATCTATCTTTATGACTCGGAGGGCATGAGGTACAAGACCCTGAGTTACTCGTCAGTAGGGGATGTCACCGGGGTCTCCGGCGAGACCTTCACCTCACGGAACGGCTCGTGGGTATATACCTGGAACAAAGACGGCAAGAAGATAAACACGCGCGCGGCGAGATAGCGGATTCATATTCCCTGAATAATTTTGTATCTTTGTGAGATTGATCAAAGAACAGATACGATGGAAGAGACCAAGAAACTGAATTTCCTTGAAGAGATAATTGAGGATGACTTGAAGTCAGGAAAGGTGGACAGTGTCATGACCAGGTTCCCTCCGGAGCCTAACGGCTACCTTCACCTCGGCCACGCCAAGAGCCTATGCATCAACTTCGGCCTGGCGGAGAAGTATGGCGGCAAGACCAATCTCCGCTACGACGACACCAATCCTACCAAAGAGGACACAGAGTATGTCGACGCGATCAAGGAGGACATCCGCTGGATGGGCTTCAAATGGGACAAGGAGCTCTATGCCTCCGACTATTTCGACCAGCTTTACGAGTGGGCTGAGCAACTCATCAAGGAAGGTCTCGCCTACGTCGACGACCAGAGCCAGGAAGAGATCAGCAAGGGCAGAGGCACTGTCGACACTCCCGGTAAAGAAAGTCCCTACAGGAACAGGAGCGTCGAGGAGAACCTCAAGCTCTTCAGGGAGATGAAAGCGGGGAAATACGCTGACGGTGAGAAGGTTCTGCGCGCCAAGATCGACATGGCGTCCCCAAACATGATGTTCAGGGATCCGCTTCTGTACAGGATCAAGCACGCCTCCCACCACCGCACCGGGGACAAGTGGTGTATCTACCCAATGTATGATTTCACCCATGGGCAGTGTGACTCGATCGAGCATATCACCCATTCTATCTGCACCCTCGAGTTCGACGTGCATCGCCCGCTCTATGACTGGTTCATCGAGGCCTTGCACATCTATCCAAGCCATCAGTATGAGTTCGCGAGACTCAACCTCACCTACACCCTGATGAGCAAGCGCAAGCTCCTTGAGCTCGTCCAGAAAGGCCTTGTGGCCGGTTGGGACGACCCCAGGATGCCCACCCTGTGCGGTGTCAGGCGCAGGGGCTACACCCCGGAGGCTCTGAAGATGTTCTGCGAGAAGATCGGAGTATCAAAGCGCGACCAGATGATGGACATCCAGCTCCTTGAGTGGTGCGTCCGTCAGGATCTGAACGCGAGGGCCAACCGCTACATGGTTGTCCAGAAGCCATTGAAAGTCACCATCACCAATTGGGAGGCCGGAAAGGTGGAGTGGTTCGACTGTCCTCTGAATCCGGCCGAGCCGGAGGGGGCGGCAAGGAAGGTCCCATTCACCGGAGAGCTTCTCATCGAGAGGGACGACTTCATGGAGGACGCCCCGAAGAAGTTCTTCAGGCTCAAGCCGGAAGGCGAGGTCCGGCTCAAGTACACCTACATCATCAAGTGCGAGGAGGTTGTCAAGGACGCCGATGGCAATGTCGTGGAGCTCAAGTGCTCCTACGACCCTTCCACGAGGCCGGGAGGCGAGGTGTGGCGTTCGGTCAAGGGCACAATACACTGGGTCCCGACCGCTTTCGCCAAGGAAATCGAGATCCGTGACTATGACCGTCTTTTCACGAAAGAAGACATGAACTCGATCCCCGAGGACAAGGATTACAAGGATTTCCTCAATCCTGAGTCTCTCAAGGTCCTGACCGGCTTCGCCGAGCCCACCCTTCTTGAGGACAATTCCGGGATAGCTGTCCAGTTCGAGAGGACGGGATACTATTTCAAGGATCCGGACAGCGCGCCAGGGAAGGCCGTGTTCAACAAGACGACGGCCCTAAAGGACTCTTACAGACCCGAATAGATACCAAAGATGAACCTGCCGCTCTTCATAGCCGGAAGGTATCTGTTCGCGAAGAAATCACACAACGTGATCAACATCATCTCCGCGATCAGCGCTGTCGGCATGGCGATCGGCACGGCCGCCCTGATTATCATCCTGTCGGTCTACAACGGATTCGACGAGCTGGTCAAATCGACCCTCGGAAACGTCGAGCCGGACATCCTGATCTCTCCCGCCAAAGGTAAAGTCTTTACCCCGGAGGAGAGCATGATTAGACAAGTGGCCGCGCTCCCCGGTGTGGGGCATTACCATAAGATCCTGGAGGAAAACGTGTTCGTGGACTACGATGACCATCAGGGTGTGGCTAAGGCGAAAGGAGTGGATGAGGAATATGAGAAAGACTCTCCCCTGATTGGCCACATGACCGCTGGAGTGTTCTCCCTCCACAAGGGGGAGATCCCCCAAATGGTGGCAGGTGCCGGTCTGGCGTACAAGATGGGGATGAATCCGGCTTTCTTGTCTTCAGCCACCATCTATTTCCCGGCCAGGGACAGGAATTTCTCGCTCGCCAACCCGGCCGCCTCCATCGAGTCTGTCAGCATGAGACCAGCCGGGATATTCACTGTCAACCAGCAGATTGACGAGGAGCTGATGATCATGCCGCTCGACCAGATGAGGCTGCTTCTGGGATATGAGTCCGAAGTCTCCGGGATCGAGATAAGGATGGAGGAGGGAGTCTCGCAGAAGGAGCTCAAGAACACGATCTCGAAGATAAAGGACGTCGTGGGACCCGGATTCAGGGTATTGGACAGGTTCAGGCAGAACACCTCCCTGTACAAGATGATGCGCTACGAGAAGGCGGCGATTTTCCTCATCCTTATATTCATCATCATCATTATCGCGTTCAACATTTTCGGTAGCCTGACAATGCTGATCATCGAGAAAAAGGATGACATCGAGACTTTCAGGAGCCTCGGAGCCACGGAGGGGACACTCCGGCGAACCTTCACACTGGAAGGCTGGCTGATCTCCCTTCTCGGGCTGGCCGCGGGACTCGTCATCGGAACCGGTTTCGCGTTCCTGCAGCAGAGATTCGGGTTCATAAAGATGCCGGGGAATTTCCTCGTGAGCGCGTATCCGGTGATCGTTCGCTGGAGCGACCTCCTGCTTACAGTGGCGGGGGTGTCCCTGATAGGTTATCTCATCGCTCTTCTTCCAGTCAGGAGGAATATCACCGCCGAGACCAGGTGACCTCATCCCTGACCCCGTTGTTGGCCACCACCCTGAATGTGTCGGAATCCTTCTTCATCCGAATACCTGGGAAAGTCCAGATGACCCCGGTATCCTCGCCCGAGGTGGTCTTCTTTGTGACGAGTTTCCCGTTCTGGTACAAGGAAAGTGTCCTCGCGTTGCTGTAGACCTTGATGGAGAACTCCTTGCCGGCGGGTCTTGAGCCGAGACGCCTTGAAGTGATGTATACGGTGGTCTCCCTCTTGTTCCACAAGGCCTTGTACAGATAGAAAACATCTTTCTTGGTGCGCCTGTCCCTGGTGACCAAACCCTTATCGTTCATATACTTCCGGGATTCATTGACCACAAACCGCTCTCCATCGGAAGAGTCCATGAAACCCTCCTCCCGGTTGGCCACGGGGAAATCGAACATTACCCAAGCCGAAGTGAAAACAAGCCAAGGCA
This sequence comes from Bacteroidales bacterium, assembly GCA_017478125.1. GTDB lineage: Bacteria > Bacteroidota > Bacteroidia > Bacteroidales > UBA932 > Cryptobacteroides. Next base: position 8,273 of record JAFVED010000258.1, on the reverse strand, counting down.
TACGCATAATCTGACGGACGTATGCCTCATGGAGCATATTGCCATATTCCTCATAATGACGGGAGTCATCCTCCCTGTCCCTGACAGCCTCGGCGGGATTCCAGACATGGCAGAAAGGATTGATGCCGGCGCCGTACTCAGAAAGGGACACTGGTCCGTTACGACGCTCCGCGACATCCTTCAGCTCGCCGGTCAGCCCGCTGAAATCACCAGGTGTCTGGTACCAGCCGAGATAAATATTCTGGGAGCAGAAATCCCCGGACAGACCAGGATAACCCTCCCTCCTGAGCCTCGAGTCGTCCGTGAATCCGACATACCGGTAGGGATCCAGCTTCTTGGCCAGGTCGTACAGATGACCGGTCTGGGTCAGGACCTTGGCCGCATCGAAGGGTCCTTGGAGATCATCGTTGTTGCCCCAAGAGTCAAGCTCGTTCCACATCCCCCAGAAAATGATGCTCGGATGATTGTACAGATTGGTCACCATCTCCTCCATCTGGTGACGGATGTTATTGAAATAAGCCTGTTTGGCGCCTGACCCGCAGACATTCACCCAAGGCACCTCTGTCTGGACGACAATCCCGAGAGAGTCGCAAAGACTGAATTCCAGATCATTATGGGGATAATGAGCGAGACGGAGGAAATTGGCTCCGAGTTCCTTGACAATCCCGTAGTCCCGACGGATATCGGCATCTGTCAGAGCGGAAGCCCTCCCGTCGGCATCCTGGTGCATGGCGACACCATGGAGGGGATAAGGCTGGCCATTCAAAAGGAACCCGCGGACCGGATCAATCCCGTACGACCGGTAACCTATCCTGGATTCAGCCATATCTATCAGCTTGCGTCCCTTGAAGACCTCGATCCTGGCCGTGTAAAGATACGGGTCTTTGACACCGTTCCAGAACCGGATGCCGGTAGCCTCGAAATCGTGTTCGAAATCTGTCTCTGACTTCGGAGCGAGATGGAGTTCCCTGTCAGCCTGATAGGCGAGCGACCCGTCTTTCTCAACCAGCTGCACCCTCACCATAATATCGGCTCCTTTCACTCCCGAGTTGACAATCCTTGTCCTAACCCTCGTCTCCACCCTGCGTGGTGAGACCTCAGGCGTGGCGCAACGCATCCGGTACATCCCGTACGCCTCCGGAGAGAGATAGATGTCATCCATGTCTAAGAGCCACACAGGATTATGCAGCCCGCCATTCTTATTGAAGTCTGAACTGACAGGAGCCATGTTCAGATCTTCCCTGTTGTCGCAGATGACCTCAACCGTGTTGGAGCCTTTTCTGAGAGCCTCGGAAATATTGACCACAAAAGGAGTGTAACCGCCTTTATGTGACGCCAGACGCACTCCGTTCACGCTGACTGTAGCCGCTTGCGCGGCTCCTTCAAACAAGATGAAATGGGGACGTTTGATGTCGCCCGGCCTGAAGTCGAGCCGATATGTCGCCTCTCCCCTGTAATAACCCGCGGAATGACCGTCCAAGGCATTGTAGGAGTGCGGGACAGACACATTGCTCCACGACGAACCGTCCTTGCTGAATACCCAGTTCTTGAGTTGTTCTTGATGAGTCCCCCTAATCTGGGCCTCAAGCCCTTGGGGCACCAGTACAGACAATGCGGCCAAAACCGTCGCGAGCTCTTTGAATCTCATTATTTCTTCTTATAGACTTTCATGTTACCGACCTCGAGTCCCCAGCATCCGTTCTGGACGATCGGGACTGAAATCCCGTCGAGGTTTTTCTCATATCCAGGCTCAGGGATGAAGGTGTGCGAGTGACCTCCGACCACAATGTCAATGCCGCGGGTATCCCTGACGAGCATGAAATCGGTATATTGCCCACCCACGAATCCGATGTGGGTAAGCGCTATCACAAGGTCGCATTTCTCCTCCTCCCTCATCACCTTGACCCATTTGTTTACCACCTCCGCGTTGTCGAAAGCGGGAATCTGGCTGGAGATCTCTTTCGAGACCAGAGTGGTGATGTCAGGCATGAGCCCTATGATGCCGATCCGCATACCGGCCTTTTTGACAACCGTGTAAGGCTTGACATATTTTCCAAGCTCGAAGGCCGAGAAATCATAGTTCGCGCATACGACAGGGCATTTCAGGCTTGAGAGCCGCCTGGCCAGCTCATCGACTCCATTGTCGAACTCGTGGTTGCCAAGGGTCACGCAATCATACCTCATCGCGTTGATCATGTCTATCTCCAAATCTCCCTTCAGGACGGTGAAATAAGAGGTCCCCTGGCTGAAATCTCCAGCGTGGAGAAGAAGCACATTCTTCTTGCCGTCGGCCTTGATGACACTGTCCCGGTATGCCGCCCGCTCGATTACCCCGCCATGCCCCACATTGTCACCTGAGCGTTCGGGTTCCATGTGGCTGTGGGTGTCATTGAAATGGACAATAGTGAGCCTCCTCTGGGCAGAAACCGATGTCGAGAACATGACTGTGGCAACGAACAAAACGGCTTTGACGATGGTTCTCATTTGCTGTCCCCCTCCTCGAGGATGGTGATCCAATGCTGGTTCTCAAATTCAACAGGTTTACCCTGAGCCGTGAGGCTCTGGACATAAGGGATCATAGTCTCATACAGCCAACCATTGCTATGAATAACTTCAACAGCGTTCCTGGCGATGAAGTAGCCGTCGCCTCCGTCAAGGAGGAAATTCAGGGTAGCGACACCGTAAACTTTCTCATCATCAAGAGGTTCCCCGTCCACTTCGGCAGAAATCACCTTACCGTTACGGGCGACGACCTTCACTCCGCCGAGTATCTGGAAAGTCGAGGCGGCCATCTGGTCGAGGATAACCCTGACATCCTTCCCTTTCAAAGCCACATAGCAAAGGTTGTTCTTGAACGGGAACATGGACATGATATCGTCATAAAGAACCTCCCCTTGAGGCATCTCAATCCTGACTCCGCCACGGTTCACGATACCTATGTCAACCTTCTTGCCAACACTGTCAGCGGTGGCTCTCATCATCTCGTCTACGTACCAGTCATAAAGCTCGCACTCAGGATAGGTGCGGTCCATGAACCGGGTGGAGTACCCGATGACCTGTTTGACCTGTGCCATGGCGGGCTGTGCCTCGAGAAGGAGACCGGCGACATCCCTGGTGGCTCCGCCGCGGAATCTCTTCCCGTTGGGAGCGTGATAAGTCCTGCCTTTGACATAGCCCATCGCCTCCTCCACATTTGAGGCGCTGGACGCGCTCACTCCGGTACGGTGGCCGTCAACAGCTTCCTTCCCCCACGTGATATCCACGGTCTGGGCGGACACTCCCGCGGAGAGGGAAAGGATCGCGATCACAAGAAACAATTCTCTCATAAGCTTTTGATCATTTTTGTCTCAACCAGTTCCAAAGATCCTTGAAAGATGACTTCTTCCCGAACATGAGGATACCGACCTTGTAGATCTTGGCTGAGAGCCAGGCGCAGCCGACGAAAGTGAAGAAGAGCAAGGCGATGGAGAGGATCAGCTGCCACATGGGGACTCCATACGGGATCCTAGCGAGCATCACTATCGGGGAAGTGAAAGGGATCATCGAAGCCCAGACAACCACCGGGCTGTCCGGATTCTGAAAAGCCATCAGGATGATCAGGTACGCGATCATCAAAGGGATAGTGATCGGCATCTGAAGCTGCTGGGTGTCATCGACGCTCTCGACAGCCGAGCCGATGGCGGCGTAAAGCGAGGCATAAATCAGATAACCGAGAACGAAGAAGATCAAGAAGGATATGATCAATCTCGTCCAAGGGATATTCGACAGGGTCGCGACTACGGTCTGAAGGCCGTCCGGTGACGCCTCAGCCACGGCCGCCGTGTCAGCGGGCGCGACTATGTCGCCCAAGTCAGGGATTCCCCCCATGGTGGTCTGCGCCATCACCTCGGGATTGGCGGAGATGTTCTCAATCATGTCTTTACCCATGAACATGCTGGCCGCGGAGGTCAGCACGACTGTCAGGACAATCCACAGGACGAACTGTGTGAGCGCTACCAGGGCGATTCCTATGATCTTGCCGAACATGAGGTCAACGGCTTTCACGGAAGAGATCAGGACCTCCACGACCCTGCTGGATTTCTCCTCGATGACGCTGGACATGACCTGCCCGCCGAACATCATGATAAACATCCAGATGATGATTCCGAGCAGCATGGACACAATCATGTAAATCCCTGATTCCGAAATATTTTCTTTGCCCGAATCATCCAAAGTGTACTCCGCGACACGGACATTGGACTTGACCTCGTCCATTATCTGGGTGAGGTTGTCTATCCCGTATTGCTGGACCCTGTACTCCTCTACCGCCTCATCCACTTTGTCAGCCAACGTGCCGGTGAACTCTACCCCGAGAGGATCTTTCGAATAAGCTTGGACGCTCACGGTCCGTTTTACGGAATCAATAGGCGAGATGACCACCAGGACATCTTTGCCGTAGTCCTTTAGATGCGCTTTGATGGAGTCCGGAGACTGGGTTGAGCAGTCGGTGTAAGTGACCCGGTCCGAGTCGGCAAGGTGAGGCATCACAATGCCGGACCGGTCGACGACCGCCGCGTCCATCTTCCTCTCCTTGGTGCTCCCCATGATCAGGAATATGACCACCATCATGGCGGCGAACAGAATCGGCACCAGGAATGTGGTGACAAGGAACGATTTCTTCTTGACACGGGTCATATATTCCCGTGAGATGACTGTCTTGATAATCTTGAGATCCATGGTCAAGCCTCCTCTGTCACAAGTTTGATGAATATGTCGTTCATCCTGGGGATGAGTTCCTTGAATGAGTTGACAGTGACACCCTGTCCCAGCAAAGTCGCCAAGGCGTCATTGGATGACACGCCCTCTAAAAGGGTCAGCACGGCTGTATGCCGCCCGGCGCTGTTCTCATCAGAAAGGACCTTGAACACCCCGTCGAAGTCCGTCAGGGACTTGTCCCCAGTATATATAAGCTCTATGTTGTTGTTGCCGTAACGCCTCCGTATCTGCTCGACCCCGCCGGTGATAACAAGCCTTGATTTGTTCAGGAGGGCTATCTCGTCGCACAGTTCCTCGACAGATTCCATGTTGTGCGTGGAAAGGATGATGGTGGCCCCTTCTCCGTTGAGACGCAATATCTCCTTACGGATCAACTCGGCATTGACAGGATCGAAACCAGAGAAGGGCTCATCGAGAATCATAAGGGACGGGCGGTGGACCACTGTCGTGATGAACTGGACCTTCTGCGCCATTCCCTTGGACAATTCCTCGACCTTCTTTTTCCACCAGTCCTGGATACCGAAACGGACAAACCACTGTTTCAGCTCTTTACGAGCCTCGGCAGCACTCATGCCTTTCAGCTGGGCGAGATACATGGCCTGATCTCCGACCTCCATCTTACGGTAAAGTCCCCTCTCCTCGGGAAGATATCCTATCTTCTCGACATCACTCTGGGTGATAGGCCGGCCATCGAACAGGACCTCTCCGCTGCTGGGGATCGTGATCCTGTTGATGATCCTGATCAAAGTGGTCTTACCGGCACCATTAGGACCCAAAAGACCGAATATCTTGCCCCTGGGAATATCCACGGACAAGTCGTCCAAGGCGATCTTCTCACCGAAACGCTTGCTGATACTTTTACATTCTATTAGTCCCATATCGCTTTTTGTTTGGGGCAAATATAATAATTATTTATTGTAAAACAATAATTAATTAAAAAATTACAAATTCAACAGTTTCATGGTAAGCTCCACGAGCAGTTCCCCGGGCGTAGCCTCACCCGCATCTCCTCCCTTTCCCTTGAAATCGTACTCACACAGCAGGGAGATGGCCGCCATCGCCTTACGGAGAGGATAATTGGACACAGCCACATCGTATTCTTTCCAGAAGAACGGGTTGACCCCTTGAAGAGCGGCCGCGATCTCCGTCTTTCCGGGGTAACGGTTCTTTTCCTTCAAGGCGGCATATTTCAGCACACGCGAGAAATGGGTGTATATCGCGCTCACGGCCATCGGCATCGCGAAACGGGGGGACTCTCCCAGGCGCGAGGCGATGGCGACAGCCTTGGGGCCGTTCTTGAAAGAGAGTTCCTTGGTCAACTCGAACACGCTGTATTCCCGGCTGATCCCGACATTTCTCTCAATGTCCGCGGATGACACGGCCGTGACACCTTCAGGGAGATTCTTCAGGAGCTTGTCGGTCTCGACAACAATCTTGCTCATGTCCGTGCCGGCGAACTCCGCCAGCAAGGCGGCCGCGTCCGGGGAGATTTCGATTCCGCGGGAGGAGTAATACTGGCTGATCCAGCCTGGCATCTCATAGTCCCTCAACGCGTTGGACTCGACCACAACCCCATTCTTGAGACATTGTTTGTAAAGAGATTTCCGCTTGTCGGCTGAACTCCCACGCATCAAAAGAACCAAAACTGTCGAGTCGAGAGGATTCTCACAATAGACTGAAAGTTTCTCGAGATCCCTCATCGCCTGGGCATCCTTGACCACAACAAGCTGCCGCTCAGCCATCATCGGGAACCTTCTCGCGGCTGTGATGACAGTCTCGGAGTCCACATCTGAGCCATAACAGATCGTCTCGTTGAAATCGCGGGAGAACTCGTCGAGGGCGTTCCCGATCACGGCGTCGGAGATCATGTCAAGATAATAAGTCTCATCCCCCATCAGAAGATAGATGGGGGAAAACTCTCCGGCTTTGATCTTGCCGATCAAGTCACGGCATAGCGAGGCGACATTGACCGACCCTTTCACTTATTCATTATGCTTCGAACTTCTTCTCCTTAGTCCTCACGATCTTCTCTTTCATGAGGTCCACGGCCACACTGACGGCATCCTCGAACGTAGAGGCGCTTCTTTCGATAAGCAAGTCCTGGCCATACGCCCGGGTCTGGATCTTGACCTCTTTGTTATCCGGCTCGTTAAGAAGGGAAAGCGTGACCTCCACCTCGTCAAGATGATCGCTGAAACGGGAAAGCCTCGAGACCTTTTTCTCCACATAGTCGAGAAGTTTCTGGTCCGCGTCGAATTTCAAGGATTTAACTCTAATCTCCATTTTTACCTCCGCTTTTTGCCCTTGGATGGGCGTTAACATATACCTTTTTCAGTTTCTCGATGGAATTGTGCGTGTAGACCTGGGTCGCCGCAAGCGAAGAATGTCCCAGCATCTCCTTAATAGAATTGAGATCGGTCCCCTCATTTAAAAGTTCTGTGGCGAGGGAGTGTCTCAACACGTGGGGGGATTTCCTCCCGGTTATGCCGGCGACCTGTCCCAGCTCGCGCTTGATCACCCTGTCTATGAATACCGGATAAAGCCTCGCTCCACCCGGAGTGACCAGAAGAGGATCGGAAACAGGTCTCACGCGGCCTTCCATCAACTCAACTGATTGTAAATATAAAGAAATTTCCTTACAAAGAGAAGGAACCAAGGGAATTTCTCGTGTCTTGTCTCCCTTGCCCCTGACTCTCAGGACTTTCCTGGAAAGGTCGACACTTCCGATGGTGAGCCCCACCAGCTCAGACCGGCGGACAGCCGTGGAGTACAGGATAGACACGATCAGCCTGGAGAGCCTTCTTGAGTACAATTCCCTGGACACTTTATCACCGCCTGTCAGCAGCTCGAGATTATCTTCCGAAGCGTCATGTTCCGTGCGTCCGAAGTAATCCCTCATCGACTCCTCCCTGTAAAAAACGGGGAGACGTTTTTCCATCTTGGGTCTGGAGACCATCCTGACAGGGTTCGACTGTAGGCGACCGTCCTTCATCAAATACTTGCAGAACCCGGACAGGACACTCAAATGGAGATTCACGGTTCTCGGATCCTCTTTTTTCGTATCAAGCAGATGGACCTCATAGGAGCGTATCATCGAGGTAGAAAGCGACTCGGGTATCTTTCCCTCACAGAAGTCCGAGAACTCTTTCAGGACATCGGCATACAGGTCGCAGGTCCGGGGGGAATACCTCCGCACGTCCCTGACATAAGTTATGTATTCCCCGATCAATGACATTCCTTCAATCCCATCTCGGCGGCCTTGACCCTCATCAGGCGGTCAGCTTCCTCGAAACTGTTGCCGATCTGGCCGTCGAGGATGGCGTTTTTGACATATTCTTTCAAGATACCGATTTCCTTGCATGGAGGTATGCCATAAACCTCCATCACATATTCTCCAGTGATCGGATTCTTCCAATTGCGGATGGCGTCTTTCTCCTCAACCTCAACGAGTTTATTCTTGACCAGCTCGAAGTTCTCCTTGATCCGGGCCACCTTGACGGGGTTCTTCGAGGTGATGT
>JAFVED010000257.1 GCA_017478125.1 Bacteroidales bacterium | reverse complement strand
GAAAGAACACCGGCTCCGACCAAGGACTCCTTGAGAGGAAAGCCAACGGGGTCTGTCCCTCCAGGGAAAGTTCCTCGCCGTTCAGGAGAACGCCAAGCGACCCATAGCCCTCCCCATACAACTGCGGGAAAAGGAATATCAGAAGTCCGAGTCCGAGAGCGCATATACCCCAGCGCAGGAAGACATTGCCCATCTTCCCGATCCGGTCCTCAAGCCAAAGGGTCGTCTTGAGGAAGTAGATCGAGCAGCCGCCGCAGAATACCCCTAAAACCAGGTAAAAAGGTATGTTCCCAAGATTGAAAGGAGTCATGGCGCACTCGAACGGGGTACTCCTGCCCAAGAAAACATAAGAGATGACCGTCGCTGACACAGTGGAGAGCAGCAAGGGCATCATCGAATTCATGGAAATATTGAACAAGAGAATCTCCAGCACGAACAAGACCCCGGCCAACGGGGCTTTGAAAATCCCCGCGACAGCGGCAGCCGCGCCACACCCGAGCAATACAGTCATGCTCCTGTACGACAGGCCGGCCTTGCGGGCAAAATTGGATCCGATAGCGGCCCCCGTATAGACGATCGGCGCCTCAGCTCCTACAGAACCACCGAAACCGATCGTGACCGAACTGGCGACAATGGAGGACCAAGTGTTGTGAGGTCTGATTCTCGAGTCATGCCTGGAAACCGCCTGAAGAGCCTTCGTGACCCCATGGCCGATGTTGTCTTTAAGGATATACCGGCAGAACAACATGGCCAGCAGCATTCCGGCTCCAGGCAGGACGATGTAGTACACCGCACCGTTCCAGACACTCCCGAAAACATTTCCCAAGCCCTTCTGGATAAGGCTGATCAAGGTTTTCAGCAAGACGGCGGCAAGACCCACAACGAGTCCCGTGACCACGCTGAGCACCAGAAGCTGATTCCTCTCTGAAAGATGTGACAAGGGACTCCTCACGGCATTGTGTTCTAATTTCCCGGCCTTACGATTCGATTAAACTCTCAAATTTAAGAATATTTCGACAAAAAGACTTATTTTTGATTCCATGAAAAAGGTTATCATCTCGATAGTATCTGTCATCCTGCTCGCCCTGATCGGTGTCTTGGGCTTCAGACAGTTGAACAACAACGGGCCGAGAGGGAGAGTCATCTCACCCACGGGGTCAAAAATCATAGTGGAAGAGATGAGCTACTACATCGGTGGTGAGAAAATGTTCGGCAAGGTCTTCAAACCGGCGGACGCCAACGGCAACTTCCCCGATTCCCTCGGGGCCATGCCCCTGGTGGTTTTCTTCCACGAGCCACTTAAGACCGAATGGGCGGAGAATCTCATCAAGTCCCTTGTACCATTGGGAGTTATCGGCTATTCCACCGGATTCCGAGGCAGCGACAAAGACGCGGAGTCACTTGTCAAAAGACTGCGCAAAGAGAAAATGATCCAGGAGGACATGGTGTTCCTCGCCTGCGACTCCTCCTGCGGCAACGAGATCGTCAAGGCCACAACCCGGCTCGGGCATAAGATCCAGGGTCTTATCCTGGTCGAGCCTTCCCTGACCGGAAAGGCCCGGGAGACCTATGTGAGATATGGCAGGGAATTCCTGACCATCAATGGATCATCGAAGCCAAACGCGGCGTCGATGATTGAAGACTATCTTGAGGAACGGGGGGCCCTGAAATGAAAACAGTCAGATTCGGGATAGTCGGGACAGGCAGGATCAGCGACTGGGTTCTGAAAGGGGCGGTGCTGGAGCCCCGGTTCAAGGCCGCTGCCGTCTGTTCCCGCTCAGAAGATAAGGCCAGGGAATTCGCCGCGAGGCACGACATCCACAGGACTTTCACCGACATAGACGCTATGGCGGACGACCCTGGGATCGACGCTGTCTACATCGGCACCCCCAACCAAACCCACCGCGACATAGCGATCCGATGCATGGATCATGGAAAGCATGTCCTATGTGAGAAACCATTGGCTTCCAACGCGTTGGAGGTAAAGGACATGATATCGGCCGCTGCCCGGAACGGCGTGGTTCTGATGGAGGCGATGATCTCGACCCTGAGTCCCAATTTCAGGATGGTCCAGGAGCGGATCGGGGATCCCGGCAAAGTCCGGCACTACAGCGGCACCTTCTGCCAGTTCTCCTCGAAGTATGACCAGCTGAGGAGGATACTCCGGGGAGAAGAGGACTCCCCTGTCCCGAGCTCATTCAACCCGGAGCGTTCAGGCGGAGCTCTAATGGACATAGGAATATACCCCATCTACCCGATGGTAACCCTTTTCGGCCGGCCAGATAGCGTCAAAGCAGACGTGCTGACAATCGATGTTCCCACGTCAGAAGGCATGAGACCGGTCGATCTGCAAGGCTGCGTGACTTTTGGTTACGACGGGATGAGCGCGGTCGCGATGTATTCAAAGATAGCTGATTCCCGCCTTCGTACGGAGATTTCAGCCGAGGGCGGCATCCTCTCCCTGGACCAGATCCACAGCACCCGCCAGGTCGAGTTCATCCCGCATGGAGCCCCGACCTCCGGACGGTCGGGAGGTCCCGCCAAAGAAGACATCACCGTCCCCTGCGATCCCGATGAATATCTCTGTGAGTTCAAGGAGTTTATCGATCTGATAGAGAGCGGACGCTCAGAGTCGGAAAACAACTCCCTCGACAATTCCCTCACCGTCGTCGAGATCCTCGACGAGATCCGTCGCCAGGCCGGCGTCACCTTCCCCGCCGACCACCGGGATTAATCTCGGCATAGCCGACCTACTTGGTCCAGTGGGTCACTGGCCGCAGAGGCGGGAGAAAAAGGTGAGGATGTCTTCCCAGGTCTTGAATGTGTCGGATCCGAAATGGATCACAGTCCCCATAAATTCCTGTCCGCCATTTACTTCCGGCTCAGCGTCGATAAGGAAATCCCCCAGGAGGAGGTTCTTGTGATTGCAGATCTCCACACGGTTCCAGACCGGGACTCCAAGATTGGACTCGCACCAGGCGAAAACGTCAGCGCATTTCTCCGGGAAATTGTAGTCAACTCCCGAGAATATATGCGTCTCATAATTCTGAGAAAGGATCTCCACAGCCTTCGGCATGCCGCTGGAATGGTTCACTAGACGGTCGCTCAATGATATGAAAAGCATCGGGCGGGACACGCCGTTCTGCCGGTCGTCAATCCGTTGGATTACAGGCAAAAGTGAATGGACCATCACCGAGTCATTCAGGTGATGCTCACCGTCGAACCTGATCGCCTGCGGATAATGTTCCCGGAACAGGTCAAAGGTGTGGACGAGGTTGTCGCGGATCCCGAAGAGGCCGTAGACCCGGGTCGAGTCTTCTGAGGCTCTCCCGAAACAATGCGAGGAAACTTCCCGGAAATGATCAAGGAGAGTCTTTGTGACAAGGAACGAAGTCTCCCCGTCAGAGCGGGGATTGTGGAATTCCCGACGGCCGAGGCCGTTGTTCCTGAGCAGGGTGTCCGCGAGCTGGAAGGCCGGATTCACGAGGACACGGTCAATTCCGTAAAGCATTTCGGAATACATCGCCCCCATTGAGGTTCCGATCACAAGATCTGGCTTTTCGGAAGAAACGACGCTCCGAAGAAGACCCATCGCCTCCTCCGGCTCGACCGGAAGGTCAGGGGCGATAACGGTCGCGTCGGGCAGGAGCAGCCGGAGCGTTTTCACGCTCCCGGTCTGTCCGCTCGACGCGAATCCATGTACATAAAGAATCTTCTTGCCGGCCATCAGGCCCGGCCTGGCATATTCATAAAGCTCCATTACTCCCCGACGACACGGAAAGCGGGAAGGCTCTCCTTGTCGAAGCCCAGGATGTAGGCGCTCTTTCCGGCGACGGTCTCCTGGGCCATGGCGGCGTAGACCTTCGCTGACTTGAGGAACATGTCGGGGGCGACGGTGGCGTCGCGCATCAGAAGCAGCGACATCACGATCTCGCCGGTCATGTCGTAAAGCCTGCGGGCAAGGAAATCCTGGACCTCGTTGTCACCGGCCTCACGGACCTTCGCGATGCACTCAGAAAGGATTCCGGCGCACCCTGCGATCTTCTCCTTGAGCGGAACCAGCTCAGGCAGAACCTCTTCCCCGAGCATCTCATTGATGATGCTCAGGTAAGTCCCGTTGGTGATGTAGCGGATGGCCGCCACGACCTGAAGCTGGGTGGTACCCTCGTAGATCGAGAATATGCGGGCGTCGCGGTAGAGTCTCTGGCTCTTGTACTCCATGATGAATCCGGAGCCTCCGTGGACGGAGATGGCGTCGTAGGCGTTCTGGTTGGCATATTCGGAAGCCATGCCCTTGCACAGGGGAGTGAAGGCGTCGGCCAGGCGGCTGAAGGTCTTCATCTCCGCCCTCTCGTCGGCCTCAAGCTTGCGTTCCCTCTGGATGTCCTCAAGAGCCTTGTAGATGTCCACATACCTGGAGGTTTGGTAGAGCAGCGAACGGCTGGCGTCAAGCTTAGCCCTCATGCGGGAAAGCATGTCATAGACTCCGGGGAACTTATTGATTTTCTGGCCGAACTGGGCGCGCTCGGCGGCATAGGCTACGGGATGGGTATTGCTTGCCGCATGAAGAACGTAGTCCAGCTTTCGTGGTATGATATCAAACGGTTGCCCGACGTCATGCGCCAGAAAAGCAAACTCCGCCTTATCGAGCCACAGCGGAAACCGCTGCTCCGCGGATTCCCTGTTCCTGCCCACGGCGATCACATGACTGCGCCGCTCCGGCGGCACATCTTCGTTGCGCAGCATAAGCGCGTCCACCAGCACGCTGCCGAT
>JAFVED010000256.1 GCA_017478125.1 Bacteroidales bacterium | reverse complement strand
TTTCTGGGAGGTAAATGCAGCCATTTGAGCACCACATAGCTTCAGGGCGGCAACGGCTGTCAGGCCGAGGGAGAATATCGCACCGCGATAGGTGTTGACGCCACCGGTGTACTCCAGAACATCCTTCTCAATAGTTTTGCCGAATGCAGTCAAGCCAGGGGTCAGAGATGGAAGGATCATCGGGATGTGTCGGATAAAGGATCGGCGGATGACATCGATGCTACCTTTCATCAGCCTGTAGTCCATGTCGGTGTGGGCGCCGTTGCCGGAAGGGTCGACAAGGCCCGGCTTGCATGGGGCGTCGAGTTCGATCCTCATCGCCCTGGACATCAGCCCGGCGACGAGGTAGGGCCAGGTCGTCTTGGGCGTCAAAGCGGCGGCTTCCCGGAAGTGGCCTTCGGTCAGGTACTGGCGTACGGCCGACGCGCTGACGGTAACAGACCCTTCGCTATGCCCTTCGAGCCATCCGGCAGGGACGGATCCTTCGACTATCTCAGGACAGCGCTCTGGGACCGAGGGGTGCTCAGGATGACAAGGGGAATCACTCGGAAAAACGAGCCGGGGAATCTCCACGACAGAAATGCCGCAGCCCGGAAGGATTTCCTTCATAAGGGCGTTGTAGCGGGCGGTCAGAGGATCGGCAGGTTCGCTGCCGACAAAACGGACTGTCGCGCCAAGCACCGGAGCGATGTGGCGTCCGAAGAGGTCGAGATCGAGACGGATCTGCGTCTCAGAGACGTCTGAAAGGTCTTTCAGGAAATATGTGGGGAAGGTCGTTTCGGAGATCTGGTAGCCGCTGCCGCCAACCACGGTTGCAAGTCCTTCTGTACCGGCCTTTATCATCGCCAGGCGCTCCTCATAAGGGAAGCCGCCGGCAATGTCATCCCGGACAGGTATGATGAACAGCTGTCCGACAGCCTCGGAGGCTTTGCGCACCAGATATTGATGGCCCAATGTGAACGGATTGGCGTTCATGACTATAACACCGGAAGATCCTTCGACAGGTCCTTCGGCTAGCTCAGGACAGCGTTCAGGGACCGTGGGGTGCTCAGGATGACAAAAGGCAGTGCGGGGCAGGGAGGCGAGGTAGTCCTCGAGGCCACGGCCGTTCTCCATGAGGATGGCCTTGGGCGCACGGGCGATGAGGTGGAAACCAAGTCCGGTGAATATGTTTTCGTTCTCCGGCTTTGTGAATACCTTGAGGTTAGTGTGGCCTTCGGTCGAAGCTACCGAGACCAGATGGCTCACAAGGGGCATGGAGAGACCTTCGCTTCGGGCCTCGGAAGAAACGGCGACGCACTTGATGACATCGTCTTTAAGGCCTCCTCCTGCAATGATGTTCTCTTCGGAGTCCTGGATAGCAAAAAAAAGATTGACATCCTCAAGACGGATGCCATTGGCGGAGAGGAACCTCTCGACCTTTGCGCGAAAATAAGAAGAGCTAAGCGGCATCTCCACTATGTCAGGCTTTCCAATACTCCCGGTCACACCTGCTTCGGTTTAGCGCTCAAAAATAAAACTTTATTACCAAATCAGCAAGTTTTCCTTACAAATTCAAAGTATTTTTGAGGATTTCGTCAATTTTGCTCATCAATTCTCCGACAGTGTGGGTCCTGGCCCTGATACACTCCTTCGCAGGAGAGTCACAAAGCAGGCACCGCCGCGGCTGCAGTCCCAGTTCTTCCCGTCCCAGCGGCATGACCAGCGGTCCGGAAAGAGTCAGGGTGGTAGAGGACATTGATGTTATGACGTCGATATCCATGAGGCGGCCGAGGGGGTGGGTGTCTTCTATTCTGCAGCAGATGCGTTTGGCATCAAGGAGCGGGACATCGACAACGAAGAACGCCTCGAAACCGGTCTCAAGGTCCCGCTGCTCCTCAAACACAGGCTTGAAGGCCTCCTTGACAGCGTCCACCCCTGCACGGGCGATCCTTAAGGAAGCGTCATTCCTTTTTACCGGCCCCGGCAACTGGACGGTCAGACATAGAAGGGTCATGCCAGGATAGAGTGCAATCAGTTCACGCTGACGCTCTACCCTGGCATCCCTGCTTCTAAGGAGATCCTCCAATGTCATATCATGAGATTGTTGTTGGGGATGACTAATCCTGGATGTTGCGGATCTTGTCGAGGACTTCGCCGTGGCGGTCCATCACGATGCCGACCACCTTATCTCCGAACGGAAGGGCGTCTGGCTCACCGATGATGCTGGTCGCCTTGGCTGCGAGATCATGGATGTCCACAACCTTGAGTCCGGCCTCGACGAGCCTTCCGGCGATCTCGGCGCGGGCCGGATTGACCGCGATACCATATTCAGTGACAACGACATCGACTCCCTTGCCGGGGGTGACGAGGGTGGTGACCTTCGGCACGACGCAAGGGATGCGGCCGCGGAGGAGCGGGCACACGATGATCGAAAGGGCGCTGTCCTCGGCTGTGTCAGGATGGCCGCCGACGGCACCACGGATGACTCCGTCAGAGCCGACGAGCACGTTGACATTGAAGTCCACGTCCACCTCGAGGGCTGAGAGGATCACGATGTCGAGGGCATGCACGGCCGAACCGAGATGGTCCGCGCTGGCATATTCAATGGAAGAAACTTCCTGGTGGAGCTGATCCTTGGCGATGGATTCGGCGGCCACCTTGTCGAAGGACTGGACGTCGATCAGGCGGCCGATCAGACCCTCCTCGTGGAGCTTCACCATGTGAGCGGTGATGCCACCGAGGGCGAAGGATGCCTTGATCCCCTTCTCGATCATGCTTTCACGAATATATTTCACCGCGGCGAGCGACGCTCCGCCGGTCCCGGTCTGGATGGAGAAACCGTCCACGAAATAACCGCTGTTGATGATGACCTTGGCGGCCTGCTGGGCGAGCAGTATGTCGCGGGGGTTCTTGGAATCGCGGATAGCTCCGGAGGAAATCTTCGAGCTGTCACATACGGAATCCACTACGACCACGGACTCCACGTCCGCTGCGGAAATGGACTTCGGAACGTTGGGATATTCAACGAGATCATC
>JAFVED010000255.1 GCA_017478125.1 Bacteroidales bacterium | reverse complement strand
TCTATCTGTTGTGGGCGCATGAAGTCTGCGGAGGTCTGGCCTTAGTACGAGAGGACCGGGTCGGACGAGCCTCTGGTCAACCGGTTGTGGCGCCAGCCGCACCGCCGGGTATCCACGCTCGGTCAGGATAAGCGCTGAAAGCATCTAAGCGCGAAGCCGTCTCCAAGATGAGACTTCGTTAGAGGGTCGTTGTAGACTACGACGTCGATAGGCGGGAGGTGTAAAGCCTGCGAGGGCAAAGCCGACCCGTACTAATAGCCCGAAATCTTTCCCTGTGTCACGTTCGCCCGCTTGTGGTCTCTCAAGTAATATACCGCGGTGGTTAAAGCGATGAGGTCCCACCTCTTCCCATCCCGAACAGAGCCGTTAAGCTCATCCGCGCCGATGGTACTGGCACACCAGCTGGGAGAGTAGGTCGCCGCCGTCTTTCGGAAGTCCCTTACAGGCACATGTCTGTAAGGGACTTCTTCTTTTTGCGTCGGGGGCATGTGGCCTCCGGGACCCCGATATAAACGCGTGACACGCAACCTGCTGGGATACAGGTGGCTACGTTTTTGATCTCTCTGTTTTGGAGATGCTCAGTTATGGAACCGGCTGATCAGTAGTCAGTTAGACACCACGGGCGCTATCGCTGGCTACCTGAACTCGCCGTGCTCGGAATGTCTGCCGGGGACTCCTTCGTTTTATTTAATCCTGTAAGGCTGGTCGTCGTAGAGGGTGTAGCGTTTGGCTTTCCTTATCCATTTCTGCTCCTCTACCTT
Organism: Bacteroidales bacterium; assembly: GCA_017478125.1. Lineage (GTDB taxonomy): Bacteria > Bacteroidota > Bacteroidia > Bacteroidales > UBA932 > Cryptobacteroides. Next base: position 3,527 of record JAFVED010000255.1, on the reverse strand, counting down.
GACATGTTCCCTGACTTCTTGATATGAGATTTCCCCTTTGACATAGCTTAATAATGTGGGGTCGGATAATTTGTCCTCAAAACCGGGAAGTAGCTCAAATTGGGGGTATCTTTCCAGGAAATACCTTATCAGCTGGACTGTATGAAGCAGGGAATGGTATTCCACTCCTGGCTGGAGCATTATCTGGTAGCCTTGACAACGCTGCCCTTGATGTCGTCCTGCCGCCGGTGTGAATGAGCAGGGTCGCATCATCACTCCAGCGGGAGCCGGGATAACCTCCAGTCTGTCGTGCCTGATAAACGGAGCCCCGAAATACTCGTATGGCATGGCCGTTCCGATAGCGGGGGTGATTGTCGTGTTATTCCAGAGGCCTCCTCCCGGATACATTTGGCTTGTGAATAATCCTGGAATATCAGAGGCGGGAGCTATGGCCCAGGGCAGAAGCTGCCTTGTGGAGTCGTTGGCGATAGCCGAGATCACATGGAGAGGGAAACCGGCTCCTATCTCGATGTAGTAGAGGTTGCATAGCTCACCGAGAGTCAGACCATGCCGGTGGGCTACTTTGGGTGTGTGCGGCTCCGCCGCGCCGTTTGGCATCGAGCCTTCCACAATCCTACCCGCGGGATTGATATGGTCCACAATGTATAGCGACGGACAATGTTCCATCCTGGAGATGATTTCCATGAGATGGAACACGTCCTTGCTGTAATTGAAATATCGCGCTCCAGCATCCTGGATCTCGACAATCACGGCATCCAAGCCATTGAGCGCGTCTTTATCAAATGATATGTGATTAGTGCCAGGGGTCAGCTCTGTGTCTCTTGGGGAGAATACCACCCTGAGGTTGCCTCTCTCTCTGAAGAGGTCGTACATATAGCGTCCCCTGGCGGTGTCCCAGCAGTTCTGTGTACAAAAGCACCCGACATTTCCGTTAGTCAGGGCCTTGTCCATCTGGTTTTCCAGAGCTGTGGTCCTGAACGAGAACATCAGGCACCCGCTTTTATGATGCCCTCGGCGACAGCGATCACCTCATGGGCGAGAGCCTCGGCCCTTTCCATCGTGGGCGCCTCAGAGTAAATACGGATGATCGGCTCGGTGTTTGACCGGCGCAGATGGACCCATTCGCGACTGGCCTCAAAAGAGATTTTCACTCCGTCCAGGCAATTCACGTCCTCGGAGGCATACACGCTCTTTAGTTTATCGAGTATCTTGTCGATCAGTCCCTTATCTGAGAGCTCTATCTTGTTCTTGGCGATGTGATACTCTGGATATGTCTTTCTTAATTCGCTGACTTTTAGCTTTTTCCTTGCGAGATTAGAAAGGAACAGGGCAACTCCGACCATAGCGTCTCGGCCATAGTGGATGGCGGGATAAATCACGCCTCCATTACCTTCACCGCCGATCAACGCGTTTGTCTGCCTCATTTTTGTCGTCACGTTGACCTCGCCTACGGCCGCGGCGTGATAAGTTCCTCCGAATTGCCCGGTGACGTCGCGGAGGGCTCTGCTGCTGGAGAGGTTTGAGCATGAGACTGCGGCGTAAGGGTAAGTGACCTCCTCCAAGGTCAGGTTCTCTGCCTTGGCGATCTTGGCGGCTCTCTCAAACAGGTATGAGGCGATACTGACCAGGGTGTATTCCTCACCGAACGGTTCCCCGTTCTCACATATGAAAGCCAGCCGATCCACATCCGGGTCAACGGAGATTCCGAGATCGGCATGTTCCTTTACGACAGTGTGACATAAATCCGTCAGGTTGGAGGGAAGTGGCTCAGGATTATGGGCGAAATCACCAGTGGGATCGCAGTTGAGCCGTACACATTCCACTCCGAGCCTTTCCAGAAGCCTTGGCATGATTATGCCACCGACAGAGTTGATCGCGTCCAGCACGACCTTGAAGCCCGAATCAGCGATAGCCTCCACATCCACGTCCGGCAAGGCCAGGACAGCGTCCAGATGCTCCTCAGTGTAGTCATGCTCAGTCACATGACCAAGCTCATCCACTCCTGCGAAATCATATTCGCCGCTCTGGGCGACTTCCAGGATCGCCTCACCCTCTTTGGCGGTTAAAAACTCTCCCCGGTCATTGAGCAGCTTCAGGGCGTTCCATTGGCGGGGATTGTGCGAGGCGGTCAGTATGATCCCTCCGTCGGCTCCGGCGAAAGTGACTGCCATCTCTGTGGTCGGGGTAGACGCGAGCCCGATTTTGACGACATCGACCCCGCATGCGACAAGGGTCCCCACAACCAGGTTCTCAACCATCTCTCCGGATAGTCTGGCGTCCCTGCCGACGACAATCTTGTATCTATCTCCGGAAGGTTTCTCCTTGCGGGAGGGAAGGGTAGCGCAATAGGCGTAAGTGAAACCTACGATGTCCACCGGAGACAACCCTTCTCCGGGTTTCCCGCCTATCGTACCTCTGATTCCTGATATTGATTTGATAAGGCTCATTATACGGCGAGTGTAAGCATAAGGGCGCCGACCAGTCCAAGAATCGCGTAGAACTCGGGCAGAGCGGCGTAAATCAAAGTATTGGTCTGGACATCATGTCCTTGGGATATTCCGACAATACCGTTGGCGCAGACCTGACCCTGACGGATGGCGGAGATCATGCACACGATCCCGACGCCGATCCCGACTCCGAAGAGGAGGGCACCGTTAGCGGCGAAGTCGAACTTGTACACAAGCAGCCACATGAAAAAGGCCACGAAACCGTAGATTCCTTGAGTGGCCGGGAGGGCCGACAGGATCATGTAACTGCTGGACTTCTCCGGGGCGTTCTTCAAAGCTCCTTCAGCGGCGTTTCCAGCGATCGTTGTGCCTATGGCGCTTCCGACACCAGCAAGGCTGAGCATGAGCCCGAGCCCAAGATAACCGAGAATCTCATTCATATTCTTATAAGTTTTGTTTGTTTGTTATTGGTCTGTACATTCTGCCCTTGCCTTCATAGCCGCTGTTCTTGAAAAATTCCAGGAAATTCAGTCGCAGGGGGTGGACAAAGGCTCCGAGGCAGCACATCGCCAGGTTCAGGGCGTGGCCGACAAGGAATATTATCGCGAAGGCCAGCCAGCCGACTCCGAAGCCGCCGTCTCCGACGGTCATTGCGGCGATGTCGTTGAAAGCCTTTCCGAGCATGCCGCCGGCGAGGCCGAGGGCGTAAAGACGAAGGTAGCTGAGCACGTCTCCCAGCAGTCCGGTGGCAGTGTTGTAGGTCTCCCAGAGGCCGGGAGCTATGTTCTTAAGCGGATTCCGGTGGATGTCGCTCAGGAGGAATATTCCTATAGCGGAAACGACTCCGAGGACGATGATTATCCACTTCGTGGCGGTGGATGAGAGTACCCCTGTCAGCGAAATCCCACCGATGATCACCCCACCTACGATCAGGAGCGTCCAGCCCCAGGTGCCGAGGGAATTCAGGAAACCGTTCTTCCTGGTCGCGTAAACGGCCTTGAGGATGAAGGCCAGGGAAAGGTGTACGATGCCGATCACGATGGAAAGCACCATGTTGGCGTCAAATCCGGCTATATTACC
>JAFVED010000254.1 GCA_017478125.1 Bacteroidales bacterium | reverse complement strand
CGTCGTGGCGGATGCGGGCAAGAGTCCACAGCGTGAGATGTGAAAGGTACAGGGCAAGGGGCATGTAGCTTTCCGTGTCCAGGCAGGCGTAACCGAACATCATGCCCTGGTCGCCGGCCCCCTGGTCTTCGGGATTCTCCCGTGACACTCCGCGGTTTATGTCCTGGCTCTGCTCGTGGATCTGCGCGAGGACTCCGCAGGAGTTCCCCTCGAACATGTAGTCAGCCTTGTTGTAACCGATACGGTTAATGACCTCGCGCACAGTGCCCTGGATGTCCACATAGGCATCGGAGCGGACTTCGCCGCCGACAATCACGAGTCCCGTCGAGCAGAACGTCTCGCAGGCTACCTTGGATTCCGGGTCGCGGCGTAGGAATTCGTAGAGGATGGCATCTGAAATCTGGTCGGCCACCTTGTCTGGGTGGCCCTCGGAGACTGACTCCGAAGTGAAGAGGTAATTCATATCTTTAGCATTTTTTTGACCGGGGTTGCAAGCGGCGCAAATCCTTCCCCGGAAGTTTTCGGTCGCAAAGGTAGGAAAAAATTTTAGCAACCCGAATATTTGTATTAATTTCGCACGATATTTTGGCAGGGTAAAATGTTAATTTATTAATACATCATTACTTAAATTAAATCTATGGTTCAAACATTAAAGAAAGGATTAGCCTTCTTGTTGGCTGCCTTTGTCGGAGTCGCGGCCTTCGCGCAGGTCACTACCTCCAGCCTCGCCGGTAACATCAAGGATGAGAACGGCGATCCGTTGACTGGTGCGGCTGTGGTGGCCGTGCATGTGCCTTCCGGCACCCAGTACGCCGCCGTCGCCAACGCCGACGGTAACTACATGATCAACGGTATGCGTGTCGGCGGGCCTTACAGGGTGGAAATCTCCTTCCTGGGCTATCAGACGATCCAGTACACCGATGTCACGCTCCAGCTCGCTGAGAATTTCAATCTCAACGCCCAATTGAGATTGGACAATGAGATGCTGGAATCCTCTGTGGTCATCGCTTCCCCTGCCTCTAAACTGGCTGTCGAGAAGACTGGAGCGGCTACCAACATCAACAACCAGCAAATAGCCAATCTGCCGACTGTCTCAAGGAACATAACCGATGTCACAAGGCTTTCCCCTTATGGTGGAAACGGCACTACCTTCGCCGGTATGGACGGGCGTTCATCGAACTTCACTGTCGACGGGGCTAATTTCAACAATAACTTCGGTTTGAGTTCCGGACTTCCCGGAGGAGGCAGCCCTATCTCGATTGACGCTATCGAGGAGCTCCAGGTTGTGATCTCCCCCTACGATGTGCGCCAGACCAACTTCATCGGTGGCGGAATCAACGCCATCACCAAGTCTGGAACCAACACGTTCAAGGGGTCGGCCTACATTTACCACCGCAACGAGAACCTCAGGGGCGACGCGGTCGATGGTGAGACAATCAGCGGGGCGCGCGACAAGGACCGCAACACCACCTATGGTCTCACTTTCGGCGGCCCGATCATCAAGAACAAGCTTTTCTTCTTTGTCAACGCCGAGCAGTCGAAGATACCTACCGTCGTCAACAGGTGGAGAGGCTCTGCTGATGGTGTGGCTGACGCCAACAACTACATCTCCCGCACGAAACTCTCTGACTTAAAGACCGTTTCCGACTTTGTAAAGAGCAAATACGGCTACGACACCGGTTCTTGGACCGATTTCCCGGCCGACGAGGACAACACCAAGCTTCTCGCCCGTATCGACTGGAATATCACTGACAAGCACCACCTCGCCGTCAGGTATAATTACACCCTCAACAACGCCTGGATCTCTCCGAACGCCACCTCGATGGATGGAGGCACCCGTATGTCCGGAGCCCGTATGTCCCAGTATTCAATGTCCTTCGTCAATTCCATGTACTCTTCAAGGAACATGGTCAGCACCTGGTCTGTCGACCTGAACAGCCGCCTCACCGACAAGCTGTCCAACCAGTTCCTCGCCACATATTCGAAGGTCCAGAATCCTATCCGCGGAAGCAAATCCGAGGAGTTCCCGTTCATCGATATCCTTGATGACACCCAGGAGAACAACTATATGGCTCTCGGATATGAGCTCTTCACATGGAACAACGCCGTCAATGAGATCAACTACAACATCAAGGACGACCTGACCTACTACGCCGGCGCTCACAAGATCATGGGCGGCGTCAACTACGAGTATCAGATGGCCGACAACCAGTACATGCGTAACGGAACCGGCTACTACAGGTACTCATCCCTCAATGATTTCCTCACGGGAGCGGCCCCTGAGATCGTTGACCTCACTTACGGTTACGACGGCGAGCAGAAACCCGCCGCCCGCGTGCGTTTCCACAAGCTTGGCGTCTATGTGCAGGATGAGTGGAACGCCACCGAAAAGTTCAAGCTGACCTTCGGCGCCCGTGTCGACGGCCTGTTCTTCGACGACGGCGACCTTATGACTAACGCCGCCATCAAGGCTCTGTCGTACTATCCGAAGGCTCACGATTATGCTGAGACTCACATTGACACCGGCCAGTGGCCGACAGGCGCGATCACAATCTCTCCCCGTATCGGCTTCTCATGGGATGTCCGTGGTGACAAGAGCCTCAAGGTCCGCGGCGGTACCGGATTCTTCTCCGGCCGTCTCCCTCTCGTGTTCTTCACGAATATGCCTACCAACGGCGGTCTGGTGCAGTATCAGGCCCAGCTCAACGCCAACACCAAGATCTATGACGCTGAGAAGGGAGTTGTCTCGGCTTATAAGAACTACACCGGAGCCTACACGACCGATTCCAAAGGCAACCGCTTCATTGACATGAAGCAGTTCGAGGGCGGTCTTGTGACCGAAGGCGGAAAGGCGACTATCAACGCCTTGTACAACAAGCTCACTTCCATGGGCTTCCCCACAACCGTGAGGCCTGAGGACGGGACTGTGCCGTCATCAATCAGCGCTGTCGATCCGGACTTCAAGATGCCGCAGATCTGGAAGACTTCCCTCGCTGTCGACTATTCTTTCCCGACCGCTTTCCCGATGAGTGTCACCGCTGAGGGTATTTTCAACAAGACCATCAACGGCGTGTCCATTTCCGACTGGAGCATGAGTAATGTCGGTGGTTTCGCCAGGTTCAACGGAGTTGACAACCGTCCGATCTATCCCGCCGGCTTCCGCAACAACACCAAGGCCTTTGTCCTGGAGAACACCCATAAAGGTTATGGATGGACCGGCAACGTGACATTCAATGTCCGCCCCGTCGAGGGTGTCAGCTTCATGGCCGCCTACACCCATACGGTCTCGAAGGAGATCACCGGTATGCCGGGATCCGCGGCTGAGTCCGCTTTCACCTATGTCCCCACATCCGAGGGTCCCAACTACATCAAGCTTCACAACTCCCAGTATGTGACTCCTGACCGTGTGGTCGCCTCTCTCGATCTCAGCGACAAGAGCGGGAACCATTTCGATTTCATCTATGAGACTTGGAGGGGCGGGTACCTTGAGTCCTACATGCTCACCAACGACATGAATGGTGACGGTTATGCTTACGACGCGGTTTATATCCCGACAGACGAGGAGGTCTCTTCCAACAAGTTCCGCTTTGTCAGCACCGATGACCGCGACCGCTTCATGGATTATGTCCACAAGGACAAGTACATGAGCAAAAACCAGGGCGGCTATGCCGAGCCTTACAGCGTCG
>JAFVED010000253.1 GCA_017478125.1 Bacteroidales bacterium | reverse complement strand
CTATGGCCGGGATCATGTTCTTCTCTTCGACCGGAGCCCTGCTTGCCGGTGCCGGATTCGACACCGCCGTGCATTCCGGTTTCACCCTGGCGCAGCTTGGTGAATTCGCATTCATCATCGCCGCCCTCGGATGTTCCCTGGGCGTCATGAGGGACTTCATCTACCCGGTCGTGATCGCCGTGTCTGTAATCACCACGTTCACGACACCCTACATGATCAAGGCGGCGGATCCGGCCGTCAAGTGGCTGAACAAGGTCCTTCCGAAATCTTTCCTCGACAAAGTCAACTCTACGTCAAATGACGATTTCAAGAGCCAGACCAGCTAGGAAAAGGATGTGTGGAAATCCTATCTCGGCCAGGTTTTCCTCCGGATCGGCATTTACACCATCCTCCTGCTCGCTATCTTCATGGGCGGTGATCTCTTCCTGGGGAAATTCCTGGAGGGCAGGTTCGGGGCCTGGAGTCCTGAAACCCGGAAGCTTCTGTCTGTTGTCATCACCATCGCGGTAATGATACCTTTCCTCTATGGCCTTACCTTGAGGAACTCTTCGATCAGGAAAGGCCAGTCCGACCTGGTGAAGATGAGGCATTCGAACATGTGGACGATAATGTCGATAGACATCCTGAGGATACTTATCGCGGTTGCATTCATACTTGCGGTGATAACCGAGCATTATTCCCTGTCATGGGTAGTCCTGCTCCTGATCGTCATTGCGCTGGCATCGTTCGCCTTTGTGATACAGAACACCCTCAGCAACCGCTTCACCATGGAGGACCGTTTCTTCGAGAACCTGGGCGCCAATGAAGAAAGGGAGAAGAAGCTTTCGCCGATCACCGCCTCCGTCAGGGAGAATCTCGACAAATACAATGTCCACATCGAGAGCGTCACCCTTTCTCCCGACTCCCAGTTCGTCGGACAGGAACTCAGGCATCTTCCTTTCAGGAAACATGTCCAGGTCAACATTGTCAAGATATCGAGGGGCTCCCAGTCCATAGTGATCCCTTCGGGAGACACTCCCGTTTACCCGTATGATACCCTGCTCGCCGTTGGAACGGAGCAGCAGCTCAACGACTTCAGGGAGATCATGAAGGGAGAGGTAACGGATATCAATCCCGGTTACAAGGGAGAAGGCGCCGTGGAGGATGAGGAATTCGTCATCCGTCCCATCTTGGTCGATGATGTGTCGTTCATGAACGGCAAGACACTCAGGGAACTGAGCCTGAGGGGCCTGGGATGCATGGTCATATGCTATCTCCGTGACGGGGAACTCGTCACTAATCCGTCTCCGGACGAGCCGCAGATGAAGGATGACCTCGTCTGGCTTGCCGGCCTGAAGAGTTCCTTGGGGAAACTCGGCTAGCAATCCGGTCCCGTCTGCGATTATCCGACCTCTTCGTTTGGGTCGTCGTTTTCCATCCCATCTTCAGGCATTTCGCCATCGGTGGGCAGGGCGTTCAATGTGGCCTGTCCCTTGGTGTCCTTTATGGGAGGGGTGACTATGACTACTTTGGAGGAGGAATTGGGAGTCTGCTTTTTCATATGCTCAGGTTTAT
>JAFVED010000252.1 GCA_017478125.1 Bacteroidales bacterium | reverse complement strand
GGGTCGTCCTTGCTGCCCACCCTGACGGCTATATATGTCTGCAGACGCGGAGTCTCTTTATTCACAGTCATATAGACCTTCAGGCCATTGTCAAGTGTATAGATCGTGGTCTTCAAGGGATCGCCCTTGACAGTCTCATACTTGTACTTGGCGCAGGACCCGGAGAGGAACAGCGCCGCGGCGAAAACCGCCGCCATGATAAACTTTCTCATCTTCTTATACTTGTAAAGCAACGCGAACATAATCATTTTTCAGCGCTTCACAAAAAAGTGGTATATTTGTGATTCACGTGATTTAGTGATGGCCGCGAAAAAAGAGCATAGGACAGAAATCAAGAACAAGAAAGCCTCGTTCGACTACGAGTTTCTCGAGACCTACGAGGCTGGTATCGTGCTGGTCGGGACAGAGATCAAATCCATAAGGATGGGCAAGGTCTCCCTGGTGGACTCGTTCTGCTATTTTGTGGGGAACGAGTTGTTTGTCAAGGGGATGAATGTGGCGAAATATTTCTGGGGTTCCTGGGGCCAGCATGAGCCGCTCAGGGACCGCAAGCTCCTGCTCAAGAAGAGGGAGCTGCGCCATCTCCACCAGGTGGTCAAGGAGAAAGGACTCACGATCGTGGCCGTCAAACTGTTCATCAACGACGATGGCTTCGCGAAGCTGGTAATCGCCCTGGCGAGGGGCAAGAAGGCTTTTGACAAGAGGGCCTCGATCAAGGAGAAGGACATCAGACGGGAAATGGAGCGTGGTGAGTAGTATGGGAAGGAACCGTCAGAACAGGCTCCGGGAGGCGATCCCGATTCCTCCCCCGGCGCCGCTGCCGGAAGCGGAGGAGATCGATGTGCCCTCCGTCCTCAATGAATATCTCTCCGGCTCCATCGACCTCATCGTCGTCCTCGGCCCCACCGCCTCAGGCAAGACGCGCTACGCTGTTGAATTAGCTCATATGGCTTCCACGACCGGGATGGCAGAGATTCTGTCGGCGGACAGCAGGCAGGTCTATCGCGGCATGGACATAGGGACGGGAAAGGATCTGGAAGAGTACGAGGAGGTGCCGTACCATCTGATCGACATCGTTCCGGCTGGAACCAGGTTTGACCTGTACCAATGGCAGGAAGCCTTTGAGAAAGCGTACAAAGACATCCGGGACAGGGGAAGGATACCTATCCTGTGCGGCGGGACCGGGCTCTACATCGAAGCCGCCACATGTGGTTACTCTCTCCCCCAGGTACCGCCAGATGAGGATCTGCGGGGCGAACTGGAACAATATGACATCCAAGAACTTATAGCGAGGCTCTCAAAACTGGGTCCTTTACCTGGCGAGGGAGTCCTGCAAAGCAAGAGGAGAGTGATACGAGCCCTGGAAGTCGCCCTGCACGAGCGGGAGCATCCCGTCCGGAAGAGCGCTTTCCTGCCCAAGAAACCGTACTTCATCGGCACCTTGGTGAGCCGCGAGGAGAGGAATGGGAGGATAGACAGGAGGCTTGACGCGAGGCTCGGCGGAGGGCTGATCGAGGAAGTCAGAGGTCTCTTGGATAGCGGGATCCGCCCCGAGGACCTGATGTACTACGGCCTTGAGTACAAATTTGTCACCCAGCATGTGCTGGGCATCCTGACGTACGATGAGATGAGACTTCTCCTCTCCAACGCCATCCACCAGTTCGCCAAGCGGCAGATGACCTGGTTCAGGGGTATGGAGAAAGACGGCATAACTATCCATTGGACAAACGTTTAAATATTCATAGATCATGAAAGTCGCCATCATTATGGGGTCCACGAGCGACCTCGAGGTCATGAGCGGAGCCTTCGGAATACTGGAGGATTTCGGAATCGGGTACGAGAAGAGGGTCATCAGCGCCCACAGGACTCCCGAACTTATGTTCGAATACACCAAAGCCTTGAAAGACAGGGGGTTCGGAGTTGTGATCGCAGGAGCGGGCGGAGCCGCCCATCTCGCCGGAGTCGCCGCCGGACTGACCACCCTGCCGGTAATCGCGGTGCCTATGGCCACCAAGAACCTCGGCGGCCTCGACTCTCTGCTCTCCATGGTGCAGATGCCCACCGGGATCCCCGTCGCCACCGTCGCCATCGGCGGAGCCAAGAACGCCGCGATCCTCGCGGCCGAGATCCTCGCCCTCGGCGACAAGGCTGTCTCAGAGAAGTTGGACACCTACCGGGAGGCCCAGGCTGAGAAGATCAGAAACACGGTCATTTAGTCATGAAAGCCAAATCGCTGGCTTCCACCATCGGGGCTGTCATTCTGTCGGTCTTGTCCCTTGACGCCCAGAGCCCTTCGGCAGTCTCAGGACGAAGCGTCGTGACTCTCCAGCCAGCGGGAGAGGACGGCAAGTACACCATTGAGACCTCAGTGAACGGTGTCGGAGTGCGCACCTACTACACCGAGGAGAACTGGTTTGTGAGCATGTCCACTACCACATACCTGTTCCTTTACGAGAACGGATACATCCACGATGAGGATGTGAAAGGGATCACCACCCTGAAATTGCCGGACGGATCCAGCTCGAAGGGAGCGGCTTTCGTCATCAGGAAGCTTAAGATAGGAGACCATATCCTGGTGACCGACATCCCCGCCTTCGTGGTCAGCAAGCAAAACGTACCCTTTATCATCGGAAGCTCGGTTTTCGAGAGCCTCGGAGGTGTCACAAGGGAAGGCGACAGGATCGTGACCGGAGATCCGGACGGCATCGAGTCGATTGCGGAAGTCGTTGATCCTGTGGACAGTCTGCGACTGGCGGCACAGACCCACCTCGAAGCCGAGGAATACTCCGAGGCGATCGCCTGTTACTCTGCCCTGAAGGAGAAGGATGCCCTCAACATGCTCTCGGAGTACCAATACGCCATGCTTCTCGGGATCACCGGGAAAGACAACGAGAACGTGTCCGTCTCAAGAGACTGGCTCGCCCCCAACGAGGGCAAGTCCATGACCATGGACTACTGGATCCTCAGCGGGCTCGGGGCCTCTTACGCCCGGTTGAAGGACAACTCCAAGGCGATCGAGAGCCTTGAGAAGGCTGTCAGCGTGTACTACAGGCTGTTCAACACCTCTGAGAAAGGGATCAAAGCCGGGAACTTCCGCGACGACAATCTCGGGGCGACGCTCTACCGCCTTGGGAGGGTGTACGCTGCTGAGGGCAAGGTCTCCAAGACCGAATCCAATTGCGCCCTGGCGGCCAAGTGCGGCTACCAGAGCGCCATCGACTTCTGCAAGCAGTACAAGATCAAGTACTAAGGGACTAAAGTCTCCATACCATCTGGCTACGCATGTCTCGCTCTGTCGTCATGTCGTTCTCGTATTTGATCTTTTCCTCTGGAGCGAATTTAGCGATTTCCGCGGCAACAAGAAATTCGCGTCGAACTCCTTATCAGAAAGTCGCCTCAGATGGCTGGACACCTAAACGGCCGCCCAAGATCAGTTTAGCCTTGAGAGTCACCGCTTTCTCCTCATCAGAGACATTCCCGTCAACCATCTTCTGGAGAAGGGAGAACGATTTTTCAGCTATTTCTGCCAAAGGCTGGACCACATGCGGGATGACCGGCTTATTCAGATCGTAAATGTCGCTCTCGTCGAAACAGACGAACGAGAAATTCTTGGGGAGATTGAGTCCCAGCACGTTAACGGCGTTGAAACTGTACATCGCGAGTTTCTTGGTGGGTAGGATAAAAGCCTCGGTCCCCCTCTTCAGGGCATCCCGGAAAACCTCTATCACGCCCCTCTTGGCGGCGTCGGCGTCGTAATCTATCCTGTGGAGCTTGATCTCATTCTTAAGCCCGGCGTCCTCCATCGCTTTTGTGTACCCGAACTCCCTGTCAGTCAAGCTGGTGACTCCCAACTTATAGGAGAGCATCTCAATCTTTCCGAAGCCTTGATGGAAAAGATATTTGGTGGCCATCACTCCGGCGTCAACATTGTCGACCAACACCCTCCCGAAACCATCGCCGGGAATATCCCTGTCTATCAGCACAGTCGGGACACCAATGCTCGTGGCTCTCTCAAGAGCTTTCTCTCCACCGAGGCAAGGGGCCACGATCAGACCTTCGACATTGTACCCCACCATTGTCTCGACCAGATGGGCGAGCTTATCCGGATTCTCCTCTGAAGAGGCGAAAATCACCGTATAACCATCCTTGTAGGCGATATTCTCGATGTTCCTGCATATCTCGGCGAAAAAAGGATTGGCGATGTCGGAGACAATGACGGCCACGGAATGTGATCTTCCGCTCCGTAGGGAAGCTGCGGCATTGTTCCTCCTGTATCCAAGCCTTTTGGCCACCTCAAGGACCCTGGCCGCGGTATTGGGGTTTACCGGACAGTCCAGACGTCCATCTTTGCCCATCTTGGCGTTCATGACGAACGACACTAGGGTCACTGACACTCCCGCCTCATGGGCGACATCCCTGATTGTAACTTTCTTCATCTTGTTTATCTATTTATAAGTCCGTTTAACACAATTCTATCCGTGGATCATCACAATCAATCCGGCCATCACGATCGAGACCATGCTCATCAATTTGACAAGGATGTTGAGCGAAGGACCTGAGGTGTCCTTAAAAGGATCACCGACCGTGTCTCCCACGACTGTAGCGTGGTGATTAGAGGAGTTGTTGCCTCCGAAATGACCGTCCTCGACATATTTCTTGGCATTGTCCCAGGCACCGCCGGAGTTGGCCAGGAAGATGGCGAGTATGAAACCCGCGCCGAGACCGCCGATGAGCAAACCCATGACCCCAGCCTCTCCCAAGGCGATACCGACCACGACGGGGACTATGATGGCGGTCAGGGCGGGAGTGATCATCTCGTGCTGGGCGGCCTTGGTCGAGATCTCCACACAACGCTTGTAGTCAGGGCGTTTCTTCCCCTCAAGGATGCCTGCTATCTCACGAAACTGGCGACGCACCTCGACCACCATTTTCTCCGCGGCGCGGCCTACGGCGTTCATTGTCATCCCGCAGAACAGGAATGCCATCATAGCCCCGATAAAGATTCCGGACAGGACCCTGGGATTCATAAGGTTGACCTGATAATACTGGACAAGGTCCGGAATAGTGGCCTGGGCCACCTGGACGACACGATCCCCTATGTTCAAGGCCGTGGTTCCGACATGCTGGAGACCGATCTTGATCTCCTCTATATAAGACGCCAGCAAGGCCAGGGCGGTGAGGGCCGCCGAACCGATGGCAAAGCCCTTTCCGGTCGCGGCGGTGGTGTTGCCCAGAGCGTCGAGGGTATCCGTGCGGTGACGGACCTCCCGATCCAGCTCACTCATCTGGGCATTGCCGCCGGCATTGTCGGCGATCGGACCGTAAGCGTCTGTGGCCAAGGTTATTCCAAGGGTCGACAACATACCCACGGCGGCTATGCTGATCCCATAAAGGCCGAAACTGATCCTTGAGGGATCGAACGAGAAACCTGTCGCGAAAAGGTATGACAGCAATATGGCGACGACTATCGTGACAACAGGAATACAGGTGGAGATCATCCCCAGCCCTATGCCCTTGATGATGACAGTCGCCGGGCCGGTCTTGGAACTCTCCGCGAGATCCTGTGTGGGTTTGAAAGAATGGGAGGTGTAGTACTCAGTGCCTTTGCCGATGATCACGCCGGCAAGCAGACCGGAGATCACCGAGAGGCTGAGCTGCCACCAATTGGAGAAGCCGAGCATGTGGAAAACCCCGAAAGTCACTATGGCTGTCAGGACCGCGGACAAGTTCGTACCGGCGCTCAGCGATTTCAGAAGTTGCTGGAGCCCTGCGCCTTCCCTGGTACGTACAGCGTATATGCCGATTATTGACAACACGACCCCGATCGCGGCGATCATCATCGGAGCCATGATGGCCCTCATCTGGCTCTCCACTCCGGAGCTGAAGAAGGCGGAAGCGCCAAGAGCCATGGTGGCAAGGATGGAGCCGCAATAAGACTCGTAAAGATCAGCTCCCATCCCGGCCACGTCTCCGACATTGTCTCCCACGTTGTCAGCAATCGTGGCGGGATTGCGGGGGTCATCCTCAGGAATATCCTGCTCGACCTTTCCCACGATGTCAGCGCCCACGTCGGCGGCCTTTGTGTATATTCCTCCACCGACCCTGGCGAAAAGGGCCTGGGTTGAGGCGCCCATGCCGAAGGTCAGCATGGTGGTTGTGATCACGACAAGCTTCTGGGATACGTCCGGGCTGTCGACGCAGGCGTTCAGAACGATCCACCAGATCGATATGTCAAGCAACCCGAGGCCCACCACGGTCAGTCCCATGACCGCTCCTGAGCGGAATGCCAGCTTCAGACCCGAATTCAGGGACCGGCTCACAGCGTTGGCTGTCCGCGCGGAGGCGTATGTCGCCGTCCTCATGCCGATGTAACCGGCCAGCGCGGAGAAGAAGCCTCCGGTGAGGAACGCGAAAGGAACCCAACCGTTCTGGACATGGAGCACATAGGCCATGAAAGCGAACAGGAGCGCGAGCACTATGAACACGATCAGGACAACCTTATACTGCTGCTTGAGATATGCCATGGCACCCTCGCGGACATATCGCGCGATCTCCCGCATTGTGGGTGTCCCCTCACTCTCCTTTTTCATCTGATGATAGAAAAACCACGCGAAAAACAGGGCGAGGAGCGACGCGGCGGGCACAAGGTAGAAAAGACTGCTCATAGGATCCACGTTTAACGATTTATTAAAATCCCTTAAAAAAAAGGGTCCCCCGGACCTTCTCCGAGGGACAAATATAATAAAAAGATATTAAATTTTTTATATCACGATTTTAGTGGAATAAGAATCCGCCTGGCCGACCTTCTTGCCGTCCACGTACACGGCAAATCCCTTGCCCTTGCCGTAATGGTCCCCGTTCTTGTCAAAGACCACGGATATTTCCTTCCCGGCGACATGGACCTTGGACAGGGAGAACCAATCCCATTCCCCTTCAGGCAACAAGGGCTCAATGACTATCGAGCCGTCCAGCTGGGGCTGGATCCCCGCAAGCCCGCTGATGACCAGATCGCAGAATGAGGAGTGGTTGTAGTCCTTGCCTCTCTCCTTGTACTTGTTGTTCCCCTGGAGCAGCAGCTTGCGGGCGAGCCACTCGCCGGTGAAAGGATCCTGGTTCTCGTCGATCCAGCAGACCACGGTCCCGTCCTCTTTGGTCCTCCGATGGCTGTCGCTGTAAGTCAGCAAGGTCTCGAACCAGTCTTTCTTGGTGACGGGACCCTCGCCCCGGCGGTGGAGGTGGCGCTCAAGGGCGGTCAGGGTCTGGGCAGTGGCGAAGGGCCAGCCAGGGCCGTTCCATTGACATTCGTGACCGCCGTAGAAGACCTTGAAACCTTCCGCCCTCCGCTCCGCGGTGGTGGGTCCGAAAGGAGCCTTGAACCCTTCGGGATCGGTCAGTTGCATCCAAGCGTCAGCCCACTCGGGCTTTGGGATGTCATACAGCCATGGAGTGTAGCCATGCTCTTCCCTGGCGGGAGAGAAAGATCCGTCTCCGTGGCGGGGAATGACTTTGTAGAAACGTGCGGACTCATCCCATAACCTGGTGTTTATCAAGTCTTTGATCTGCTCCGCTTTCTTGGAGTAAACCTCTGCCTCCTCTGGTTTTCCGAGCATTGTGGCCATGGTAGAGAGAGCCACGGCGTCGGCGTACATATAGCTGTTGATCGTGGCCCTGTAGCCGGTAGCGTCGGGTGACAGAGCGCCTGAGATCGACACCTCCATCCCATCGTGTCCATCTCCCTGCCAGAAGAGCCCGGCGGGATCATCCCTATGGTCATTTTCCCAGGCCGAGTAGATCAGCTTCAGATCGGGATAGGATTTCTCTATAAGATCCTTGTCGGGATGGACTTTGTAGAATTGGAGAAAGGCGTGGGCGGCAGGGAAACTGTATCTGCGCGCGTCCTGCCTCTCCCTGCACCAATAGGCGGCGTAGTCCTTGAGGTAGGTCGGATCTTTCAGCCAGCGGCCCTCGTTGAAATGGTGGGCGGCAGGGCAGCAGATGGCGTTGTATTTACCAGCCCAGGACACTTCCGGAAGAAACTCTGTGATAACGAAGCCCTCGGGGGTCGATTTCACATGCTTGCGGAAAGTCCACCAACGGAAATACCAAGTCTTCTCGAGTTCCTTGTCGGGACACTCGAAGACCGGGATATTGGCCTGGAGGAACTCCTCCGCCCTGGAGTTGGGAAACTTCTGGATGTATATCTCCTCGTCCGCGGCGTTGAACTCAGCCACATAGCTTGAGATCAGAGACTCTCCCTTCTCGTCCACCTTGACGACAGGATTCTTGCCGCAAGCGGAGAAGACGATGGCGCAAAGCGCCGTGATGAAAACTGTTTTTCTCATATTCAACCAGTTCTTTTATTCTCCCCCGAGCGGGACCCAGACCCTCATTTTCCCCGCCTCGCGGTTGTCCCATGAATAGTAAGGGATGTAGTCGAGGGTACGGTCGCCGACACGCGCGGTGATGTCCACGATGCCTCCGAGTTTCGCGGCGTCGAAAACGGTCTCAAAAGTGGCGTCCTCGGCGATCCGCAGGTCATCGAAGCCCTCCTTGTTGTCGGCCTCCTCGATACAGTACACGAGAGGACCCCTCTGGATGGCCCGTTTGCCGACATCCTCCTTGACTCTCGGATCGGCGGCGATGACTTTCACGGGCATGTCCATATTCAGCTCAATGACATCCCCGTCTTTCCACTTGCGGTCCACGACGGCGTAGCCTTTCTCTACCGGAGCCTCGATCCTCTCCCCATTGACCGAGAGGGTGTAGCTCTCGCACCAGCCGGGCACGCGGAGTCTGACCTGGGTCTTGAGAGACCCGTTGACACCGACTTTGAGAGCCACAGCGCCCTCCCAGGGATACCTGGTCTCCTGGGTCAGGGTAACGGCCTTCTTCCCTACGGTCAGGTCAGCGGTGTTGCCCATGTAGAGGTTGACCCAGATGGCTCCGTCAGACACGCCGTAGATGTAGTTTCCGATGGAGGGCAGGAAGCGGCAGATCTGGCTCGGGCAGCAGGCCGTCCCGTACCATGGCTTGCGGTGGTGTGTACCGACGGACTCCAACGGATTGACATAGAAGAACACGCTGCCGTCCAATGAGATACCGGCGAGAGCCCCGTTGTACATCGAGCGTTCCATCACGTCGGCGAACTTGCTGTCGCCCGTGAACTGGTTCATCCTCCAGTTCCACAGAACCATGCCGACGGAGGCGCAGGTCTCGCAATAAGCCGTCAGGTTGGGAAGGTCGTAATCCTCGGTGAATCCCTCGTTGCTGCGGCTCTGGCCGATTCCTCCGGTCAGGTACATGTTCCTCAACACCACGTCATCCCAGAGGCGGTTCAGGGCGTCGATGTATCCCTGGTCATGGGTGTAGGCCGCCACATCGGCCATTCCGCAGTAGAGATACATGGCGCGCACGGCGTGGCCGGCGATCTCGCTCATCTCCCTTACAGGCATGTCGTCCTGATGGTAAGCGTCGTTCCATCTCACAAGAGGCACCCCGTTGCCTCCCAGACCGTGTCCTCTCTCGTCAAGGAGCCACTCTGAGAACTCAAGGTACTTCCTCTCGCCAGTCGCCTGGTAAAGTTTCACCAGGGCAAGCTCAATCTCCTCATGGCCGGGCACCCAGTCGCGTTTGCCGGGACCGAAGACACTCATCATGTGGTCGGCCATCTTGACGCACACATCCAGGAGCTCCCGCTTCCCGGTGACATTGTAGTAGGCTACCCCGGCCTCGATCATGTGGCCGGCGCAATACATCTCATGGGCGTCCATCCTGGTCCAGCGGTCGTCTTCTTCGGACAGGGTGAAGGCTGTGTTGAGATAGCCGTTCTCCTCCTGGGCGGCGGCGAACTTGGCTATCCACTCGTCGCACTTCGCCTCAAGTGCCGGATCCGGGTTGTACTGGAGGGAATATGCCATGCCTTCGAGGGCTTTGTAGACATCAGAGTCGTCATAGACCTTGCCCTCATGCTCCCCTATCCTGCCGGCGGCGGCCTTCTCGAAATTGCGGATACGGCCGGTCTGGTTCTCGATCTGGTCCATGCAGACTTGGAGGGTGACATCCTTGTGGCTTTTGAGCCTTGGGGTCCAGAAACCGTCCTCAATCTTCACATCCGAGAAACTCACGGGGGTGATCATCTTGGCGGCCTTGCCGTCCTCTTTCTTCCCGCAGGAACCCAAAAGCAGGGCCGAAATCAAGGGAATAAATATTATAAGTCTCTTCATATTATTGATTATTAGTTATTTGAGCCAATGTTTCCTAAGCCATCCCCGGACCGGCTCGTCGTACAGTTTGAGAGCGCCATAAGCGATCATTATCGAGACAAGGTAGACCGCCGCGAACATCCCGATGTGCATCCACAGTGGGGCGTCGGGATTGCGGCGGACCCACGGGAACTGCATCATCGCGACCGGATAATGGACTATATACAAGGGATAAGAGATGTCCCCGAGGAACTTGCAGATCCTGGCTGTCCTCTCCCCTTTCAGGGCGCTGCCCGCCCCAGCGATGACTATCAGAGGGAAAAGGAACCACACGACGGCGCACTGGTACAGCCCGTCGACCACTCCCGCCTTCCCGCCGACGCAAGGCATCGCGAGCAGGATGATGATGACCAAGGAGCACCACCAGAAAGCGTTTCCCAAGTGGACAGGACTCCCGCTGGGATTCTCCGGCGTCGCCCTTGCCGGAAGGATCCTGGCTATCAGCAGACCGCAGAGGTAAGGGTACAGCAGGCGGACGAACCCGGTGTACATGTGCGGGCCGTCCAGGACCCAACCTCCGACCAGGTTGTATTTCTCGTCCGGGAATATTCCGAACACATCCCAGCCAAGGGCCAGGTCCATCGTAAAAAACATAGAGCAGACGCAAAGGGCGGCCAGGACCGCTTTCGGGAGACGGCGGAAGAGGAAGGCATAGAGGATATTTCCCCAATACTCGAACATCAGGGACCAGCTCGGGCCGTTGAAGCTCGTGATCTCTCCCCATCCCCGGACATCGATGCCCTTTCCTGTGGGGATCATCAAAAGATCTGTCACCACACAAAGAAGGAAGAACACCCAGCCGTTATCCTGACGGGCCAGAGGGGAAGAGTAGCCTTGGAAGAAATAGAACGCCGCCCCGATGATCACGGAGAACACGACCATGGGATGGAGCCTCGTGAGCCTGCGTTTGAAAAACTCCCAAGTGGAGAGCCTGCCCCAGCGGTCATCATAGGCGTAGCCCGTGACGAACCCGCTCAGCACGAAGAAGAAATCCACGGCCAGGTACCCGTGGTTGATCACCTGGGACGCGTAGCTTGTCCGGTAGGTCTCCATCAGATGGTAGCCGACCACCATCAAGGCGGCCACGCCACGAAGTCCGTCGAGGATCTCGTAGCGTGGCTTGCTCTTGAACAGCGATTGGTCTCCCATGTGTTACCGCACGGGGAACTCAGTGATTCTCAACGTCGTGCAACCATAGGGAATCAACTCTATGGTCTCCTCTTCGCC
>JAFVED010000022.1 GCA_017478125.1 Bacteroidales bacterium | reverse complement strand
GACAAGACCATCGACCAGATCACCCGTCTTTTCACCGGGGATGTCGAGGCTTTCTATGTGGCTGACGGCCATCACCGCACCGCGGCGGCCGCCAGGGTCGGAGCTGAGAAAAAGGCTTCGAATCCGGACCACACGGGAGACGAAGAGTACCACTTCTTCATGGCGGTGTGCTTCCCTGAGAGCCAGCTTAAGATCCTTGACTACAACCGTGTGGTCAGGGACCTGAACGACCTCTCGAAGGAGGAGTTCATCGCCGCTCTCGGGAAGGACTTCACCGTCTAGGAGATAGGTTCGGAGATTTATCACCCCGACCATCTCCACAATTTCTCGATGTACCTTGACGGCAAGTGGTACTCCCTTGAGGCCCTGCCCGGCAGGTATGACGACAAGGATCCCATCGGAGTCCTCGACGTGACCATCCTCTCGAACCTTGTCCTCGACGCCATCCTCGGCATCAAGGACCTGAGGACCGACAAGAGGATCGATTTCGTCGGAGGGATCAGGGGTCTCGGTGAACTCTCCCGCAGGGTTGATTCCGGAGAGATGGAGGTGGCTTTCGCCCTTTATCCGGTCTCTATGGGCCAGCTGATCGACATCGCCGACACAGGGAACATCATGCCTCCCAAGACCACCTGGTTTGAGCCCAAGCTTCGCTCCGGCCTCTTTATCCATTCGCTGGACTAGGGTTTCAGAAATAATCAGGAGCGGCCTTCATGATTGTGGTGGAGGCCGCTCCTGCCATTTCTTTAATGAAAAATATTCTTATATTAGCTAATGTGTTAGTTTGTATATTTCTCGATATGAAAAAGTTATTCCCCCTACTTGTCCTCCTCTCGGCGATAACCGCTGCCTGTTCCCCTAAAGAGGATCCTGAGATCGCCGTCACAGGTGTCTCTCTCAGCCAGACATCACTAGCGCTGGGGATTGGAGAATCGTCCAATCTCTCGGCCTCCGTCACACCGTCAAACGCCACAAGCAAGGCCGTCTCATGGTCAACCTCCAACGCCTCTGTGGCGACTGTCAATAATGGCACGGTGACAGCTGTGGGGGAAGGTACAGTCACGATCACGGCCACGGCCGGTGGCCGTTCTGGTTCTTGCCAGGTCACTGTCAAACGCAAGGCGGTTGAGGTCACATCAATCACCCTTGACCAATCGGGAATAACTCTGGCTGAGGAGGAAAGCGCCACTTTGAAAGCCGCTGTCAGCCCAGATGACGCCGACGACAAGACCGTGATTTGGGAATCCAGCGACCAGACTGTCGCCACTGTTGACGCGGGCAAGGTCACCGCGCTGAAGGAAGGCTCGGCGACCATCACCGCCAAGGCTGGCGGCAAGACAGCCACCTGTAAGGTGACAGTTCAGAAAAATCGTGAGAGCGAGATAAAGGAAATCCTCATGGAACTCTACAATGCCTTGGACGGCCCGAATTGGAAGAAGAAATCTGGATGGAGTATGGCGAATAGCCTTAACTCGTGGGAAGGTGTAGGATATGGTGATGACGGATCATTAGTGCTCTCATTCAATCAGACGGGTCTTAAGGGTGAGATACCTTCTTGCATAGGGAATTTATCCGGATTGACTAGGATTAACATCCAAGATGAACCTGAGTTGACAGGAGCCATTCCTGAATCTTTCTCGAAATTGGTCAATCTGCAAAGAATCGATATTATCAGTACGGGCTTGACTTCACTGCCGGATGTCTTCTCGCGAATGGAGAATTTAAGTTTTGTCCAAATCATCGACAATAATCAGATGACCGGTCAGTTGCCAGAAAGTCTCGGCACTCTTAACGCGTTGAATGGTGTTTACTTGCAACAAAACAGCCTTACTGGTGGCATACCCGCCTCCTTCGCCAGATTCGAGCCGAATCTAAGCCTTGTCGGAAACCGCTTGACAGGAAAGGTTCCGCAGAGCTTCGTCGAATCAGATTATTTCGAGAACTTCGCGCGGTGGAGTTTGTGGCAGCAGGAAGGTTATGGCCTCGACATTTCTGACCTCGAGATTCCAGGTTACGACCAATGGATTGACGGCCAGATCGAAGATATCAACGGCAAGGTTTTCTCCTTTGATGAGGTGATCCATAGAAACAAGTACACGGTGTATTATATCTGGGGGTCTTGGTGTCCGTTCTCGAATGCCTTGACACCCCGTATCCGTGACTATTACGTAAAGTACCGTAATGAGGGGTTGGAAGTGATTGCCACGTCCCAGGTTGGAGGAGTTGATGAGAATGGAGTCGGGCATATGATAGATGATTTCGAGGGCTTCAAGCAGGATGTGGAAAAGAGGGGTATCGACAGTTGGTACAATTTCTACTATCCTGATTATACAGTCGCGTCATATTTGGCATCCACACCTAACGCTGAGGTATATGATCAAAACGGCAACATCCTGTTCAGCAGTTTCAGTGTTTTTAACGATCCGGTCAGGAATCGTTTCGGTAAAACCGCGTCTACGGATCTTATTCCGTTCCTTGAGTCATTGCTTGGCCCCGCTGAGGATCCTGACACTTACGCTTCGACCGACTATTCCATGAATGGTGCTGTCATGACTCTCCAGGAAGCCACCGTCGGCAAGGGAATCAACATAGTCTTCATGGGCGACGCCTACACCGACAGGGATATGGGCTCCGGCGGACTTTACGAGACCGTGATGAAAGAGGCTCTTGAGGAGTTCTTCGCTATCGAACCTTATAAGACATTCCGTAACAGGTTCAACGTTTACGCCGTGAAAGTGGTCTCCGAGAATGGTAGTATCGGATCGGGATATACCACGGCATTAGGCACATATTTCGGGAATGGTACTAGCATCGGAGGAGACAACGACAAATGTTACGAATACGCCCTCAAGGTGCCCGGCATCACGAGCAAGGAGAACCTGCTTTTGTGTGTGATGGTGAACAGTCGCAGACACTCCGGAACAGCGGTGTTGTCCGAGTCCCTTCAGTCAGGCATCGCATTCACTTCAACCATGGGTAATGATAGAGAGTTCTTCGGACCGACCCTGCGTCACGAGGCGGGCGGACATGGTTTCGCTTTCCTTGCTGACGAATATGCCGAACAGAATCAGCAGGCTCCTCGGGAGCACATCAATCATTATAGCGACGTATTCAACAAGTATGGCTGGTTCTCGAATGTCGACTTCACTGATGATCCTTCAAAAATCAAATGGAGTTCCTTCCTTTCAGACGAGCGCTACAAGAACGAGGTGGGAATCTTTGCAGGAGGAGCCTTGTATGAGAAGGGGGCGTGGCGCCCTTCGGTGAACAGTATGATGAGGGAGAATGCTGAATACTTCAACGCTCCTTCCCGCTGGGCCATCTACAAGAGGATCATGGAGCTTTCCGGAGAGGAAGCTTCCTTCGAGAAGTTCCTTGAATATGACGCTGTCAACCGTGGCGAGAAACAGTCCTCAGCCCCGGCTACCCGCTCAGCGATTACCTCGGCGAAGTTCGAACATACTCCTCCGGTTATCCTCCCGTAACGCTGGATCCTAACAGAAAGCGATAACTTTATGTCGGCGGCATTTACGTCTATGAAATGCTGCCGACTGCTTTATTTATAAGCAGTCAGCATCAATTTATCCCCAAAAACGACACTGGCTATCAGTTTTTTTTGGGGGGGGTAATAATTACCTTATCTGGTATTTGGGGCTGAAACGATCTGAACTTGAGCTTGTTGAGTCTGTGACAGAGGAAATCCGGGAGATTGTCGCTGAACATTGGAACAAGTTTTCAGTAATGGAGATAAACTGAATGAAGATTGAGAAGGTATGGTTGACAGATGATGCCGTGTGGGTAAGGAGAGATGATGGGGCTGAGGCCTCGGAATTCTTTTCGGATTAGCCGGAACTTGATGAGGACCTGTTATTTGAAGCCTTTTTCCGTCCGGAGATCGCTACAGTCAATCGTATGAAAAAAACGCGGAAGCTACTTACGCCCATTTATCGGCTCCTCCAGAGTGGGGATAGAGAGTCGCCCAGTTCTCATCTTCAAATGAATATGGAGTTCAGCGGATCCGGCAGTCCAGCCACTTCATCGACCGTCTTGGGCAGGGTCTCAAATGAGTATGTTTTGCTTTTCCCGGTGGCGGCTTTGCTGACCGTCTTGCTGACCGCACCGCTGACTTTTCAGTCGAACAGCCTTCCCAGGCCGCCCACAAGATCTGATACTAGTTTATCCATAAGCTTTTATTCTTTTCCGCGATATACGAAAAACCACGAGACACAAACCTTGCCGAAAAGATGTCGCGGATTTAGGGAAAATGACTATATTCGCGCATGATGGTCAAGACAGAGAATACTTTGACCGTCGGTTAGGCGGATTACCCTCCCTGTTTTTTACAGGGGGGGTAAATTGTTGATTATCAGTTAGTTATAAAATATTGTTTTGAAGCCATGAAAAGACAACTTGTTTACGAGAGTCCTTCAAGCGAAGTCGTCCTGATCTGCTTGGAGCATCAGATTCTTGACGTCAGCTCGGACTCCACGGGCACATCAGTTAGCGATCCTTTTTCTTCCATCTCATCAGAAGAAGAGGTTTGGTAGGCATTAAACATTGAGCGAAATGAGAAAGACATTCATAGCGATGCTGGCCCTTGTGGCCGCGATGATGGTCTCCTGCGAGAAAGAGAGCGCCGTCCGGGATGGCAAGGAGATAATTTTCAACTTCAGCGTTGCCACCCTTCCCGGAGAGGGTGTTCCGACCCGCGCCGTGAAGTCGGGTTGGGCATCTGGGGATAAGATCAACATCTGGTTCGACGAGAACTACGAGAAGACCCCAGACCTTGTGCTGACCTACGACGGCTCGGCCTGGAACGCCGGGGACCTCCGTACGGGTTGCGAGCTGAAAGCCTCCGGCACATTGTCCGCCCTGTTTGAGGGTTACAATGACTTGAGCAAATACGGTTTAAGTAAATACGATGGCTTTCTTAAGTTCGGTTTAGAGACGAAAACCGAAACGAATGAAGGCGCGAGCCTGATCAACATGGTTGCTTATGTCAACAAGTTATCCTATACCTTTGCGGACAACACCCTGACAAGTACCATCGACGGGTGGTTCGTTATGCCGCAAATGCAGGTTGTGATTACCGGCCTTCCTGAGGGAAAGGCCTGGTGGCTAAATGTCCAAAGTAACAACAACAACAGCCTTGCATTACGCGTGCCCAGAAACATTATGCTCAGACCTGCTTACAACACTGAGGTAATCGCGTTTGATGGTTTTAACGTTACTTATTATGTCAAGGCCCAGGACAATGCCGATGGAAAGGCTTTCTATTTCGATAAGAGATACGGGGAAACCGCGACTCAAGATCTGGATTTTAAGTTGCTTGACAGCGAAGGCAAGACTTACACCTATTCTGTCACTGGCAAGACAATCACACCTGGCAAGTCAGCCACAGATCCCGGTACCTTCCAGGCCGTAAAGATCGCCTTCAGCAAATTCACCGAAGTGACGGAGTAACCCATTTTATTCCGTCAGACTTACAATCAAGGCCGCCCCGGATCCTCAAGGGGCGGCCTTTTTGGTGCTTCTGCCTGAAGTGCTCGTCCTTTCTAAGGCACCCTTTTCCCTTATATTGTAGGGCCTTTGCGGTACATGCGGTACATGTGGTGCCGCTTGATGTGCCACATGTGCTGCTTTGGGGGGATTTTCGGTACATGTGGTGCCGCCTGATGTGCCACATGTGCTGCTTTTGGGGTATTTGTGGTACATGTGGTGCCGCCCGATGTGCCACATGTGCTGCTTCGGGGGTATTTTCGGTACATGTGGTTCCTCCTCATGTGCCACATGTCCCGCCGCCGGGGTGCCTCCCGCACATGTGGTGCCGCCTGCTGTGCCACATGTCCCGCTGACGGGGCGCTTCCCGCACATGTGGTGCCGCTTGATGTGCCACATGTTCCGCTGCCGGGGCGCTTCCCGCACATGTGTGCCGCCCGATGTGCCACATGTGCTGCTTTTGGGGTATTTGCGGTACATGTGGTGCCGCCCGATGTGCCACATGTACCGGCGCTGGGGGTATTTGCGGTACATGTGGTTCCTCCGCATGTGCCACATGTCCCGCTGCCGGGGCGCTTCCCGCACATGTGGTGCCGCCTGATGTGCCACATGTACCGGCGCTGGGGGAAGGTTCGCATGTGAGCCGCGGGCTGTTACGCGAGCGCCACGGCAGGAACCAGATCCTTCGCTTCGTCCTTCGGCAGACTCAGGGCAAGCCTCAGAATGACAGAAGTTGTTCACCGGAAGGCCGTTTGGCTTTTCGGCGAATAATATTTATATTTGATAGGATATAACGTTCGCTTCCGTCAAGATCTCCAAAGATTATGTGGCTCGGCGATGTCTTTAAGAAATAATTGATTAATAATATTTTAGCACAATGAAAAGAAGTGTTTTCGCGATTTGCGCCGCAGCCATCCTGATAGCGGGCTGCGCTGAGAAGGGGGCTGTCATCACAAAATCAGGCCTCAATCCCGAGGATTTCAAGACCGAGAGAGACGGGGCCGCCACCGCTCTCTACACCCTCACCAACAAGGCCGGAATGGAAGTTTGCGTCACCAATTTCGGAGGCCGCATAGTCTCCATCATGGTTCCGGACAAGAATGGAGAGTACAAGGATGTCGTCCTTGGTTTTGACAACATCAAGGATTACTTCCCTGAGAACAACCAGACCGACTTCGGCGCCACGATCGGCCGCTACGCCAACCGTATCGCACAGGGTAAGATCACAGTGGAAGGTGTTGAGTATCAATTGCCCCAGAACAATTATGGGCATTGCCTCCATGGAGGACCCAACGGCTGGCAGTACAAGGTCGCCGAGGTGGTAGAGACCGACGGGAACCACCTCAAGCTCAAGTTCGACTCTCCTGACGGAGAGGCCAATTTCCCGGGTCACGTGACTGCGGTCGTGACTTTCACCCTGACCGAGGACAACGCCATCGACATCAGGTACGAGGCCACCACGGACAAGACCACGGTCATCAACATGACCAACCACTCGTATTTCAACCTCTCTGGCAATCCGGCGAACCACAGCGTCGAGGCTGACGAGCTCTACATCAACGCCGCCAACTTCACCCCTGTCGACGACACCTTCATGACCACCGGCGAGATCGCTCCGCTCGACGGTACTCCGATGGATTTCCGTACCGCCAACCTTGTCGGGAAGGACATTAACGCCGACTACGACCAGCTCCATAACGGCAAGGGTTACGACCACAACTGGGTGCTTGACACAGGGTGTGACGACACCGTCCTCGCCGCCGAGCTCTATTGCCCGGAGAGTGGGATTGTTCTCAAGGAATACAACAACGAGCCAGGAGTGCAGATCTATGCCGGCAACTTCCTCGACGGCACAGTCACCGGGAAGAAGGGTGTCGTCTACAACTTCCGTCACGCCATCTGCCTTGAGACCCAGAAATATCCCGACACTCCCAACAAGCCACAGTGGCCCTCGGCCCTGCTCAAGCCCGGCGAGAAGTACGACAGCCATTGCGTCTTCGCTTTCTCCACCAGGTAACAAACCGAATCGGAATCGGTGTCATCGCGCTGAACTCCGGATTCTCAAAAGAATATTTTCCTGGTCCGGCCAGCGGCATGGTTTACTTGGAGCTTTATAAGAAATACATGGAACTTGGCAATTTCACTGAGCAATGTCTTTAAACAGAATCATTCCGTCTGTTTTACTGGTTTTGTCCCTGGCCGGTTGCGGGCAAGGTCGCAAGTCCTGGAAAACAGGTGATTATCTTGTCCTTGACAGCATCTACTGCAGGGATCCGTTCATAGTGGCTGACAAAAGCGGCAAGACATACTATCTTTATCGCAGCTCGACGACCGCTGAAGGCCTGGGCGGCGTGGAGGTGTTCCGAAGCGACGACCTTGAGAAATGGTATGGTCCGGAGAGGGTGTTCACCGTTCCGGCTGACAATTCTCTCACGGGCAGCGTCTGGGCCCCGGAAGTCCACTGTTATCAAGGGAAGTGGTACCTCTTCGCGACCCTGAACACTGACAAGACATGGGCGGACAAGGTGGAGGGCTGGCCGTCTTTCACCTATCGGGGGACTCAGATATTCCGCTCGGACAGTCCTTCCGGCCCTTTCCTTCCGCTGGGAAAAGATGTCACCACTCCCAAGGATTATATGGCCTTGGACGGAACCCTATGGGTCGAGGATGGAGTCCCGTACATGGTCTTCTGCCACGAGTGGGTTCAGATAGTCGACGGGACTTATGATGTGATAAGACTTAAAGATGACTTGTCAGGAACTGTCGGTGAACCCTCTGTCTTGTTCAAGGCTTCTGACGCCAAGTGGACAAAAGGTCTTTCCGACTGGAAAGACGCGGATGGCGGTGTCCGGAAGTCCTATGTTTCCGACGGCCCGTTCCTCTATCGCACAAGCAGCGGTGAGTTGGTTATGCTATGGTCCTCATTCAAGGATACTTACTGTGTCGGAATAGCCCGTTCGGCCTCCGGCAAACTCGCTGGCCCTTGGACCTGCGATGATGAGCCGATAGTTGAGGGGGACGGCGGTCACTCAATGTTGTTCCGCGACTTTGACGGGAATATCAAGTTAGTGTTCCACCGGCCTAATTCCGGTTTCAGCCACCCCGTCATCCTCCCCCTGAAGGACACGGGAAAGACATTAATAAAACAACCGTGATTTGTGACCGCGTCATTATCAAAGATAAAACACTAAGCCATCCCCTCGGAAAGAAGGGATGGCTTTTAATTAATCGCTTTCTGATCAGCTACTTCCAAATCACGGTGCCGAGCGGATCCTATTTCGCGAAGGCGTAGGAGAAGCCTTTGATCTGATTCCAGGCGCCGCGGGTGAAATCGGGGACCTCGACAGGCATGTTGCCGTTCTTGATCGAGATCTCGCCGAGCTCCGCGAGGCAGCACCACTCGGCCATGTCGTAGACATCCATGTCGAGAGGAAGACCGTTGCGGAGGCAATAGACCAGGCGATAGTCCATGATGAAGTCCATTCCACCGTGGCCGCCGACCTCCTTCGCCAGGGCCTCAAGCTCGGGGGTCAGGATAGGGTTGCGGTATTTCTCCTGATACTCAGCGATTTCCTCTTTGCTGAGGTGCTTCTCGGTGTTGAAGTCCTCGATGCTGGGAGTCTCCTTGAGCTGGTCTCCGCGGAGGACGATCTGCTGGATAGGGTACTTGCCGGCGTAGCCCTCGGTGCCTACCAGCTGGTACATACGGCTGTAGGGTCTCGGAGTCATTACATCATGCTCGATCAGGATGGTCTTACCGTTCTCGGTGCGGATCAGGGTACTGGTCTCGTCGCCGTTCTGGAAGTCCTCGCTCTTGCGTCCCTGCCTTCTCTCCACATTGCGGGGGCCGTTGGCGGCCTTGGTCTCCATCGCCACGAGGGTCTTGAAGCGGTCGCCGCGGTGGATGTTGAGAACCTGGGCCACAGGTCCGAGGCCGTGGGTGGCATAGATGTCGCCCTTGTGCTTCTCGTTGAAGTCAAGCCTCCAGTTATTCCAGTACTCATCCCAGAAGGGATCGAGGTTGTGGAGATAGGAGCCCTCGGCATGGAGAATCTCTCCGAAAACGCCGGCCTGGGCCATCGACAGGCATGAGAGCTCGAAGAAGTCGTAGCAGCAGTTCTCGAGCATGATGAAGTGCTTGCGGGTCTTCTCGGTCATGTTGATGACATCCCAGATCTCCTGAAGGGAGGTCGCCGATGGAACCTCGCAGGCGACGTTTTTGCCATGCTCCATCGCATAGAGAGCCACGGGAATGTGATGAACCCAGTCGGTGCAGATGTACACGAGGTCTATGTCATCCCTCTCGCAGAGTTGTTTGTAGGCCTCGGTGTCGCCGGAATATTCCGCGGCTCTTGGGAAGCCTCTTTTCTCGAGGGTCTTCTGTGACCGCTCGACATTTTCAGGAAGAACATCGCAGAGAGCCACGATCTTGACTCCGGGAATATAGGTGAAGCGGGGAACCGCTCCGGAACCTCTCATCCCGAGGCCGACGAACCCGACACGGACGGTGTCCATCGCGGGGACTGTGAGACCGAGCGCGTTCTCCTGCCCGGCGGGACGGGCTGGAACATTGACCTTGATGGGGGCGGCTGTCTTGTTTGAGGTGCAGGCCGCCGCGAGAATGAGCAGCGAGGCTGCGAGGAAATTTCTGATTCTCATAATATTAATCGGTTATTAATAGATTCTTCACTTCATTAAAAATGACAATGTCCGTTCTTGAAGAATGTGGCACTCAAAATTAGCGATTATTCCGAATATTCGGAAATATTATCCATAAACAATCCGAATCCGTTGATCGTCAATGGGGCGTAGGCCACAAGATTCACCCTGACCCTTGATGTCGAGACCGTCTCGGTGGGGACTATCCTCTTGTAGCCGATGGTGGTCTCCCTGGCGATCTCTTTCCACTGTCCATCAGGACCTTCCGCCTCGACGCTGAAAGACTTGACCCTTTGTCCCAAAGGGATATACTCCTGGATAAGGACGCGGTTGAATGTCTTTTCTCCGGCAAGGTCGAATGTCAGGGAAGCCTCGTTGACCCCGTCTTTGGTCGACCAATAGGAGTCATAGTCTCCGCCAAGGATGTTGGCGGCGCCGAATCCGCGTCCTCTGACATCCGTGGCCTTGACCTTGGCGCCATCAGCGAGGTTGTCCTTGAATATCTCGTCAATCGCTCTTTTGAACTCCATAAGCCTTGCGGAATCGGCGGCATGGATAAGACCGCGGTTGTCCGGCGGGACATTGAGAAGAAGCAGGGAATTGCGTCCCACGCTCGTGTAGTAGATGCCCAGAAGCTTTTTCAGGGATTTGACCTTCTCATTCTCACTCTTCCTCCAGAACCATCCGGGCCTGATGGACACGTCTGTCTCGGCGGGATGCCACACCGCTCCGTGGACATTGCCCGAGTTGAGCGTGTCTGTCGGAGGGGCTCCCGCTCCTGGAGTGAAGCCCTTGGTGTTCAAGGTACTCCAGTTTGTCCTTCCGGCCACTCCTCTCTCATTACCGACCCAGCGGCATCCGGGACCGGTGTCGCTGAACATGATAGCGTTGGGTGAATATTTCAGGACAGTCTCATGGAAACGGGGCCAGTCATAGACTTGTTTCTTACCGTTGGGACCCTCACCGTTGGCTCCGTCGAACCACTGCTCGAAGACCTCGCCGTAGCGTCCGTCGTGGACTGTCTCCAGAGTCTTGACATACACATCATTATATTCAGGAGTCCCGTAATGCGGGTCGTTCCGGTCCCAAGGTGAGACGTAGACCCCGAACTTGATTCCTTCAGCCGCGCAGGCCTCTGAGAGCTCCTTGAGCACATCGCCCCCGCCGTTTTTCCAGGGGCTTTGGGCTACGGTGTGGGTGCTGACCGGGTTGGGCCATAGACAGAAGCCATCATGGTGCTTTCCGGTGATGATAATCCCCTTAAAACCGGCGGCTTTGGCGATAGATGCCCACTGGCCGCAGTCCAGGGCGGTGGGGTTGAAGATGTCCTCGGCCTCCGTGCCGAGTCCCCACTCGAGTCCGGTGAAAGTGTTTGGCCCGAAATGGGCGAACATGTTCATCTCCATCTTCTGCCACTCCACCTGTTGGGGAGTAGGGGTGGCGCCATACGGCTCGGGTGGAGCGACCTTGCCGCATCCCGCGATTGCCGCCAGTCCCGCGACAGCCGCCATTCTAAGATAAAGTCTCATAAGAATACTAAGGATGATAAGGATTCCGGATTGAATATTGTCCTCGCGGACTCTTGTATCATGTCTGCGGAGACCGCCTCGATGGCCTCCCTGTTCTGCTGGTCGGTGGACACCTCACCGAAGGAGATAAGGCTTTTCCCCATGGAAAGACACTGGGTCTCGCCGTTGTCTGAGCTGATCGCGAGCTGTCCGAGAAGTTGTTTCTTGGCGGATCTCAGGGCAGAGTCCGACAAACGCTCGTCCTGGATCTTCTTTATCACTTTGTCAACTCCTCTGAGACATTTCTCGAGATTGGACCTGTCGCAGCCCATCGAGATGGCCATCACTCCTGTGTCGGAGTATTGGGTATAAGAGGTCTCGACCCCATACACCCACCCGTTCTTTTCCCTGAGGAGATCATTGAGCCTGGAGTTCGAGGCTGGTCCACCGATGATGTTGGCAAGGAGAATCGCCGCGAAGCGGCTATCCCGGTCGTACAGGGAGGGAGCCAGGCCTCCGATCACGGCATTGACCTCGTGGTGCCTTTTCTCAATGGTTTTCCTGAACAGGACCGGGGTCTCCACAGGGGTAAGCTGCCTCTCGGCAGATTCTGCCCAAGAGCCGTCAAAGACTTTCCCGGCGAGTCTCAGCACTCCCTGTTCCATCTTTTTCTCGTCGATGTCCGCTACGACCGCCAGGGCCATATTCCCCGGAGTGAAACGCTCTTTGACGAATTCCCTCAGCTCCCCGGCCGAGATCTTTCTCACACTCGCCGCCGTCCCGAGGATAGGCTTTCCAAGCGGATGGCCATCCAGGAGAGTCTCCTCGAATTTGTCGTAGACATCGTCAGCGGGCGAGTCTTTGTACGAGCTGATCTCGTCAATCACGACCCCTTTCTCGATGGCGATCTCCTCCTCCGGGAAGGTCGGGCATGTGGCCAGCTCCAGCAGCAATGCCGCTGCTTTCCCGAGATCCTCTTTCAATACTGTGGAGTGGAGGACTATCTCCTCTTTGGTGGTGAAGGCGTTGAGATCGCCGCCAAGCCGGTCCAGATAGCTGTTTATGACCTTGGCGCTTTTCTTTGACGTGCCTTTGAAAATGGTGTGTTCGGTGAAGTGGGCGATCCCGCTATGGTGGATTCCCTCATCCCTGGTTCCGCATTTGATGGTCAGGGAGCAGTAGCCTACGGCTCTGCCGCTCCTTCTGACAGCGTATCGCAACCCGCATGGGGCTTTGCCAACGAGCATTATTTCCTGAGAAGTTTTATGGCCTTCAAGTCGCTCTCGAGGAATCCGGCTCCTAGGCGAGAGGATATCCTGTGCTTCTTGTACCAATACAGCAAATGGTTGTCGGCCCCAATGAGCATCTTGTAGCACACTGAGCCGTTGACCGGTTCAGAGGGGGCGACGACATAACTCACCACGGCGTTGAAGGTTCCTTCAGCGAACACCTCATCGACATCTTCCTCATCCTCTTTCACGAATATGTCCTCATCCAGAGAACTCAGGACCTTCTCGTCCACCTGGGGAGCGAAGTCATCTTCGGAGAAATAGATCTGCTTCATCCTCAATTTCTTGGAATCATTGGCTCCGAGTGGGGAATATGCCTTGACCTCAGAACTGGTCAGGCTCTGCGCGTGCTCCTGCATGATCGTGAGGAGAGCGGGGAGAATTATAAACTCCCTCCCGGAAGGATCCACCGCGGAGCGGAGAGGGATAGTGACGACCTCAAGCATATCGCCGATGGACTTGTCGGCGCCTTCCCCTCCTTTGACAAAGGTGAGCAGGTCGATGCCGGGCTCGGCCTCTTTCCTTTGCTGTCCCTTCACTAACAGCAGGAAGTAGAACTTGCTGTCAGTCTTTATCTTCTGGAATTCCTCATTGGTGCAGAACTCATAGGGTGAGAGTGTCCATGACGTGGTGACGGATTGTTTCAGTGCCTCGTCGAAGATCTCGTCTCCGGTCAAGACCACCTTGACTGTCTTGGCGGCCAGGTCCTTGAGCTTCTCTTTCCGGGTGTAGATCTGCGCCTGTCCGAAAAGATCCGATGGAATCATAATGGCGGCCAGCACGGCCAGCATGGATATTATCAAAGTCCGTTTCATGATATGTTAGTTTAAGGGGTTTTCTGTTGAGACTTCCTCACTGGCTTGGGCTTTTGCCGCCTCAAGCGCGAGGTGCTCGGCCCTGGCCCGTTCGACTGAGACTGATTTTTTCAGGATGAATCCGGAACCCAGGTATTTCGTGCGCACGTCCTCGTCAGAGGCGAGCGACTCCGGGGTACCCTGCTGAAGGATAGAGCCCTCATACAGGAGGTAGGCCCTGTCGGTGATGGCCAGAGTCTCACCCACATTGTGGTCGGTGATGATGACACCGATGTCCTTGTACTTGAGTTTGGCTATGATGAACTGGATGTCTTCCACGGCGATCGGGTCGACTCCCGCGAAAGGCTCGTCGAGGAGGATGAACTTTGGCTCTAGGGCCAGCGCCCTGGAGAGCTCGCAGCGGCGACTCTCTCCTCCTGAAAGCTGTATGCCAAGACTCTTTCTCACTTTCGAGAGATTGAACTCGCTGATCAGGCTCTCAAGTCTCTCCTTCCTTTCCTCTTTTTTCATCTCGGACATCTCCATCACGGACATGATATTGTCCTCGACAGACATCTTGCGGAAAACGGAAGCCTCTTGGGGGAGGTATCCGACCCCTTTTTGGGCTCTCTTGTACATCGGGAGGTCAGTGATGTCCTCGTCGTCCAGGAATACCCGTCCGCCATTCGGCACGACCTGTCCTGTGATCATGTAAAAGCTGGTGGTCTTTCCCGCGCCGTTAGGTCCGAGAAAGCCGACGATCTCTCCCTGGTTGATTTCCATTGAGACACCTTTCACGACAGTCCTGATGCCGTATTTCTTGACGAGATTCTCGCAATGAAGTTTCATTTCGAATATGCTCTTTATCTTGTCTCTAACCCGAAGTCTTTCACCAGGTTCCGAAGTTCCCCGTTCTGTCCCATAAGGGCGGTGGCCTTCTCCTGGTCCGTGTATGGCTGGGCCTCTTTTTCCTCCATGGGGATCACGCCGACCTCAAGGCGGATCTTGGAGGAACCGGTTTTCTTCTGCAAATTTCCTTCCAGAGCCAGCAGACGGTTCTCCTGGATCCATTTCTGCTGCGAGGTGTTGCTGACCTTGAATGTGACCGTCTTGCCTTCTCCGGTGGTCTCGATCTCAACCTCAGCGTTTTCCAGGGTATTAGCCAGACGGATCTGGCTCATGGCCTTGAATTCCTCGGGGATGGTTTTCCAGGCCTTGAGGATGGTCTCGTCGTCAGGCAACTCGTCTGAGATGACCGTGGCCTTCGTTTCCTCTTTTTTTGTCTCCTCTTCCTCCAGGATGGCGTTCAGCGACAGCGCCGATCCGGTCTTGGACGGTTTTTTGCGAGCTGGTCTCGGGCCGGCAGGGGACGGGCGTTCAGAAGCCTCGCTTCGCTCGGCCCCACCGTTCGCTTCGCTCACGGTCCCCCCTCTTACAGTGCCGGGGGTGGCTTGGTCTTCACTACCCGTCCCCTGTCGGCCTGCTTGACCTATCGGCTTGCTGTCATTCTGAGCCTTACAGAGGAAGCTCAGCCTCATCAGCGCGAACTCGATGTGGAGCCTCGGATTGACAGCCTGCTTGTAGCCCGCCTCACAGGCCGTGGTGACTCCGAGAGCGTCGTAGAGGAATCTCAACGGACATCTTGAGGCCTGTTCCACATATTTGTTTTTAAGTGACTCAGGAAGCTCAAGCAAAGAGTCAAGGCCGCCGTTTTTCGTGACCATCAGATCCCGCAGGTGTGAGCTCAGCGCGGAACAGAAGTGCAAGGCATTGAACCCTTTGGAAAGAATCTCGTCAAAGGTGAGGAGAGCCTTCCCATAGTCTCCGGCGAGAAAGTCTTCCACAAGGGCGAAAGAGTAGTCATAATCCAAGACACCAAGATTCCTGATGACGTCCTCGTACCGTACGTCAGATCCGCAGAAGGCGACTGTCTGGTCGAAGATGGTCAGGGCGTCGCGCATGGCGCCGTCAGCCTTCTGGGCTATG
This sequence comes from Bacteroidales bacterium, assembly GCA_017478125.1. GTDB lineage: Bacteria > Bacteroidota > Bacteroidia > Bacteroidales > UBA932 > Cryptobacteroides. The sequence goes on along the minus strand of JAFVED010000022.1, from coordinate 1,096 downwards.
ACATGGAGCGACTCGTCATCGATCTTGACATTCTCCTTGGAGGCTATATTCCTCAGGTTGAATACCATATCGGGGATAGAAATCCTGTTGAAGTCGTAGGTCTGACACCTGGAGAGGATCGTGGGCAAGATCTTGTGCTTCTCGGTTGTGGCCAGGATGAATATCGCGTGTACCGGGGGTTCCTCAAGGGTTTTGAGGAAGGCGTTGAAGGCGGCAGTCGAGAGCATGTGGACCTCGTCTATGATATAGACGCTGTACTTCCCGACCTGCGGGGGGATCTGCACCTGGTCCATCAGGTTCTTGATGTCCTCGACTCCGTTGTTGGACGCCGCGTCAAGCTCGTGGATGCAGTACGACCTTCCTTCCTGGAATGAGACGCAGGACTCGCACTCCCCACAAGGCTCCATGTCTTCTGAGGGATGGGCGCAGTTGATGGCCTTGGCGAAAATCCTGGCAGTCGTGGTCTTGCCGACTCCCCGGGGACCGCAGAAGAGGTAGGCGTGCGCCAATTTTCCCCGGATGATCGAGTTCTTCAGGGTCTGTGCTATATTGTCCTGGCCGATGAGGGTCTCGAACGAGTCCGGACGGTATTTTCTCGCTGATACGATATACTCTGACATAATCCACAAATTTAACATTAATTCCCGTAAAGAAAAACAACCCCAGCGCGGCCATCTATAAAAAAAACTGGCCTGAACGTAAAACGTCCGGCCAGCCGTATTGGTTCAGATAAGGCGCTATACCCTTTGCCCGTAGGTGCGGTCAGAGGTGTTTACGGTGATCTTCTCGCCCTGGTTGATGAAGAGCGGAACCATCACCTTCGCGCCTGTCTCGAGGGTGACCTCCTTGAGGGCGCTGGTGGAAGCGGTGTTGCCCTTGACCGCGGGCTCGGCATAAGTGACCTCCAGGGTGACATAAGTCGGAAGCTCGCAGGTAAGGCACCTTTCCTCAGGCTCCAGCACGAACATCATCTCGACATGCTGGCCTTCTTTCATGAGGTCGGAATTCTCGACGACATCATGAGGGAGGTGGATCTGCTCGTAAGTCTCCTCGTGCATGAAGTTGAACCCGTCCTCGTCTGAATAGAGGAACTGGT
>JAFVED010000021.1 GCA_017478125.1 Bacteroidales bacterium | reverse complement strand
GCGTGCCGAGGGTGGCAGCGGTCGCTGGGGCAGTAGTTCCCCCGTCGAACCTTAGAGAGGTTCTGCGGCGGCCGGTGGAGGAATGGAAGGGGGTGCTGGTGAATGACTTCGAGGCGACGGTATTCAAAGCGCATCCGGAACTTGAGGCCATCAAACAGTCGCTTTATGAGAGCGGAGCAGCCTATGCCGCGATGTCCGGTTCCGGGTCCGCCATGTTCGGAATCTACAAGAAATGAATATGCGAAACACCATAATTATCGCGGCGATTCTAGTGATAGCCGCCTTTGCCGTAAAGTGCGGCCAGCAAAGGAGCGCGTTAAAAAACGCCGAGATCTACGTCTGTGGCCTTGGCGAGGGGAATGATCTCATCAAACTGCTCTATGATGAGGGGGCAAAGGTTAAAGAATATGAGTCTCCTGAATCGGCGCTTGAGAAAGCGAAGCCTGGTTCAGCTGTGCTGCTACTTGCTGGGGATTATCCGGAGAAACCTTTGATTATCAGTGAGGATAGCTTTAATATTATCGAGGAGAAGGGGTTGAGGGTTTATGCGGAGTTTGCTGATGTGCCGGCCCTTCGGCTCCGCTCAGGGACCGGAAAGAGCAGCTCTGGGACCGGTGGGGACGGGAGTGAGTTGAAAGAGATCGGGGTGGAGAGGATCGTGGTCACTAAACCGCTTGGAGACAGTCTGAAACCGATGGACCTTCTCACCATCAACCGGGCTGTCTATCTAAAGACCGAAGCCGCTGACCCTTTGATGGTTATCGCAAGGGTCGCCGGGTTCGACTGCGCCGTGTTCGGCCTTGAGGACACGCCAAGCAGTCCGCTTGTGTACAAACCAAGCGATCACATCTGGATAAGCACCTCTAAACTAAGTGATTTCGCCCATTTGAGACTGATCCCGGAAAGAAAGTGGCAGCCATTCTGGGAAACTATTATCTCTGACCTGACAGGACGGAAGGTGACTTTTAAAAAATGGCCAACCTTGATTGCCCCGGCATATTCAGAAAACGCCAAGCTTCCAAAGGACGCCAGGAAACAAGCCGTCCAAAAGGGTATCGAATGGTTCTTCAACGGCCACTTCCTTATCCATCAGGACTGGAAAGAATCCTGGATAATGAAATATATCGGCGACGGGACAATGCCTGTCGGGCCCGAACTCCCGGATGACGCCCCCACCGGAGACGGAACCCTCGGAGTCCTTGAAGGCCATTGCTCCGCTGTCTATAAAGACGGCCATCAAGCCTACCGGTACTGGATCCGGGACGACATCCAGGGAGAGAGTTCGATGGCCTTTGCGATCGCAGGGGAACTTCTTGGAAACCAGGAATATAAAGCCATAGCGGAACGCTTGTCCGACTATTCCTTCAAGGAGTTTCAGGATGGTCCCAGAAGCGACCCGGAAAGCCCGACCTACGGTCTTCTTGGATGGGCATACACCCACAAATGGGTCTATTACGGCGACGACAACGCCCGCTCGATTCTTGGTTCAATTCTCGCCGGGAAGGTCCTCGGGACTGACAAATGGGAAAAGAACCTGAACGCGGCGATCGAGGCCAACTTCAACACAACTGGAAAGAACGGGTTCCGCGGTCCCCGGCTGCATGAGGAGGACATCCAGAAAAACGGCCTGGACTATTACCGGAACGGAGAACTCATCAACCCCCACCCACATTTTGAAAGCTGGCTCTGGGCCTGCTATCTTTGGCAATATGCCAACACCGGCGACCGCAAATACTTCGAAAAAGCAGAGAAAGGAATATCCCTGACAATGGCCGCTTACCCGGATGGCTGGAGTTGGACCAACGGCATACAGCAAGAAAGAGCGAGGATGGTTCTTCCTCTCGCCTGGCTGTACAGGGTTGATCCGACGGAAGAACATAAGGCGTGGATTGACCGGATTACTTCCGACATCGCTAAGAACCAGGTCGGATGCGGAGCGATCCGGGAAGAGCTCGGAGACCCTTCAAAGGGCTCATACGGAGCTGAAAGATGCAACGACGATTACGGGCGCAACGAGGCTCCCCTGATATTCCATAACGGAGATCCTGTAGCTGACATGCTCTATACCAGCAACTTCGCCGTGTTCGCCCTCAACGAGGCCGCCTGCGCCACAGGAGATCCCGCGATCAGGAAAATGGCTGATGACCTTGGAGAGTTCCTTGTCAGGATACAGGCCCGCAGCGACGAGCGCAAGAATGTGGATGGCGCCTGGTTCAGGGCTTTCAACTACCGCGACTGGGACTACTGGGCTTCCAATGCCGATGCCGGCTGGGGCGCCCAAAGCACCCTCACCGGTTGGATACAAAGCTGGATCATAACCACCCTCGCCCTGATGGAGGAGGGTACGTCATATTGGGATCTTACGCTCGGAGAATAATCAGAAACCTCTTCCGTGCTTCATCCAGAGGTCTTCCTCAAGCTTCTTCCAAAGATCAGCCGCAGCCTTGTAAATCTTGGCCGTGTAGGCGTTGAGATTCTCTTTGGTAGGATTCTTCTCTACTTCAGGAAGTCCCTCGAAACCAAGGTCTTCTATGGTTTGGATGTCCTTATGGACCCTTTCCTTGTTGGTCTGCCAGGCGACTGTGGCGAGACGGTTGGGACGACGGAAAGTCCATAGAGCTCCATTGGGAACATAACGACGCATTCCGCATGTGTAGAACGCGGCGGGAAGTTCGGTCGTGCCGCTGAATATCGGGAAACGAGGGCTTTCCCCAGGATTGTCCAAGGCGTACCAGCAAATGCCTCCGACCTCATCAGGCAACCAGTCGCGGGCCTGGATCACCGTGGAATGGGAACACCAAGCGACCGCTATCGTACGGGCAAACTCGACCGCTCCGGGAGCCACTCCGTTGATCATGTTACGGGTGTCGGTAGTAAGCCAGGGGTTAGCGACCGGGCTGACCTTCTTCGTGGCGGGCTGGCCGTCTTTGGCGGGAACATCGACAAGAAGATTCTTCGTCATGTCGAATTGGAGCCCCTCATAGGTTCCTCGAAGAATCTCCATTACTTTGCGCACATCGACTTTCTCGTCAGGCTTTACTGAGAAAGGCAGTTCCGGAGCATCGTAAGAAAGATTCAATGAAGGAGCCAATGTGTTGAATATCACATATTCCCGTTCCTTGAAATTCTTTCCGTCACCGTAGGAGCTGTGATAGGCTTTCCAGAACACGAAATCGCCTTCACCATCCCAGAGGCCATATTTTTTGGCGACTCTCTCGACATTGTCCGAAGCCATGAAATAGTCCTTGTTGCTCCTATCGATCTTTCCGATCCTGGGAATATTGGCGGACACCGCCACCTCATCGTCCGGAACCCTCTGGGCTGCCCAGACAGCTCCCGAGACACCTTTTCCACACCCGAGAATCTCAAAAAACCACGCTTCTTTCTTGTCGATCACGGTCAGGCACTCTCCTCCGTCGGCATAGCCGTATTTCTGCGCGAGGGATCCCATCAGCTGGATGGCGTCGCGGGCGTTGTCACACCTCTGGAGAGCTATTCTGGCCAGCTCCTCGATGAGGAACATGGAGCCGGGATTCCGAAGAGTGTCCGGACCTGTGAACGTGGTCTCTCCCATCGCGAGCTGCTTCTCGTTCATGCATGGATAGGCCGTGTTGAGATAGGCGTAGGTGTGGCGGGCCTGGGGAATCTGACCGGCATAACGCACACCAGTCGTGTCACCGTAAAATGCCGTCCGGCGGGTATTCTTGTAGATCGGCATCATCGCCTTTGGGCCATAATCCAAGGCCGGCTCGACAGTTAACCAGGTGCGTGAAACGCCGTCGCAAGTATGGGAGGTGATGACTGAGCCGTCGGCCGACGCAAGGCGGCCTACCACGATGCTTGTGCACTCGTCCCTTGAATACTCATCTTCCTGTCCCCAAGCGGAGACCGCCAGGAAAAGAGAAGCGAGCAGGATTGTTATTCTGTTCATATAGAATTATTTTACTCTTTTTTTAACCAACTCTCCAACTTCCTCGATGTCGTAAAAATCCTCGTAGTTCTTCACCTTTATCTTCGTGTCATTCGGCCCCTCAATCTCGACCATTTCATGATTGTCGATCGGGATGGTCGGGGTGACACCGGCATCGATATTCTCTCCGGAGAGGGTGTTGAGCCTTGAACGGAAGGATGATATCTGGAAACAGAACCCATCAGCGGTACACATGGCCTGGATCGCGCAGCTTCCACCACCGGAGGTCTCTCCGATCACCGGCACGCCAGCGTCCTTAAGCATTGAGGGGAAGAGGTTTCCGCAGGAGAAAGAGACCTGGGATGTGAGGACTCCGAAGTTAAGGTCATAGTGGACCTTCTTGTCCTTCTTGTCAAAAACCCCGTCGAAATTCCTGTCAACCTCGTATTCGACAATAGACCTCTGCCCTGTCAACGGGTTGTCATAAGAGAGATAGCTCTTGTTCATGATCAAGGAGGTCATTGCCATGACAATATCGGCGGAGCCGCCTCCGTTGGCGGTAATATCCACGATGAAATTCTCAACTTCAGGGTCAGCGGAGGCCTTTTCAAGGGCGTCAAGGAATATGACCATAGAATCTCCCTTGTTGTCGTTGATGTTCGGCTTGGGACCCTTGCCCGCATAATAGGCGTTCCAGGCGTCCTCGGCCCTGGTATTGAAGGAATTAAACACACAGACCGCCGTGTTTCCCTTCTTGATGTAGGTGTCCTGGGTCTCATAGCATTCCGGACGCTGGGTGCGGACCGCCATGACGTCCTGGTAGCGGCCTCCCATGCTGGAACGGCCTTCCCTGATGGCATCCATGACATCCTTGTGCTGTTCCTGAAGGCCTCGCACTTCCGAGACGAGATCCTCGTATTTCGAGCGGTCGCGACCCATCACCGATGAAATATCCATCGAGGTGTGGCCGTCATAGTAGAGGGCGTTAAGGCCGCTCATTCCGACGAAATATTCAGCTAAATTGGTGGATTTGAGGAGCTTCTTTATCGTACGGCCGGCCGGTAGATCCTCTTCGAGGGTCCTGTCCATGCCCTTGGTCTTCAAGCTCGCGTCCAAGGCGACACGACCGGGATGGCCGTAGAAATGATCCATGGCGAAGCAGAGTTCCCTGTAAGCGAAATCAGCCATAGACTGGGAACGGGTCTTCTTCGAGAGAAGGGTCTTGTTGTAGTCAGGATCGATCCTGGCCAGGCTTATCTCGTTGACCGATGTGTTCGCCACGACTTTCTCTCCGTTGAAACCGGCATGGTGGTAG
>JAFVED010000251.1 GCA_017478125.1 Bacteroidales bacterium | reverse complement strand
GAGAAGAACTTCATAGGGAACTATCCTTTCGGCTCATGGTACCCTCTGAGCGAGAACAACTTTTTCGGAATATATTGGAAGAACGAGTGGGGAACTTATGATTTCGACATCAGTTTTGTCGATCTTGGCGGTCAGAAGGTCGGTTGGAACAGCGTTTACAATACCGGTCACGCTGTCTATTCCGGCGACATGACCAACGCTGATCCGGAAGCCAGCGAGATCCTTTATTGCAAAGGGACCTGTGATGACGGAATCATATTCTGCAACCGTTACAATGGGGAACAGGGGAGCCGGTTCCGCTTCTTCTTCGGTCAGGAAAAGATCCTCAACTTGAAGAGGGGATATATGGTCGATCCCAACAGCATGGTAGTCAATGAGGATCTGACTTCCGATCTTCGCCAGTCCATGATCTCCGCGGTGAGCGGGGGGAAGATATTCATGATGAGTCTTGGGGTGGGGAATTCCCGTGTCAGCGCCGGGATGGATGCCTCCGACAAAGCCTCCATCATCGCCAGGAAGGCCGCTTGTTTTGTGGACCTGAAGTCACTCCTTCTTAAGGCAGGATTTACGGAAGCCGCTGAAAATGAGCAGGCTGAACTAGACCTTGGGGACCTCCGCAAGGACACGCTGATAAGTCTGTTCTCGGAATAGAGTTTATTCTTCCTTCTTGTCCTCTGGTCCGTCCTCGGGCTTGAAGGATTTGTACTTGAACCGGCGGATCTTCTGCGTGGCTGTCTTCTCGAAGTCTTCTTTCATGGCATTCACCTCACCGATGTTGGACTGCTTGCCGACCCTCTTGTTGACATATTCCATCACGGCCTTCTTCCAGGACTCCAGATTCTCGAAGAACTTCTCCTCCTTCTCGATCATCCCCCAGTCGATGACATTCTCGTCGAATTTTACCAAGGCTACCAGTTTGCCGTCCCTTTCGATGACTAGGGATTCGTTGACCCCTCTCATGTTGTTGATGACCTGCTCAAGCTCCTCAGGGTAGATGTTTTCTCCGGAAGGGCCGACGATCATGTTTCCCAGGCGGCCTTTGATGTAATACCGGCCTTTGGCGTCCATGCAGGCGAGATCGCCGGTGCGGAACCAGCCGTCGTCGGTCAACGCGGCCCTGGTGCGCTCCGGATCCCTGTAGTACCCAAGCATGACGTTGTCACCCTTGGCGATTATCTCGCCCTCACCAGTTTCCGGATCGACATTCTGGAGCTTGACCTGGACATTGTAGGCCGGGACTCCGATGGAGCCGACCACTGTCTTCCCTACGCAGGCGTTGGTGATCAGCGGGGCAGTCTCGGTCAGGCCGTAGCCGATGGCGTAAGGGAAGCGGGCCTTGTTGAGGAAGTCCTCGACCGTGGAGTCCAGCTTGGACCCTCCCACGCCGAAAAATTTGAGCCTGCCGCCGAAAGACTTGTACAGCTTCTTGCCCACGAGCCAATATAGCACCCTCGGCATCTTCTTTTTCATCCACGAGAGCGTGCGGCTTTTGGAAATGGTGGGGACGACGCTGTTCCTGTAGACCTTCTCGATGATAAGGGGGACGGCGCACATTATCGTCGGCCTTACCTTCTCCATGGCCTCCATGAGAATG
>JAFVED010000250.1 GCA_017478125.1 Bacteroidales bacterium | reverse complement strand
GCTTCTCGCGGAAGTCATCAAGGTGTCAGGAGATAAAGCCTCCGTCCAGGTGTTTGAGAGCACCAGGGGGCTGAAGAACGGTGACAAGGTTGAGTTCGAGGGAAGAATGCTTGAGGTAACATTGGGCCCCGGACTCCTCTCCAGCGTCTATGATGGGCTCCAGAACAATCTGGCCACGATGGACTCAGTTTTCCTCAAGAGAGGAGAGTACACCGATCCTCTCGACCACAAGAAGCTCTGGGAATTCACTCCCATTGTCTTTGAGGGAGACAAAGTCATCGCCGGCGACTGGCTCGGTGAGGTGAAAGAAGGATGGCTTCCCCACAAGATCATGGTTCCTTTCAATCTCAAGGGGGAATACATTGTCAAGAAAATCATCCCCGCCGGAAGCTACAACATCGACATGGTGATAGCGGTCCTTACCGACGAGGCAGGTGACGCCCATTACATCACAATGACGCAGAAATGGCCTGTCAAGGTCGCGATCAAAGCATACAAGGAAAAACCCAGGCCCCAGAAAATCATGGAGACTGGAGTACGATGCATTGACACGTTCAATCCGATAGCCGAAGGTGGCACCGGGTTCATCCCCGGGCCGTTCGGATGCGGAAAGACCGTCCTCCAGCACGCTATCGCCAAGCAGGGTGAGGCAGACGTGATCGTCATGGCCGCCTGCGGCGAGAGGGCCAATGAAGTGGTGGAGATATTCACAGAGTTCCCCGAGCTGATCGACCCGCACACCGGAAGGCATCTGATGGAGCGTACAACCATTATTTGCAACACTTCCAACATGCCTGTGGCTGCCCGCGAGGCCTCCGTCTACACCGCCATGACCATTTGCGAGTATTACAGGGCGATGGGACTTAAATGCCTTCTCTTGGCGGACTCCACCTCAAGATGGGCCCAGGCCTTAAGGGAGATGTCCAACAGGATGGAAGAGCTTCCGGGCGCTGACGCGTTCCCCGTTGACCTCTCAGCCATCATCTCAAACTTCTACTCCAGGGCGGGTATGGTCGTGTTGAACAACGGCAAGACCGGCGCAGTCACATTTATCGGTACGGTCTCCCCCGCCGGAGGTAATCTCAAGGAGCCTGTCACCGAATCGACACAGAAAGCCGCCAGGTGCTTCTACGGACTCGAGCAGAACAGGGCCGACCAGAAGAGGTACCCTGCCGTCAACCCGATCGAGTCGTATTCAAAATACCTTGAGTATCCGGAGATTGTCTCTTTCCTCGACAAGAATGTCGAGAATGGATGGGTTGAGAAGGTCCTGTACGCGAAGAACCTGATACGCCGCGGACGTGAAGCCAACGAGCAGATCAACATTCTGGGAGATGACGGTGTTCCGATCGGCTACCACATCAGCTTCTGGAAGTCTGAGCTGATAGATTTCGTGTTCCTCCAGCAGGACGCTTTTGACTCCGTCGACGCCCTCTGCCCCATGGAACGGCAGAAGTTCATGCTCGACGTGGTGCTTAAACTCTGCGACATTGATTACCAGTTCGACGACTTCGAGCAGTGCCGCGACTTCTTCAAGGAGCTTATTAATGACCTGCGCCAGATGAACTACACCAAGTTCCACAGCGAGGCTTTCGAACAATACGCAGACAAGATCAAAAATCTCTTGACCGAATATGGCAACTAAGGCATTTCAAAGAATATACACACGACTGGACGCTATCACCAAGGCGACAGTCTCGCTAAAAGCGAAAGGAGTCTCAAACGACGAGCTGGCCATTGTGGACGGCCGTCTGGCACAGGTTGTCAAGACCAAGGGAGACTTGATCACATTGCAGGTGTTCTCGGGGACAGAGGGTATTCCGACAAACGCCGAGATAGCGTTCCTTGGTGAGCCCCCTACCCTCAAGGTCTCTGACCAGCTGGCCGGGCGTTTCTTCAACGCCTATGGGCATCCTATCGACGGAGGTCCCGAGGTTGAAGGTG
>JAFVED010000249.1 GCA_017478125.1 Bacteroidales bacterium | reverse complement strand
TTCTTCTTTCAACTCTTTCTCGTACTCGTAGTTAATCGACTTTATCTTGCCGAATGTCTCAGGATTCCTCACCGTGATCCCGGCGTCGGAACTCTCCGCCACAATCTCAAGCCTGTCCTCGGAGTTGTCGCACAGGATCCACCTGTCACACAGGGGCCTAAAGTCCCTGAAGAGGTAGTGGAGACCCACGCTGTAACGTCTGCGGATGGTCTCTTCCTTGATGTTGTGGCCTCCGGCCGCGACCCTCGCCTTGACCCTCGCGACAGCGAGGTCGGGAGAGTTCAGCCAGAGGTAGAGGATCGTCACGAAATAGCCGGCGTTCTGGGCGTCCTTTATCATCTTGAGCATGGATCTTGTGGCCAGGGTAGTCTCTATCGCGAAGTCCTCTTTGCGCTCCAGCAGACGCTTCATCTTGATAAGCATGTATCTGCTGGCTCCTACCGAGGCCTTCTCCGGGCTGAAGGGCGAGAGGCTCTTCGCGAACTCGTCCGAGTTCACGAACTCGCTGCATTCGAGCATCTCGGGAAGAACCGCGTATGAGGCGGTGGTCTTGCCGGAGCCGTTGCATCCGGATATGATGAAAAGCCTTGGCATATTGTCGCGCAAAAATACTAAATTCGCGTGAGAGTCCCGCTCCCGATGTACAAAAACAGAACCATAACATTGGCCGACGCTGTGAAGGAGTCCCTGCCTCCTTCATATTCAACCATTGTGAAACCGGCCGGATCAGTCTGCAATCTCGACTGCTCGTATTGCTATTACCTCGACAAAGCGGTCAAGTACGGTAATAAGGAGTCTGTCATGAGCGGCGATCTGTTGAGGGAATATGTCCGCCAATACATCTGCGGGAATTCCTCCGATCCTGTGACCTTTTGCTGGCATGGGGGGGAGCCTCTTCTCCTGGGACTTGATTTCTACAGGGAGGCGCTCTCTTACCAGCGTGAGTTCGCCGGAGGCAAGAGGATAATGAACACGATCCAGACCAACGCCACCCTTATCGATGAGAGATGGTGTGAGTTGTTCAGGCTCAATAATTTCCTTGTCGGAGTGTCCCTTGACGGGCCGGAGGATGTCCACGACGCCTTCCGCCGTGACCGTCTCGGCCGCCCGACCTGGGAGAGGGTCATGCGGTCCGTGGAATTGCTGGGCCGGTATGGGGTTGAGTTCAACACCTTGAGTGTCGTGAGCTCGGTCTGCGAGGGCAGAGGAGCGGAGATATATTCGTTCTTCAAGTCAATCGGAAGCCACTTCATGCAGTTCCTCCCGGCTGTCGAGCATGTGGTCGACAGGCCTGATTTCCGCCGGCCGGTGATTGTCTCCCCCGAGACCGAGGGAGCGAGACTGGCTCCGTGGAGCGTCAGTGCCAGGGGATATGGGGATTTCCTTAAAGACATCTTTGACCAGTGGGTCGTGTCCGATGTGGGTGAGTATTACGTCCAGATGTTCGACGCCACCCTGGCGCAGTACTGCCGCGCCCAGCCGGGAGTCTGCTCGATGTGTGAGACCTGCGGGGACTGCCTTGTCGTGGAACACAACGGTGATGTCTATAACTGCGACCATTTCGTCTATCCGGAATATCTTCTGGGAAACATCAGGGAGAAATCTCTCGTGGAGATCTATAATGATCCCAAGAGGTTCCGCTTCGGAGTCGCCAAGCGCGAGGGCTTGCCGAGGGAATGCGCCAAATGCCGTTTCTATTTCGCTTGTCGTGGAGAATGTCCGAAACACAGGTTCGAGAGGTACCCTTCCGGGGAAGCGAAGAATTCCCTCTGCGCGGGGCTAAAGGACTATTTCCGCCACACCCAGCCATATTTTGAGAAGATGAGGGACTTGCTTCTTTTGGGAAAAGCTCCCGCCGGAGTGATGCCCTGGGCCCGCAAAAAATCGAGAGACAATGGATGACAGCACCAGGAGACTGCTCATGGAGTGGGCAGACACGTACAACGATCCGAAGTATTTCGAGGAGGATCCCATAGCCTTTCCAAGGCGTTTCGCCGGGATGGTCCGCTCGGGGGAGCGGTCGGTCAAGGATGTGGAGGTGGCCGCCGTGTTCGCGGCCCACTTCGCCTGGGGAAGGCGGGCTATGATCGTGCGGGACTGCGGCCGTCTCTTCGACGAGATGGGCTGGCGACCTTATGACTATGTGATGAGAGGCTCGTGGCGGTGCGACCCTTGCAGCGTCCACCGCACCGTCAAGTGGAGTGAGGTGGCGGCGATATGTTCCCGCTTGAAGGCTGTGTATGAGGAGCTTCCGAGTATCGAGAGCCTTCCTGTCGAGGACATCCGGGTCCGGATATTCGGCCAGAAACCGGATCCCAAGGCCCCGAACAAGAAGATCAACATGATGCGCCGCTGGATGGTCCGGCGGGACGGTCGGGTCGATCTCGGCCTTTGGAGGGACACCGATCCGGGAAGCCTCCTGATCCCTCTTGATGTCCACGTCTATGACGAGGCCGTGGCGCTCGGCCTGACTTCCCGCAAGCCAAAGGACATAGTGACGGTAAAAGAAATCACCGGGGTGTTCGATGACATCTTCCCCGGTGATCCATGTAAGGGCGACTTCGCGCTTTTCGGCTACGGAGTCACTAAGAGTTAGTCACTCTCTCGAGCCATTTGACCATTCCGAACATCACGCCCATCGAGATGAGGCAGAGGCAGAAGAACACGCCCCAGCACCATCCCAGAGGCATCACGTTGTACATCTTCGGGCCGAGGAACAGGAACAGGTTCCCGACGGCTGTGGCTCCGAGCCAGAGGCCCTGGCAAAGCCCCTGCATGCTCTTCGGAGCGACCTTGGAGACGAAGGAAAGTCCCAGAGGAGAGATGAAAAGCTCCGCCACGGTGAGGAAGAAGTACATCACGATAAGGACCCAGGGGCCGGCTTTCATGGAAGCCTGGGCGGCGGTGTCCTGGGCGAGGAAATCCTGGGCGGAGGGATAACCCATCCTGAAGGAGAATATGGAGAGGAAGAGGTACGCTATGGCGGCTATGCCCATTCCATACGCTATTTTGCGCGGGGTGGAGATCTGCCTGCCCCTCTTTCCGAGCCAGCCGAAGAACCACATGATGATGGGGGTCAGCACGATCACGAAGAACGGGTTGACCGCCTGCCAGATCTCGGGGGCTATCTTGCTTGTGTTGACGAAGTCGCGGGCGAAGAACGACAGCGACTGCCCGTTCTGGTGGAAGCTGAACCAGAAGACGATCACGACGCCGAGGACGGCGAACAGGGCGTACATCCTCTGCTTGATCTCCTTTGCCATCGCGAGCTTCTCCTCCTCGGTGTAACCGGCGCTGACGGCCGCTTCTTTCTTCCCGGGGGTGGGGAGTATCTTCTTGGTGGCCCGGAAGATGCAGAGAGAGATAAGCATTGCGGCCACGGAGGCTATGAAGGAGTAGTGGATGCCGGTGTTGAAATAATTGAGATAGTTGCCGCAGAACTGCCCGACAGCCTCGAGGTTGGAGGGGTCGAGGACCGCTCCAGCGTTGGCGGCCTCTGTGATGAGGTTGTTGGAGACTGTGCCGCTGGAGATGAAGTCATGGCAGAGTTTGGGGAGCTGGGCGTTGTAAGACAGGTTGTGGACACCGAGCCACCACTGGCGGATGAGGGGCGCGACGAACGGGGCGATCAGGCCTCCGATATTGATGAACACGTAAAAGATCTGGAATCCGGAATCCCTCTGGCCTTGTGCCCATTTGAGCTTCTCGGGACCTTCCTTGGCGGCATCGGCCTCGAAATTGTCATAGAGCTGCCCGACTATCGCCTGGAGGTTGCCTTTGAAAAGGCCGTTGCCGAAGGCGATCATGAAAAGGGCGCAGCAGGTGAGGACCAGGAGGCCGACTTTGTTGGCGGGGGTAGCGAGGATCGGGATGGAGAGGACAACATATCCCAAGGCCATGATTATGAGACCTTTCTGGATGGTGCCCTTGTAGTTGGAGGTGCGGTCGGCGATGATTCCGCCCACGAGGCTCAGCACGTAGATGCCGCAGTAGAAGAAGGAGTAGATAAGACCGGCGCTCGTGTCGGTGAGACCGAACTTCGAGCAGAGGAAAAGGGTCAGGACCGCGTTCATGATGTAGTAGCCGAAGCGCTCTCCCATGTTGCTCAGAGCGGCGGCCAGCAGTCCTTTCGGGTGGTTTTTGAACATATTTGAATATTTTGGTTTGATTCCAAATGGATTCACTAAAATACTAAATCCCGCCCGATTATCCAAATTTTCGATATTTGAAGGGCTTTTGTTATATTTGTGAATCAGGATTCAGATGAAGGTCGGAACATTCATAATTAAAGGGGCCATGCGGGCGCTCGGTGCGCTGCCGCTTGGCTTCCATTATGCCTGTGGCGGTTTCGTGTCCTGGCTATTGAAGGATGTGGTACGGTACAGGAGGGATGTTGTCCTGACTAATCTCTCAAGGGCTTTCCCCGACAAGAAGTACAAGGAAATCAGCGAGATAGCCGACAAGTTCTACAAGCATTTCGGCCGGGTGACCGGTGAGGCTTTGTGGTTTGGCGGATGCCGGAACCCGGAGCGGCTTCGCCGGCAGAGGCTTGTGGAGTACTCGAATATCGAGGTGTTCGAGAACGCATATTCCCAAAGCCCCGGAGTCGCCGTGCTGACTTCCCATTTGGGCAACTGGGAGCTTCTTGGCGGGTGCCTTGAATATGATTACAGGCCGGACGGGAAGACTCCCGACGGCTTCGTCCCCGACGACGCCATATTCGTCTATAAACCCCTTAAGAGCAAGGTGTGGGACGAGGTCATGGGCGAGAACCGGTGCGCTCCCGTGAGGAGACTTGATTATAAAGGATATGTCAGCACGGAGAACATCCTCCGGCATGTCCTGGAGAATCGGGACCGAAGGCTTGTCGTGAATATGCTGTCGGACCAATGCCCCTACAGGGACTCTGTGGCCGACATCACCGTCGACTTCCTCCATCAGGAGACGAAGACGATGTTCGGAGGAGCGTCCCTGGCCCGGAAATTCGGCTGGAGCGTGCTGTACGCCAGTCTCTTTCCGGTCGGGAAAGGACATTACGAGTGGCGTTTCACCCAGATCTG
>JAFVED010000248.1 GCA_017478125.1 Bacteroidales bacterium | reverse complement strand
GTTGGAAGAAGAGTTCAAAGAAACACTTGATGTACTGATAGTTATCTTTAAAACGACAAACGATATAATGTCCACTAACGTTCTGTGCCGCCGCCTGGGAACAGTCACCCTGACGGCGGCACTGTATTTTTGCGCGGTTGGCGAGGCCTATGCCCAGATTGTCGGTATCGCCCCTGACCCGAAGATCCTCGGAGCCTCATTCAGCCCTACCGACGAGGCGGCTTTCAGGCAGCCGGAGAAAGTGTTCTATCCCGAGACTTGGTTCCACTTCATCGGAGGGAACATATCCCGTGAAGGTATTGACGCCGACCTTCAAGCGATTTCCGATGCCGGAATCTCCGGAGTCCAGTGGTTTCACGGCTCCGGCGGGATGTGGCCCGGGACAACCCGACATCTGACCCAGTTGACTCCCGAATGGGAAGACATGGTCAGCTATGTGGGCAGGAAAGCGGACAGTCTCGGACTCAGGCTTACCGTACAGACCTGTCCCGGCTGGTCAATGGCCGGAGGGCCGTGGATCCAGCCGGAGAACGCGATGAGACAGCTGGTGTGGTCAAGGACGGATATTCCCGCAGGTCAAAAGGCCACGGTATTACCTAAAGGCCAGCCTTCCGATGAGCCTTGGAGAGACTACCGGGACATAAGGGTCCTGGCCTTCCCCACCCCTCTCGGGGACACAGGGAAAGCCCTCCTCCCAGAATCTATTGAAGGTCCGGATGGGTGGGAAGGCCTTTTCCAGGGACTCAGCAGCAATGACTTCCGGTTAAAGGGCGGCACAGAGAGCGTCGTCACTTTCACTCTCCCGAAAGGCGAGGTCATCCGCACGCTGGAACTCCCCCCGGTTGGAGCGTTCTCCCATAATTTCTGCTACGATCCGGGAATACACGTGAGGCTCACAGCGAGGACAAGTTCCGGAGAGGAGAAAACCCTTGTGGATGCCGACCTTCCGATGAGTAACTGGCAGGATGGAGGAGTGAACAATATGGTGTTCGCCTGCAACGAGGTGGAAAGCGCTGAAAATTACACATTTACCCTAACCAACATCCACCCGGCGCAGGTACGGTTCGTCCGCTTCTGGTCAGCCGCCCGCAAGAACAGCTGGCGGGGCGAGGCCGGCTGGACCCTGATCGCCAAAGAGCCTTATCAGCAACACACAGAGCAGAACCCTATGGCGTTTGTCAAGACTAAGGACATCATCGACATAACCGACAAGATGAGGCCGGACGGCACCCTCGACTGGACAGCTCCTTCTGGAGACCTTCCGGAAGGCAAATGGACAGTCCTGCGGGTCGGCCATGTCAATTTCGGGAAACGCAACGCGCCCGCGACTCCGGAGGCCACCGGATGGGAGTG
Organism: Bacteroidales bacterium; assembly: GCA_017478125.1. Lineage (GTDB taxonomy): Bacteria > Bacteroidota > Bacteroidia > Bacteroidales > UBA932 > Cryptobacteroides. The sequence goes on along the minus strand of JAFVED010000248.1, from coordinate 20,370 downwards.
CGGCAAGTTCGACCCTAAGGGAGCCGAGATCCAGTTCGCCAATTATGTCGGGATGCTCCAAGACGGTCCGCTCGGCGGAAAAGCCAAGGGAATGTTGATGGACAGCTGGGAGTGCAACACCCAGACCTGGACAGACACCATGGAGAAAGATTTCAAGGACGCCGCTGGTTACGACCTCGCGGCCAGACTTCCGGCCTTGATGGGCTATGTCCTTGACAGCCAGGAGGAGACAAGCCGCTTCCTGATCGACTGGAGGCGGACCGTCAACGGCCTTTACGTCGAGAACTTCTTCAAAACCATGACCGACCTGGCCCATGGCAAGGGCATGGAAGTCCAGTACGAGACCGCCGGAAGCGATGTCGTGACCATGGATCCGATGGAGTATTTCAAATACGCCGACGTGCCGATGTGCGAGTTCTGGCAGCCCTTCTCCGAGGGATATGTTGGCGACCTTGATTTCAAACCCATAAAGCCCACCGCGTCAGCCGCCCACATCTACGGCAAGCCGAGGGTGGCCTCCGAGAGTTTCACAAGTTTCTCCCTGACCTGGGATGAGCACTGGCAGATGCTCAAGGAGGTGGCCAACTTCAACATGGCCGAGGGCGTGACCCACAATGTGTTCCACACCTACACCCACAACCCCCAGGTCGGATTCCTGCCGCCGGGTACCACATTCGGAGGGGCGATCGGAACCCCCTTCCTGAGAGGACAGACGTGGTGGAAGTACATGCCTTGTTTCACGACTTACCTTGCCCGTACCAGTTATCTCCTTGAGCGCGGCCGCCCTGTCCAGGACGTTCTCTGGTACCTCGGCGACGAAGTCGGACACAAGCCGCACCAGTACACCGGAAGCGGCAAGCGCCGGAGCGGTGACATCCGTTTCCCGGACGGATTCAAATACGACTATTGCAACCCCGACGCGCTTCTCAACCGCATTTCCGTCAAGGACGGCAAGCTTGTGACTCCGGAAGGTATTGAATATGAAGTACTCTGGATCCCGGAGAACGAGCGGATGCTGCCTTCTGCCATCGAGAAGATAAACGAGCTCGTGAGAGCCGGGGCAAAGGTCATAGCCAGGGCACCGATCGCTCCGGCCACCCTCAACGATGAGGAGACCGGACGGTTTGCGGACGCCGTGAAAGCGCTCTGGGGCAATATTCCGGAAGGCAAGATCAGCAAGACAGGCAAGGGAAGACTCGCCGTCGGAGTCGAACTGGCCGACGCCTTGAAAGCCTTCGGCCTGAAACCACACATCGAGGACGGAGGAGCCGGGATCATCTGGTCAGAGAGGGAAGTTGAGGGCGCCAGATGGTATTACATCGCCGCACCCGTCGGAGAGGCGTTCCGTGGAACCATAAAACTTGAAGGCAAGGGCAAGGCCGAGTGGTGGGATCCTGTGAGCGGAACAGTCAAGTCAATGAAAATCAAGGGATGGGGCAGGATGAAGAAGGTCAGCCTTGACCTCGCTCAAGCCGAGAGCGGCTTCGTGGTGTTCAGGAGCGGTTCCTCCTCACCGGCCACTAAAGAGAAGGCGTTCGCACCTGAACCCTCCAACGGTACAGTGGCTGTCGAAAACTGGACAGTCAAGTTCCCGGGAGGCTGGGGAACCCCTTCCGAGCCGGTCTCCATCAAGGAACTCAAACCATGGAAAGACCTTCCGCTCGGTGAGGAGGGCAAGTCATTCTCCGGGACAGCCACCTACGAGGCCGTCATCACCATCGACAAGAGCAAGGTCGGGAAAGACCTGATTCTGGATCTCGGCAAGGTTGATTTCATCGCCGACGTCAAGGTCAACGGCAAGAGCGCGGGAGTCCTTTGGACAGAGCCATATTCATTGAATATCAAGGATTTCATACAGGAAGGGAAGAACACCCTGACGGTCGATGTGACCGGCACTTGGTACAACCGCATGGCCTACGACGCCACCCTGCCAGAAGCGGCAAGGAAGACCTGGACGATAGCCGGCCCCGCCGCTGGAAGCCCTCTCCATGACTCCGGTCTCCTCGGCCCCGTGGCCATCAAATATTGACAGGGAATAACCATAAATGACATTCAATCTCACCAAAACAATAACGACAGTATTATGGACAGAAGAGTATTCATAAAGACAGCGGCGGGAGCGGGAGCGCTCATCGCCACATCCCAATTGCCATCTCTCGCGGACGATAGACAACTCGTGTTTCAGGGCAGGGGACGTTTCGAGCGTCTTTCTGTGAGCTATGCCACGGTCAATATAGGCCTCAAAAAGCCTTTCTCAGTCCTCCATCTCTCCGACAGCCACCTCACATCCGCCTACGAGAGCGAGGACGAGTGGCGCAGGGATAAGAGCCAGTCCCGGACACGCACTTTCGGCGGGCTCCAGGAGGAGGCTCTGGTCTGCGCGCTCGAATGGGCGAAGCGTCACGTCGACTACGTCGTCCACACCGGAGACCTGATCGACTACCAGAGCGAGGCGAACTTCGACCTTGTGCGGAAGTATTTCGGGGACAACATGATAGGCAATCTGGGCAACCATGAGTTCTACCACAGGAAGTGGGATGAGTCCCACCAGGAGGACTATAAGGACGAGACCAGGAATATCCTTCAGAAAGTCTATCCCTTCGACCTGAGCCTTTACTCACAGGTTGTGAACGGCGTCAACTTCGTGACACTGGACGACGTGTTCGGCTATGTGACGAAAAAACAGGTGAAGGAGTTCAGGAAAGAAGTCAAGAAAGGACTCCCGATCGTCCTCTGCATGCACGTCCCGTTCTACACTGAAAACATCTGGAGGGCAACGCATCGCTTCTGGTATACAGACGGTCCTCTGACTGACGGATCCCTTCCCGAGATCAAGGGAGATTTCAAGACACAGGAGGAAGACAAGACCACCAGGGAGTTCATAGCCTATCTCAAGAAAGAGCCGCTTTTAAAGTGCATTCTCGCCGGCCACGAGCACATCACGGTCGAGGACCAGTTCTCCCCCACTTGCCGGGAATACATGACCGCGGGAAGCTTCCTTTTCCACGGACGTGAGGTCTTGTTCATCTGACGATGACGTTGTCTTGGTCTTGACAATTATCTAAAGGTCGAAATATATTATTAAACGGTTTAAATTGGTGATAATCTGATCGCAAAACCCGAAAGAATTGTCTAAATTGCGTTGAGCGATTTGGATTATGGGTTCTTTGTCCTATAGTTTTCCCGCCTCGGTCTCCATAACCAAGGCATCCCCACGCATCGTTGACCACACGACTGCCGTAGGGGGGGTGGAACATGTTGTAAATCAATACGTTACAAAACAACATGACAGCCAATGTGAACATATTGGCTGCCTTGTTGACTGTCCCGCTGTCACGCTTCCGAGGTCCCGCCAGGGATCTTGGGATGGCGACCTGTCCCTGATGAGCCCAAGACACGACCAACAACACTATAATAACCACCATGAGAAAGATTCTTCAACTGCTTGTATTGCCACTCGCCGCGGCCTTTTTGTCAGGTTGCTCCGGGGGAGAGGCGCCTGACGGCGAGAGCCGCTACCAGGCTTTCGCCCCTGACGGGATCCCTTTCAAAATCGCGGACACACAATGGAAAGTGGACCAGAGAGGTCATCACCGGGCCATTGTCTCTGTCGAGGACAACTCCTCTGAAGGAGTGGTCGCCGAGCTCCCCTGGAGGCGTCCCGACCTGAGGATCGAATCCAAGAAGATCATTGTTACCGACGCCGGGGACAATGAGATCAAGGATGTCCTTGTGACAGGAATGACGGCGGAGAGAGGAGAGGTCATCTTCCGTCCCGCCGCCGGAGCGGGTACGTACCACATCTACTATCTCCCCTACAAATGGAGATCCAGATATGGGGATGCCCGCTACGGGAAGCCTTGGAACGACTACCTCGCGCCTGAATACGACGCGGACAAGGCCTGGACAGACAAAGTCGCCGGACAGAAGGACAAGCTCCCGAAAGCGAAGGTGATATGCTTTGAGAGTGTATCGAAGTTCAACTTCTGGAGTCCCATGGGATTGATAGCAACCGCGGAGGAGATGGAAGCCGTGAAGAATGCCGCCGGAAAAGACATGGTTGTTTTCCCCGAGGACAGGGCATATCCCATCCAGCTCACCCATCAGCTCCCCGCCAAGTGGACCAAGGCTCCTGAGGCCAGGTTCACAGGACAGGCGATGAGGAATGAGTACTACGCCTGGCAGCTCGGCGTATGGGCAGCCGGGAGGGAACTAAAGAACGTGAGGGTCTCTTTTGGCGGGCTCAAGAACGGAACCAGCGTGATCGGCCCTGAGGAGATGACCTGCTTCAACCAGGAGGGAACCAACTGGGACGGGAGCCATCTCGATTTCACGATCGATGTTCCTGAAGGGAGAGTCCAGGCGCTCTGGTGCGGGGTCCAGATCCCGGAGAACGCCAAATCCGGGACTTACAAGGGTCAGGCTGTGGTCTCCGCGGAAGGAGTTGATCCCCAGACGATTGAGCTTGAGATCAAGGTTTCCCCAAAAGTCCTCGCGGACAAGGGCGACTCCGAGACCTGGAGGCACGCGAGACTTCGCTGGCTGAACTCCACGATCGCCCTCGACAACGAGCCTGTCGCTCCTTACAAGGAGATGACGGTGGACGGGAATAAAGTTGAGGCGACTGGGAAGACCGTCAAGATCGGAGACAACGGCATGGTCAGCGAGGTGGAGATCAACGGGAAGAGCGTTTTCGAGAAGCCACAGGCCCTGGTCGTCTCCACAAAGGACGGCGATGTGGTCTTTGGCGCCGACAACGTGAAGATCAGCAAAGACGCTGCCGGGCTTGTCACCTGGAAAGCATCCTCGGAGCAAGACGGGATCAAGTTCGACCTCTCCGCCGAAATGGAGTTTGACGGACACCTCCATTTCGACATAAACGTATCTTCCGACAAGGAAATAGAGGCCAAGGACGTGAGGCTGGTCTCGACCTACTCCGCCTATGCCTCCGAGTATTTCCTCGGCATGGGTCTCAACGGCACCAAAGAAGGCGGGTACCGACCCGCCGGCTATACCTTCAATTGGGACAAGTACTATGACAGTTACTGGATCGGCGGAGTGAAGGCTGGGCTTCACACCGAATTCAGGGGCGGGACTTACCACGGCCCGCTCATCTGGGACTATAAACCCGAACCGACCCCCGTCTGGAGCAACAACCACCTCGGAACCGTGACGGTAAGCGGCGCCAGGGGCAAGAGCGCCACCGTGACAGCCTCGACCGGCAAGAGGACGATCGGCAAGGAGCCTGTCAACTATGAGTTCAGCCTCCTGATCACCCCGGTCAAGGAACCGGATCCGGGCAAGCATTTCTCGGAGAGGTACTTCCACTCCAATCCGGTGGATTTCGACAAGGCCGCGGAGGACGGGGCAAACGTCAGCAACATCCACCACGCCCAGAGGCTCAACCCGTACATCAACTATCCCTACATCGTCCGCGACTCCCTGATCTCGCACATCAGGCACCAGCACGAGAACGGCAGGAAAGTCAAGCTCTACTACACGATCCGCGAGCTCACGACCCACTGCGAGGAAGTCTACGCCTTCCACAGCCTCAACCATGAGATATTCCTCGAAGGCGTGGGATACGGTCTCCCCTGGGAGTGCGAGCACCTGATCGACGACTATAAACCGGCGTGGTACACAGCCCTTGACAGTTTCATCCCCAACGACTCTGACGCGGCGCTTGTCCTTACCCCCAACTCACGGTTCATCAATTACTTCCTTGAGGGACTACGCTGGATGGAGGAGAATTATGACCTCGACGGCATCTACATGGACGATGTATCCTTCGACAGGACGACGGTCAAGCGGATCCGCAAGATCCTCGAGAAGTACCATGACGGGGCTCTCATCGACCTCCACTCCAACACCGGGTACTCCCACGGACCCGCCAACCAGTACACCGAGTTCTTCCCCTACATGGACAGGCTCTGGTTCGGCGAGAGCTTCAAGTACGACGAGATGACCCCAGACCAGTGGCTGGTGACATTCTCCGGCATCCCGTTCGGGGTCATGAGCGAGATGCTCCAGGACGGTGGCAACCGTTTTCTCGGAATGGTCTACGGAACCACCGCGAGGCACTACTGGACCGACACGCAGGACGCCAAGTCCCCTGTGCCGGTGTGGAAGTTCTGGGAGAGCTTCGGTATCAAGGACGCCAAGATGGTCGGCTACTGGGATCCTGATTGTCCTGTCTCGACTTCCGATCCCGAGGTCAAGGCGACCGCCTATGTCAAAGACGGCAAGACCTTGGTGTCAATCGGCAACTTCAGCGACAAGGACAAGACCATAAAACTGACAGTGGATTTCAAGGCCATAGGCATCGATCCCTCCAAAGCGATAATCCAGGCCCCGGAGATCCCAAACTTCCAGGAAGAGAGATCATTCACTCCGCTCAGGATGACAGGAGTTGAGAACCTGAGCGTCAAGAGCAAAGAGGGGTGGCTTCTTATTGTCACACAATAGCTTAACACTCACCAATAAACTTTTAATCAATCACTTATGTTAAAATCGCCTACTTTGAGAAGAATCGCTGTCGCGATCTTCCTGTGTCTGGCGCAGATAGTATCCGCGCAGACGAAGGTGACAGTTGACGGAACTGTGAAAGATGCCAAAGGACAGCCTGTAGCAGGCGCTTTCGTCCTGGAGAAAGGCACCTTGAACGGAGCCGTGACTGACACCGAGGGCCGGTGGAAACTGACAGTCCCGCAAGGCGCTGCCATCACCGTCGAGAACCTTGGCTACACGACCGTTGAGTTCAAGGCGGACAAAGCCGGCACTCATGACACCGTCATGGAGGAGGATGTCCTCTCACTGGACGATGTGGTCGTGGTGGGTTATTCATCGGCGACCAAGAGGGACCTTATCTCCTCCGTCTCCACGGTGAAGACCCAGCAGATCGCCAACCTCCCGGTCGTGAACATCTCCCAGGGGCTCGCCGGCCGTTCTCCTGGCCTTATTGTCCAGCAGAGCGGTGGTGGTATCAACGTCAACCCCAGCATCAGCATCCGGGGCGGCGGTGAGCCGCTGTACGTCATCGACGGCGCCATCAGGTCAAAGACTGACTTCGTCAGCCTCTCCCCCGAGGACATCGAGCAGATGAACATCCTGAAGGACGCCTCAGCGACCGCCGTCTACGGTTCCAGGGCCGCGAACGGTATCATCCAGATCGTCACCAAGAGGGGTCCCCAGGGCAAGGTCGCTGTCGACTATGACTTCAACCAGTCTTTCGCCCAGCCCGCCTTCTGGCCCGATGTGGAGCCGACATGGAAGCGCTACGAGTTTGCCAACCAGGGATATTCGAACGACGGCCTTGAGCCCGCCTATTCAAAGGAAGTCATCGATCTCGCCAAGCAGGGAATGGACTCACAGAGACGCCCGATGAACTCCGAACGCGATGAGATCATCAGGGATTGGGTGCCTCAGACCAAGCACACCGTCAGGGTCTCCGGCGGCAATGATGTGATGCGCACCTACGCCTCTTTCTCCAACACCGACCAGAAGTCCATGTTGAAGAACGCCGACCACCGTTTCTACCGTTCCACCATACGTCTCGCCGAGACAATCAACCTGAAGAAATTCGGAGTCCAGATCAACGCCACCGTTGATGGTTACACCCAGTCCACACACGAGCCGAGGGGTACCCAGTATGGAGGCCCTTACATGACATTCCAAAGCCTTGCCAGAGGTGATGAAGGTGTGATATTCAACGCCCATGGACTTCCCTTATGGAACGGTAACTACAACAACTACGCCCAGACGACCATGGACGCCGGTTACTCCAGATGGAGCTCCAATGTCATCAACGCCAAGGGAGAGATAGTCTGGAGCGTTCCGTGGGTCAAAGGGCTCAAGGCGAGAGTGTCATCCAACTACCGCTACTATTTCTACAACCATAAACTCTGGCAGAAGAACGCCGCCGAGTACGAGTGGGATTCCACTCAGCCCATCTACGCCGGTCAACCCCGCCTCACTGTCACCAACGACAAGAACATAGGCTACACCAACCAGGCCTTCCTGGAGTACGCCAACCAGTTCGGCAAGCACTCCGTCTCGCTGGTCGGCGGTTACGAGCAGTATTACGAGACAGGCTATGACTACTACCTGGGCAGGGAGAACTACGAGTTCCAGGTCGACCAGATCAGTGTCGGTCCCGCCGACACACAGACCAACGGCGGCAGCGAGTCCGAGCTCGGACGCGCCGCTTGGATCGGCCAGGCCCGTTACAACTACGCCAACAAGTACTACCTCGAGGGCAGTCTCCGTTATGACGGATCTGACTATTTCGCCCCCGGGAAGAGATGGGGTCTTTTCGTCGGAGGATCTGTGGGCTGGGTCGTCACAGCCGAGCCATGGATGAGGAGCCTTGTGGACAAAGACATTCTCAACATGTTGAAGCTCAGGGCCTCATACGGACAGACCGGTCTCGACTCAAGCGCCGGACGTTTCGCTTACATGCAGTCCTACACCCTCAGCGCCACTTCCTATGTCGTGGACGGCGGCTTCGCCTCCGGTTTCAGCGAGGGAGCCCTTCCTTCTCCTGACCTGACCTGGTACACCACCAACCAGACCGACGCCGGCTTCGACTTCTCGTCCGCGAGAAACAGGCTCTACGGGTCGTTCGACTACTTCTTCTACAAGACATTCGGCTACCTCATGGCTCCTACCGGCCAGAGCTACCTGAACACGGTCATGGGTATCACGATGCCGAGGGTTAAGTCTGACTCGGAGTTCCGCCGCGAGGGTGTCGAGATCCAGCTCGGCTGGAGGGACAACATCGGGGACTTCAGCTATGACATCGCCGCCAACATGACCTATTTCGACCAGCTATGGGCTTACAACCAGAGTGAGGCCGAGTCTTCTTACATGAACCCTTACATCCGCACCCAGCAGCAGAAGGGGTACTACGGCAACCGTTACCACTCTCTCGGTTTCTACACCGATCAGAATGACGTGTTCAACAGTGTCGCCTATCTCGCTTCCATGAACACAGGCAACCTGGCTCCTGGAGACCTCAAGTACGAGGACACTAACGGTGACGGACAGATCACTTCCGCCGACTACCGCAGACTCGGAAAGACCAGCGTTCCTCGCGCGCAATATGGCGTCAACATTACGCTCGGGTGGAAAGGGTTCTATCTCAGCACGTTGATCCAGGGCGCCACCAACTATAACCTGGGACTGAACGGAACGAACTATACCAATTCCATGCAGACCAGCCAGGTCGGTGACCTCTCTGTCATCTTCCCTTACCAGGAGAACACCTGGACTCCTTCGAACACCAACGCGGCTTACCCCAGGCTCACCTCGAACACGAACCTCAACGCCAACAACAACTTCCTCGACAGTGATTTCTGGCTCATCGACTGCGCGTACATCCGTATGAAGGATTTCCAGATCGGATATGACTTCAAGTACTCCGCCTTGAAGAAGTACGACTGGCTCTCAAGGCTCAGGGTGGGTCTCTCCGGCCAGAACGTGCTCACCTGGTCCAATTCCAGGGTTTACGGACTCGACCCCGAAGCCGGTTCATCCCAGAACTACAACTATCCGGTCGACAGGACTCTCGCTTTAACTGTTAACATTGGATTCTAAAAGCGACATGAATATGAAAAAGAATATATTATTCAGTTTGTTGGGAGCCGGACTGCTGTTCCTCGCCCCCTCGTGCCGCGACACTCTTGACACTCATCCGACAGACTTCTTTGACGAGGAGACCGTCTGGAGTTCATACAGTACCGCAAACGCGTTCATCAACGCGACATACGCCTCCGTGCTCAACGGATTGTGGGGAGGCTCCGGAACCGCTGTGACGTGGGAATCCAGGACCCCCAATTCAGTCGAGGCCGACCAGGTCACAAGACCCTCGGACCGCTGGGCGCTTGAAATTTTTGACAGAACCAACGACCTGGGCGCCAACCAGGCATCGAGACTCCGCAGGTGCAACCTTATCATCGAAAAGGCTTCAGCTTCCGAGAACCTGTCAGCCGAGGAGAAGACACTGGTAGTGGCCGAGGGCAAGTTCCTCCGCGCCATGGTGTTCTTCGACCAGGCCAGAAAGATGGGGCGTTTCCTACCCATCAAGCAGGTTTTCTCCCAGGAAGACACCCTCGTGGTGAAGGATCTCCACATGACCTCCTCGGTCAAGGAAAGCTATGACATCGTCATCGCGGACTTTGAGGACGCCATCGCCGGGCTGCCTACGCAGTCTTCCACCGGAAGAGCCAACAAGTACGCCGCCGAGGTCCTGCTCAGCTCCGCCTGCCTACAGGCCTACGCATACACCGGCGACCAGGCTTACCTGACCAAATGTGTCAACGCCGCCAAGGACGTGGTCGACAACAAGCTGCTGACAACAAACTACGCCGGCATGTTCAATGAGACGGACCAGTACAACTCCGAGATCCTGCTCGGATACTACAGGCTTGCCCAGAACAGCCAGATGTCCAGCTTCTACGAGACCCAGCTGACCCAGCCGAACATCACCCCGAACCAGCAGGAGAACTCCAAGTGCCCCGCCATGTGGACAAACAAGGACGGACAGACCTTCTGCGCGTGGGGCGTGTATTGGCCGACACAGGACCTTGTGGACCAGTATCTCGTGATCGATGACAAGTCCGGCGAGGCCCTGCCTTGGTGGGAGACCTCACAATGGACTGAGAATGTGGACGAGCTCGACCCCTCCACCGTCACCGAGCCGGGGCAGGTCGACCAATACAACCAGTTGAACGGCAACCCCAGGAGGATCCCGTCACCGAATGACTTGAGCAACGTCAACGAGAACACTCCAACCTTCACCCGTTACTCTGTTCTGAAGGCCGACCGCAAGGACACCAGGAACATCTCGGAGCTGATGTACCAGAACAGGGACGCCCGCTTCCATTCCTCTGTCATAGCTGACGGTGATGTCTTTGTCGGGGAAACCTTCCACACGAACCTTGACGGTAACGCCGGCATCGGTGTCCGTGACAAGGAGGACGGAGCCTGGTACAACACCGCCACCGGGTACTACTGGAGGAAGAACACGATCGAGAACCCGCAGAACACCTACTACGGAAGCGTCAAGATCGACATGCACTATGTGATCGCCCGTGTCGGTGAGGCGTATATGAACCTCGCCGAGGCTTACTTGCTCCAGGGCAACATCGCCGATGCGGTCAAAGCCCTCAACGCCACCCGTGTCACCCACGGAAAACTTCCGGAGTCAAAGGCCAGCACCCTTGAGGAGGCCTGGGCCGACTACATGAGGGAGCGCAACTGCGAGATGACCAACGAGCACGCCGACATGTACTTCACCTACCTCAGGTGGGGCAAATACGGAGGCTATTCGAATCATGGCAGGAATCCGGGAGACATTGTCTATGACCTCGACCGGGCCACCTACAAGATGAGTATCAACCGCTCCCGCGATGCCATACTCATCGGCCAGGTGACGATCACCGGAGCTGCCAAGAGGCAGTTCACCACAAAGAGGTATCTCTTCCCGATCGCCCAGGGCTTCCTCGACACCAGGGAGGCTTACGGCCTTGACCATCAGCAGAATGAAGGTTGGTAACAGATAAACAGAAGAATCATGAAATCAATCAAACACATCATCATAGCGGCAGCCATGGCCCTTGTCTGCTCCTCCTGCCTTGAGTACAACCTCAAGACCCTGGACGTGTATGACGGGGCTGACATCACCTCCGCCTATGTGTACTACCGCTACGTGGACAACTCCAAGACATTCCCTCTGAGCGGAGCCAACGCGGTCCGGCAGTCGACACTGTCTGTCAAGAACAGCATTGACCCCGGCTCCAGGACTTGCGCCATCACCGCCTCTCTCCCCTCCAATTTCCCTGAGGCAGAGAAAAGCAATATCAGCGCGAGCCAGCTGGTCGTGGCCGTCCAGATCTCGACCGCCGCGGTCATTACCCCGGCGAACGGATCTCCAGCCCTGGGAACCCCGGCGGACTGGTCTACCCCTCACACCTATGTCGTAGAGGCGGCTGACGGGACCAAGAAGGAATGGACCATATCGGTGACACTGACCAAGTGACGTTAACACATAGCTCTCTTGTATCGGGGGTGGCGCCGCCGCCCCCGATATTTTTTCAAAAACCCTTTTGACAGCCAACCATTTATTAGTATATTTGAGTTACCACAAGTGAAAAGGGAAAGGTTATTCAGGTCCATTGTCTGGGAACTCGTCCTTGCCGGTTGCTTCATCTTCCTGCAATCGGCGGGGAGGTTCGGTTTTCTGTACGACGGGCAGAAGCATCTGTTCTCGCTTTGGAGCATACCCTATGCCGGAGCTTTGAGCGTGGCCTTGGCGGCGACTCTCGCCGGGGTCCTGACCGAGACTTTCCTCAGGAAACTGATCCGCGGCGGCAAAGGCCGGGCGGCACTCACCACCTGTCTGGCCGTTCTTGTGTCCGCGGCCGTGTTTGTCGCCTACAAGCCATCCCCCGACGGGAAAGACCTCTACAAGGAGCTCGACTTGTACATGTACCAGGACCGGCCCGACGACATCATCAGGATCCTGTCAAAGACAAAAGACAACAGCTACGTCTACCAGAACTTCCTCAACTGGGCTCTCGCCAGGAAAGGGATCCTCGGGGAAGACATGTTCAAATATCCCCAGACAGACCCCTACAGCCTGATCCTCGAGTGGCGGGAGATCGCTTACACCTCCGTGCTGATGAGCAACATCTACTACGAGATGGGGCATATCGCCCTCGCCCAGAGGATGGCGTTCGAGGCTAACGTGATCTACGACAACTCCAACCCCAGGATGCTCCAGAGGCTTGTCCAGACCAACCTCATCTTCGGGCAATATGATGTGGCTGAGAAATACATCGCGAGGCTTGAGAAAAGCTGTTCCTACAGAAAATGGGCCGCTGACCAACGGAAATTCCTCTGGGACAGGGAGATGATCCTGCGGGATCCGGAGCTCGGCCCAAAGGCCCGCTGCGTGCCGCATGACAACAATCTCTCCCTCTCCAAGAACGACTTGGGATGGGACCTCGAGGAGATCCTGAGAGCGAACCCTGGCCACGCCGCCACGCGGGAATACGCCGGAGCGCACTTTCTCCTAGCAAAGAACTTGCCGGGGTTCAAGGACTTCCTGGACGAGTTCATGGAAGGCGAGCCTCTCCCGAAGTCCTTCAAGGAAGCGGTCATGATCCTCTCAGAGAAAGAGCCTTCCCTTGTCGGCAAATGGGGAATTGACCCTGAGACCCTCGGACGATACTCTGACTTCAAGAGCTTCTACTCCGGAAACAGCCGGAGGAGCGACCTGCGCCAGCGGCTCCGCTCGAGATTCGGAGACACTTATTGGTTATATTATTTGTACAACAGATAAATTACAGTAATTATGAATATTGGAAAGAGAACCTTATTGTCCCTGGCGCTGATCCTCCTCGCCTCAGCGCTGGACGCCGGGCCCAGAAAGGCTGTCCTGACTGAGGGTAAGACCTCGATGCTGACCTACGATTTCTCGGATCCGAACCCCGTCGCCAACCCGGATCTTCTGCAGTACCCATATTTCAGGTTCGACGGCTACGAGTCCGCTGGAAAACAAAAGGAGTGGAAGACAGTTGTCCTGGAGAATGAGTGGATCAGCGTAACCGTGTTCCCCGAGATCGGAGGCAAGGTCTGGGGTGCCATCGACAAGACCAGGGGACTTGAGTTCGTGTACTACAACAACGTGGTCAAATTCAGGGACATAGCCATGCGAGGCGCCTGGACTTCCGGAGGAATCGAGTTCAACTTCGGAATCATCGGGCACATCCCTTCGACAGCCACCCCTGTCGACTACATGACTAAGGAGAACGAGGACGGCAGCGTGAGCTGCGTCATCGCCTCATTCGAGCTGCTGACCAGGACATGGTGGACAGTGGAGATCAGTGTCCCGGCAGACCGGGCCTGCTTCATCACCACCGCGCGCTACATCAACACCTCATCCCTGGAGCAGCCCTACTACAACTGGTCCAACGCGGCATTCAAGGCCGGAGGCAACCTCCAGATCCAGATGCCCGGAGACAGGTACATCGGCCATCCCGGCGACGCCCACGCCTTCCCGGTCGATCCTCAGGGACGGGATCTCTCCTGGTTCTCCCAAAACGCCTTTGGAGCCGACAAATCCTACCATATCATCGGAGGATCTGACGGCTACTTCGGAGCATATTGGCACGACGATGATTTCGGATACGTCCACTACTCAAGGCCGGACGAGAAACTCGGACGGAAGTTCTTCTGCTGGAGCCAGTCGAGGGAAGGCGGCATCTGGGAAGACCTGCTGACCGACAACCATGGCCAATACGTCGAGCTCCAGGCCGGAAGGATGTTCAACCAGCCGTCCCAGATAGAAAGCATCGACACCCCCTTCAAGAACCACTCCTTCGCGCCAAAATCCGACGACCGCTGGACAGAGTACTGGTACCCTGTCGAGAACATCGGCAGTTTCCAGCAGGCCAGCCCGTTCGGAGCCCTCTCCGTCAAACGTGAGGAAGGCGGGAAAGCGACAGTCCAGCTCTCCCCTATTTGCGGTGGAAGCAAAAGAGTGACAATCACTTGCGGAGACAAGACCCTGTTCTCTGACAACGTGGCTTTCGCCCCGTTGAAACCTTGGTCGAAGAGCGTGAGCGGAGCGACCGAAGCTTTCATCAAAGTCACCGTCGGGGACGGTGAGCTGACCTACAACGAGGATCCCGCCTACAGGCTTTCCGAAAGACCGGACACCATGCCGGAGGACTTCGACTGGAAAGGCGTTTACGGCCATTGCCTGAGAGGCGACCAGCTGATGAATGTCCGCCACTACGAGGAGGTCAAAGACGAGTACCTGGCCAGCCTGGCCATCGACAAGTGGTATGCCCCCGCCTTGAGGGGCATGGCATCGTTCGGGCTCCATTGCGGGATGTGGGAGGACGCTTTTGAATATGCCCGGAAGGCCTTGACAATCAATACCTACGATGGAGAGGCCAATTACCTCTACGCTCTCGCCGCCAAAGCCATCGGAAAGACCACCCAGGCCAAGGACGGATTCTCCCTGGCCACCTACACCGCCGCCTACAGGGACGCCGCCTACGTCGGGCTGGCGAAGTTGGCCATGGCTGACAAGGATTGGAACCTCGCGCTGACCTATGCCCGCGAGAGCAGGAGCGTGGAGGGCAGATGGGCGGAGGCAGTCGCCTCAAGACATCTCGGAGACAAGAAGGCCGCCGAGAGTATTCTCAAGACCGAGGCCGCGGAACTTCCTCTGTTCCCTTACTTTAACTTCGAGCGCTGCCTCGCCGCGGGCGATCCCGTCTCTTTCACGAAGACTCTCAAGTGCGAGCTGCCTCAGGAGACCATTCTCGAGACCGCCCTGCTCTATCTTGACAGCGGTCTTCTCGACGAGGCTTCCGATCTATGCTCAATGACTGAATATCCTTCAGCCAAATACCTGGGAGCCTATATCGCCTGCCTTAGTGGCGACACGTCCAAGGCTGGCGCTCTCCTGAAGGAAGCCAACGCCGCCTCGCCGGACTTCGTGTTCCCTTTCAGGCCTGAGATGATCAAGGTGTTCGACTGGGCCGCGGACAAGGCTCCTGACTGGAAACTCAACTATTACAAAGCGTTAATCCTCTGGCGTCACGCCGGGAAGGACAAGGCGGCGGAACTGATGGAGGCCTGCGGGAACCAGCCCGACTACAATCCTTTCTATCTCACAAGGGCTATCCTCCGCTCTGGGGAAGGCAGGCTGGACGACATCAAGAAGGCCGAGTCCCTGTCCCAGGATTGGCGCACAGGAAAGGCGCTGGTGGACTATTACAGGGACAACGCCAGCTGGAAGGAAGCTTGCGCCGCCGGTGAGAAATACTTCAAGAGATTCCCGGACAAATTCGAGTTCGGGCTCGCCTACGCGGATGCCCTTTGCGGCGCGGGTGAGTACACCAAGTCGCTCAAAGTCCTGTCCAAGCTTAAGGTCATGCCGATGGAAGGCGCCAGGAGGGGACATGATATCTACCGGGCCGCCTGCCTCGGGAAAGCCAAGGAGGAACTCAAGGCCGGGAAGTTCGCGGCCTGTGTCAAGTCAGTGGAGGCCTCCAACATCTGGAACGAGAACCTCGGTGTCGGCAAGCCATACGACGAGCTGATCGACCTCACAGAGGAGAACGCTATCATAAAGGCGGCGAAAGAAAAGAACAGGAACGCTTTCGACAATTAGGAAGTCACATCTATCCCTTTGTCTTTCTTAGCCTTACGGGCGATCGAACGGGCCGGGTACTTAACCGGCCCGCTTATCATCTCGGGAATATTGTAACTTTTCATGAGACGCTTGTGGTAGCCGGGATCCTTCTGGGGAAGGACGAACGGCTTCGAGGTGTTACCCTCCCCGTCGATATGGACAAAATACGGACGGGTGTAGAGGCCGTCTTCCCTGCGGCTGCTGAAAACCACCCAGCGGCTGTTCCCGCTCCATGAGTGGTAACTCTCCGACCGGTCGCTGTTGGCGCTCTCCAACGGTCTTGCGGAACCGTCCCGCAGATCGACCAGCCACAAGTCGGCGTCCTGGTGCCAGATAGAGAAGTTACCATATTCAGAGAGGGTCATCAACAAGAACCGTCCGTTAGGAGAGACCCTCGGGAAAGAGACGCTCTTACCCTTGTAGAGAGTGTCGACCACATCACCCGCGGCGCCTGTGGCGGGATCGAAAGAGACTGAGCACAGGCTGTACCTCAAGTCCGAGAAACGACCGGGCATCGGGAGGGAGTCAGCCGAGCAGAAATAGAGGGTCCCGCCATCAGGGGAGAAGGTCGGGAAAGTCTCGAAAGAGCCCTTGGAGGTCAAGGTCGGAGACAAGATAACCCTATGGTCATCAACATCATAGACCACCACATCGGACCTCATGTCGAAAACCTCGACCCGGTTGGTGTCAGTCGTGTGGAAGGCCTGTTTCGTGTCATTGACTGAAAACGCGACATACCTCCCGGAAGGGTGCCAATAAGGGTAGACCAACGCGGAGATGGTCTTGTCCGTCTTCGTGTTCAGCTTCTCCAGCCGACGGTCCTTGATCAGCATGGTGCCGGGATTGACCACCCTCATGTGGAAGAGCATCACGCCCGGATCCCTCGACAGGAAAGAGTGGCAGTTCATGCAGTTGCCGTCAGTGGACGAGTTCTCGATTATGGGGGTCTCCTTGAAATTCTCGACGTGACGCTGGTATATCCCCATGTGGTTCCATATCTCCTGGGCAGGCTCGATCAGACGGTAGGCGATGTAGGGGTCGACCTTGTCTTGAGACACGAATATCTTGAAAGGCTCGTACCTTGTCCAGCCGTCATCCCCCAAGGCGGAGACGCTGACTTCAACCGATCCTCCTTGTGCGTTGCCTGTCAATCGTTTCCAAGCCTTCATGGGGATCCGGACAACTCCCCTCCCCGAGACAACGCGGCAAGACACCTGCCCGGAAGAGAATACTGCCGAGACCTTCCTGCCGGACATCCGGCCCGAGAGCATGAAATTGAGGGGCGCGATATTGGCCGGAACAGTCACCCCCACATAATCAGGATAGATCGGAGGAGCCTCCTCCGAATGTAGCCTGACGGCCCTTCCCGAACAAGCGGAAAGGGCCATCACGGCTAGAAGGATAAAGAAAGGGTGTCCCGGCCGCATCTCTTACTCAAGAGACTTGAGCAAAGCTTTGGACTCATTCATGAGCCTGGCGACCTCTATGTCCGTGGAGTTCTCCCAGTCGACATCGAGGATTTTCTGAAGCTGGGCGTCGAGAAGGGCGGCCTTTTTGGCGTCGAGCCCGCCGCGGATGGCGCGGATCTTCTCGTTGTCCTGTATGCCCTCGATCAGCCTCTGGGAGGAGATGCTCGGACCGTCAGGGTAGACCAGATAGCAGTCTCCGGCCCTCCAGGAGCGGAAACGGGAGTCCAGGCAAGGATCCTTCACCCAGCTGTTGTAGGCCCAGCGGAGATAACCGCTGTAGCCGGTAGCGGCGGCGTACCAGCCGAGATAGGCTGACTCAGCGGGAGCGGAGTCGGTGAAGGTGTTGGGGCGCTGGGGAGAGCAGCAGGTGTAGAAAGTAACCCTCTTGCCTCTGCCAAGATGGTCGGCGACTTGCTCATGAGTCATCTGGATAGGAAGACCGGGACGCATGGCAAAGCTGATATCGTACATTCTCTCAGCGACTTCCGGACCGAAATAGTTGATGGCTCCCTCGATCTTGAAGTCTTTGTCTGCCTTATGGACAATGGCATAGGCATGCTCAAGAAGCTCTTTAGGGCGCTCGTCCATGGCGATGCAGGTCTTCTCGAACCAGCCCTTAGATTTCAGGTGCCTCGCGAAATCAGTCAGGAAGGGCAGGAGATATTCCTCATATTCCTTGGAACCAGGCTCCATCCTCTCGGCCACCGAGAAGTTCTTGGCCGCGTCGAAGTACTCGAACGTGAGGTGCCAGGGCAGGACTGAATAGCAGTCGATCTGCTCGGTGATTCCGCAGCTCATCATGAACTCTACCCATTTGTCGAAGACGGTGTAGTCATATCTCCACGAGCCATCCATACCCTTGAACTTCCCGATCATGCTCTCGAAAGGATCCTCGGTCTGCTTGTTCCAGGGATATTGGAAGATGCTGGCGGTGATGACTTTCTCACCGGCGGAGGCAAGGTATTCCATGATGGGGCGCATGGCCGCGAAATGCTCCTCGCTCCAGAGAGGCACGTCGAAATAGCGGGCTACGGCGTAGGGATTCTGCCACAGGTCAAGGTGGAACTTCCAGTCCTTGGGTTCGGGCAGCGTCCTCTTGCTGACTTCGATGGTGTATGGGATGGTCATGGACTTGCCGTCGGCCCGGGCGGTTAGGGTCCCTTTATACTTTCCGGGAACCGCGTCGCGGGGGATGTTGACAGTGAGCCAGACCGGACGGACCGTCCTGGCCTCGACAGCCATCTTGCCGGCCTTGACAAGCCTGTCGGCGGCCAGGACCGAGTCGCCCTGGAACACAACCTCACCCATCACATAGGTGGCGAAATACCTGTCGACCGCCGAGGAAGGGATCACATTCTTGCCGGACTTTAGATCGCTCGCCGAGACCTCGAAAGATCCCACCGCCTCGGGAGCCACCAGCACGGCCTGGGCATTGACTCTCTCGCCTCTCCACCCATATAGGGCCACGGCCTTGGAAAGGGATGGCACGTCATCTTTTTTATACCTGGAATCAATTGAGCCCCAGCCGAAACCGAGGGTCTTCACTCCGTTCCAGACCTCCACTGGAGTGGGGTGAGGATCAGCCATCTCGACCACCGCGGTCTGGGCTGACGCCATGAAGGCGGAAGCGAACAAGCATACGATTGATAAGTAAAAAGGTCTCATTTCGATTTATTGGTTTATTTCGTTAAAGTTAGCCAAATAGCTTGACTTTTCAAAAGGATTTGGCACAGAAATTGGTCTGATTCCCTTCGCTTATCATCTGAAAAAATGGAAAAACTGAACCATCCCGCTATCCTTGTCGTCGACATGCTCAACGACTTCGTCACCGGTGCCCTCGGATGCGACAGGGCAAAAGCTATCGTTCCCGCCACAGCGCGCCTTCTTGAGGCAGCCCGCGAGAAAGGTGTTCCCGTGATCTACTGCAACGACCGCCATCTTCCCGGCATCGACCGTGAGCTGATCATCTGGGGCGAGCATGCCATGGCCGGCACTCCCGGAGCCGAAGTCATCCCCGAACTGACGCCTCAGGAGAAAGACTATGTGGTGCCTAAGAGGCGCTACAGCGGATTCTTCCAGACCGACCTTGACATCCTTCTCAAGGAACTCGGTGTCAAGACCGTCATCATGACCGGTCTCCACGCCCACATGTGTGTACGCCACACTTCCGCCGACGCGTTCTGTCTCGGGTACGATGTGGTCGCCGCCAAGGAGTGCATGGACTCGTTCACGGAAGAGGACTACCTGGGGGGGCTTGCCTATCTCAAGACCTGCTACGAGGCCGACGCTGTCTCGAACGAGGAACTGATAGCGGCGATGTGACAAACGTCTGACAATTGGTTTGGATTCTTTAAAGCATCTTGAAGTGGTCGCCGCGGTCATACGTCGCGGCGACCTCATTTTCGCCACTCAGAGAGGCTATGGTGAATTCAAGGACTGGTGGGAGTTTCCGGGCGGGAAAGTCCCACTTGAAAAATTGGGAAAAACCCTGAAATGATTTGAAAAGCAATTTCCGTTGTAATTAACTATCAATCAATAACAACCAACCACAAATCCGCCAAAATTAATTTTCAGTAGATTTCAGTAGACAACGATTATGGGGACAAAAATAATTGTTTTTGTCCCCCGTATTTTGTACCTTTGTATCGTTGACAAATGAATGAATTATGGCATCAATAACACTAACCCTTT